>CAZCJX010000085.1:0-1740 GCA_964499205.1 uncultured Actinomycetes bacterium | reverse complement strand
GCCGGTGGTGCGGCGGAGGATCTGCACCAGCTCGTCGTCGCCGGGCATGCCGACGAGGAGCTGCACCAGGAAGCGGTCGAGCTGCGCCTCGGGGAGCGGGTAGGTGCCCTCCAGCTCGATGGGGTTCTGGGTGGCCAGCACGAAGAAGGGGACGGGCAGCAACCGGGTGACCCCGCCGGCGGTGACCTGGCGCTCCTGCATCGCTTCGAGCAGGGCGCTCTGCGTCTTCGGCGTGGCCCGGTTGACCTCGTCGGCGAGCATGAGGTTGGTGAACACCGGCCCCTCGTGGAAGACGAAGTCGCGCCGCCCGCCCTCCTCCTGGATGACGGTGGTGCCGAGGATGTCGGTGGGCATGAGGTCGGGGGTGAACTGCACCCGGGTGACGCGCAGGTCGAGGGCGTCACCGAGGGCGCGGACCAGGACCGTCTTGCCCAGTCCGGGCACGCCCTGGATCAGCGCGTGGCCGCCGGCGAGCACGGCGCTGAGCACGCCGCGGACCAGCTCATCCTGGCCGACGATGACGCGCCGGATCTCGGCCTCGATCCGCTCCGCCAGCTCGGCGAAGCCGTCGGGGTCGAGCTCGACGCCGAGCGTTTGCGGGTCGACGGCCATCAGGAACCTCCCAGGGCGCTGAAGTACTGGCGAACCAGGTCGCGGTCGGCGGCGTCGACGTCGCCGCGGTCGAGGGCTTCGAGGGCGGCCTGCTCGAACTCCGCCAGGACGCTGCGCGCGTCGCTGAGCGGCACGCTGGCTCCGGGGACGAGCAGGGCCGGCTGGGTCAGGTCAGGCAGCTCGAGGCCGGGCGGCCCGGGGACGTAGACCTGGTCGTGTCCGCCGAGCGGGGCGGTGGAGGCGCCGCTCCCGCCGGCCCCGCCGCCCTGGCCGCCGCTCCCACCGGCGGGCTGCCCGCCGCCCAGGGGACCGCCCTGCTCGGCGGCGCCGCCCTGCGCCGGGCCGAGCACCGACGCTCCCTGCGAGGAGGGATTGTGGCCGTTGCCCTGGCCGCCGACCACCGCCGCCTGCCCGGCCGATCCCGAGAGCTGCTGACCGGAGGCCTGCCGGTCGGCGTCCACCTGCGAGGCGACGCGGCTCTGGTCGGCAGCGGCGCCGGCCTCGGCGGTGGTGACCATGCTCTGGTCCTGCTGGCGCTGCCGCAGAGTGTCGAGCTGGGCGGCCGCGGACTGCAGCGCCTGCGCGGCACCGCTCGGATCGCCGCGGCCCAGCGCGGTGGCGGCCGCACTCAGGGCGGTGGTGAGATCAGGCGATGCGGCGGCGGTGAGCCGGCCTGCCGCAGCCAGCGCCTGGGCCACCGCCTGCCGCGTCGCCGCGTCGAGCCGGCCAGAGTCGGCGGCCAAAGCGCGCAGGGCGGTGGCCGCGGCGCCGAGGTCGCCGGTGGCCAGGGCCCGGGCCAGCGGAGCCAGGGTGGCCACGCCGGACAGCGGCCCGGCGGTGGCGCCGGCCGCTTCCAGCTGGGCGGCGAGGCCGGGGTCGTCGAGGGCGTGGAGCTGGGTGCCGAGCTCGGAGAGGCGCTCCAGCGACTGCTGGGGGGAGGCGCTCCGCTGCAGGTCCCTGGCGGCGGTTGCCAGTGCCGCGGCCAACGCCCTGGCGCACCCGTCGCCGGTCCTGGGAAGAACTCGGCCTGTACAGCAGGCGGGGGCGCGAGCACGTGACGACCTACGGCACCGGCAGCGACCCCGTCAGCCGCGAGCACGCCACGATCGGGGATGGCCTATCCACCTT
>CAZCJX010000084.1:6214-11856 GCA_964499205.1 uncultured Actinomycetes bacterium | reverse complement strand
GGTGCACGTTGCAGAGCGGCATGCCGATCAGCCGCGCGGTGTCGACGACGCGGTTCCAGTTGCCCATGTGGTCGGCGCGGTGGATGCGGCCGAGCCGCTGCGCCACCGCCTCCTCGGCGACGGCGCGGTCGATGCCCTCGGCGACCATCATGTCGACTTGGCGGTGCACCACCTTGGCGAAGTCCATGCGGGCGTGCTCGCCGACGGGGTGGTGGGCGATCACCGCGTCGTACCCGGCGCCCTGCGCGTAGAGCAGCTCGCCGGCGTCGATGTCGATGCCGAACAGCACTCTGCGCACGTCGCCGGAGGCTTCGACGTACACCTGCGAGTCGGCGGGCACCTCGTCGCAGCCGGCGAGGCGCGCGGACCAGTCGAGGATCTCCTGGAGGTTCACCGGGCCAGACTAGCAAGCCGGCCGGCGACCCTCACGCGGCGCGGGGCTGGCTCCCCGGCGGCGGTGCCGGCGCCGCCTGCGCGGCGACGGTGCTGATGGCGAGCGCTGCGGCGGGGACGGCGCCGCGGCCCCAGTTGCGCGAGATGCAGGCGACCCAGAAGCAGACGGCGCCGAGCAGCAGCCCGGCCAGGGTGTCGGCGAGGTAGTGCTCGCCGAGGTAGAGCACCCCGAAGCTCAGCGTCAGCGGGTAGAGCATCCACGCCCACGACGACCAGCGCCGGCCGCCGCGCACCGCGACCACGGTGCAGGCGATCACCATCGGGACGGCGACGTGCAGCGAGGGCATGGCGGCGTTGGGCTCGGGGTCGGCGCCGGCGTAGAAGTGGCCGAAGCCGCCCACCTGCTGCAGGGTGTCGACCACCATGCGCTGCACGTGGGGGAGCAGGCCCTCCTTGGCCGCCAGCCAGGGCGGCATCTCGGGGAAGAGCAGGTAGATGATGAAGCCGAGGCCCATCACCAGCACGTAGGCGGAGACGAAGGTCGAGAACCACTCGCGGTGGCGCAGCCACAGCCAGACGCCGGCGACCAGCGGCGCGGCGAAGTGGAACAGGTACTCGATCACCAGGGCGAGGGCGAAGATGTGCTGCAGGATGCCGTGGCCGAGGCGGTCCTGCAGCCAGGTGGTGGCCACCGCGCCGCCGAGCAGGGTCCGCTCGAAGACGATCGGGCCCACGGTGTGCACCGCGCCGGCCAGCCGCTCGCCGACGCCGGTGAGGTCCTCGAACATCACCGCCACGAACAGGAAGGGCAGCCAGTCCCACACGAAGGGGCGGGCCCGCCCGACGATGGCGAAGGCGACCAGGCAGAGCAGGATGGCGTGCTCGCTGGTGATGCCCACCGCGTGGGTGGCCATCAGCGCGATCGAGGCGACGGCGTAGAGCGCCATGGCGCTGTAGACCAGGGGGCGCTGGCGGAAGGCGCGGACGCTGCGGCGCTCGGGGGGAGCGGCGATGGCGGCGTTGACCGTGCGCGCGGCCATGGCAACGGCTTGGCCGGTGGCCTGGAGCCGGGCGGTCGCGGCCCGGGAGCGCGGGTGGGTGCGCATGGCGTGGGCGACGGCCAGGGTGCGGCGCCGCCGGCCGGGCGCGGCGCGGAAGGCCGCCGAGGCGCGCGCCGAGGAGTGCACGTGGCGGCCGCGCCGCCCCCTGCGCCCCCGATACGGACCCGACGCCGACATCTCGCCCCTGGTGCCTCCTGCCCACACTGCCCTGGCAACACATACGACGCAGCCGCAGGGGTGGACGTGACGCCGTGCCCCCCGCTTTGTACGTGTGTCATCCAACCATAGGCCAAAAACGGGAAAAGGGGATCAGTCAAAAGTCCTACGGGTGAACCGCGCCGCAACCCCCGGCGTATCTCCCCATGCATGTCCGGACTCCAGAGCACCAACGCCGAGATCCGCCGGCGGATGCAGCAGGAGCAGCGCGCCCGCGAGCGGCGACGCCTCGCCGACCTGCCGGTCCGCACCATCGACACCATCCTCGCCGAGCTCGAGGAGCTCCACCTCCAGGGCCGCAAGCGCGTCCCCGAGACCTACGACGCCCGGCTCGACCGGCTGATCGCCAGCCTCCCCGACGAGTGCCGCCTGGAGCTTCGCAGCCGGATCACCATCGTCCACCTGATGGACCGCCTCTACGCCATCCAGGACCGCCTGCTCTCCCGGCGGGGCGCCCAACGCGGTCACGGCGAGGCCGGCTACGACGACTTCCTGCCCCGGGCGTCGTAGGCTACGGGGCAGGTGAGCCCCACACCGTCCGACCTCCGCGCCGCCGTCCTCACGGTGAGCGACGCCGGCTCGCGCGGCGAACGCGCCGACAAGAGCGGCGACCTGATCGCCGCCCGGCTGGCCGACCTGCCCGCCACCGTGGTCTCCCGGGCGATCGTGCCCGACGACCCGCCGCACATCGCCGCCGCCGTGGTCGATGCGGCCGCGCGTGCCGAGCTGCTGGTGATCACCGGCGGCACCGGCCTGGCCCCTCGCGACGTCACCCCCCAGACGCTGCGCCCCCTGCTCGACTACGAGGTCCCCGGCATGGCCGAGGCGATGCGCGCCCGCGGCCTGGCCGCGACACCCCACGCCATGCTCTCGCGGCAGGTGGTCGGGGTGCGCGGCGGGTGCCTGGTGCTGGCCCTGCCCGGCAGCCCCCGCGGCGTGGCCGACTGCCTCGACGCCGTCTGGGAGGCGCTGCCCCACGGGCTGCGCCTGCTCCGCGGCGAGCGCGACCCCCACGGCGCCGGGCGCGTGGCGGGCTGAGGGCCGACCGGGTGCGCCGCTTCGCCGTCTCCGGGCTGGTCCCCTGCGACCCCGTCGAGCTCGCCGACCACCTCCTCGACCCCGCCGCCGCGCCGCAGATCTGGCCGCAGATCCGCCAGCAGACGCCGGTGGCCGCGCCGGGCGACTGGTGGGAGTGCTCGCTGACCGCGGGCGAGGAGGACGCCGACGGCACCGCCTCGACGGTGCGGCTGCGGCGAGCCTCGCCGGTGGAGATCCACGAGCGCTCCGGGCCGGGCCTCACCGTGCACCGGTTCCTGCCGGCGACGGGCGGCTGCCTGTGGAGCATCGAGAGCCACGCGCCCCGGCTGCCGCGCGAGTCGTGGGCGCACTTCGTGCGGCGGCGCGAGCGCGACCGGCTGCGGGCGATGAGCCTGGTGGATACCGCGGCGGGGTATTTCGCCTCGCTGCTGTAGGCGAACTCGCCGCGCGGGCGTCGCTACAGCGCGCGGTCGGCCGGGCGCTCCACAGGGCCCGACTTTCCGCCGGACTTGGCCAGAAGTCCGACGCCCTCGACGCTCATCCAGCGGTCAGACGCCTTGGCCATGTCGATCACCGTCAGCGCCGCGACGGTGACGGCGGTGAGCGCCTCCATCTCCACCCCGGTCTGCGCGGTGCAGCGCGCGGTGGCCTCGATGCGCACGCCGGGGAGCTGCGGGTCGAGCTGGAGGTCGACGTCGACCGAGGTGAGCGGCAGGGGATGGCAGAGCGGGATCAGCTCGGGGGTGCGCTTGGCGGCCATGATGCCGGCGATGCGCGCGGCGCCGAGGACGTCACCCTTGGCGGCCTGGCCGGCGGCGATCAGCGCGTAGGTGGCGGGGTCGCAGCGCACCCGGGCGGCGGCGGTGGCGACGCGCTCAGTGGACGGCTTGGCGGAGACGTCGACCATGCGCGCCGTGCCGGAGGCGTCGAGGTGGGTGAGGTGCGGCTCGGTCACTGCCGCAGGATGCTACGCGGGACCGGCGGCCCGCGCGGCGTTCGGGCGCGGAGGGTCTCGGCGATCTATCCTGCGGCGGGGACGGTGGCGTCCTCGGCGAGGAAGGAGCGGATCACCGCGCCCAGGCCGATCAGGCTGAAGGGCTTGTTGATGAACCGGTTGGCCCCGGCGGCGCGGCCGTTCTCGACGTCGTCGGTGCGCGACAGGGCGGTGAACAGCACCACCGGGATGGCCCGCGTCTCGGGGTTGCTCTTGATGCGGCGGCAGGCCTCGAGCCCGTCGATGCCCGGCATCATCACGTCGAGGATGACCAGGTCGGGGCGGCGCTGCTCGAGCAGGCGCAGGCCCTCCTCGCCGTTGCCGGCGGTGTCGACCTCGTACCCCTCGATGGAGAGGTACATGGCGACAACGTGGAGCAGGCGAGGGTCATCGTCGACGACGAGGATGCGGCGACTCAAGGGGGTTCCTTCCCGAGTTGTGTGATTGGTGCGTCCTGGGGAGTGTGCGGCGAGTATAGGCAGCACCCGATCGCGCCGCCGAAGGGGCACACGGGCTCGTGACGGGACCGTTGCCAGCTCCGTCGAAGGCATCTGGCGAGCTGCGTCAGGGGCGCTCAGCCGCAGTCGCCGGGGGCGGCGCTGGCGCCCGGACGGTGGAAGCCGAGCCGCACCTCGCCGCCGGTCACGGCCACGCAGTCGAGCTCGCGGCGGGCCAGGCTGAGGATGCTGTTGCTGGCCAGCACGTCCTGCAGGTCGAAGGCCTGCTGGACGCGGTCCTGCACCGCCCTGGCGGCGAAGTCGGGCAGGCCGAGGCCGCCGACCTGCACCGCGCGGAAGGTGGCGGTGACCTGGGGCAGCCCATCGGTGCCGGTGGTGCGGCTCAGCGCCAGCTTGGCCACCGCGTCGACGGTGAAGGGCCCGACCGGGGTGTGCGCGTCGATGACCACCAGGTCGGCGCGGACCCGGGCTTGGGGGTTCTGGTAGCGCTGGCTGTTGGGGTTGTTGTCGCGCACCAGCACGGTGAGGTCGTGCTCGCTGAGGGCGATGACCCCGTGCGGGCCGGCGGCGAGCTGCGCCACCAGGGCGGCGGCCATGGTGGTGGCGATGGCCTGCTGGGTGTCGCCGTGGTCGGCGCCGTCCGGCGGGGCGCCGAGGTCGGGGGTGGACAGGGCCAGGGCGCCGAGGGCGCCGACCAGGGCGAGGATGGCCACCAGGACGGCGACCAGGGCCCAGAGGCAGCCGCGGCGCCGGCGAGCTGGCGGCGGCACCACGCCCACGCCTCAGCGCAGCCGCCAGAAGAGGAAGGCCGACCCTCCGCCGAGCACGATGAGGATGGCGAAGACGCCGACGATCAGGCCGCCGCTGCCGCCGCCGCTGGGGGAGGTGAAGGCCGCGTCGGAGGAGGTGGTGGTCGCCGCGGGGGTGCTCGTCGGGGAGGGTGTGGCGGTGTCCGACGGCGAGGGGGTCGCGGGCGGCGCGGATGCCGGTGCGGCCGCGGTGGGCGCCGGGGTGGGCGACGGGGTCGGGGTGGGCGGCGGGGTGGTCGCCTGGCTGTGCGAGGACAGGGAGATGCTGATCGTGGTCTCGGTGGTGGTGGTCTCGGTGGTCGTGGTGGTGATTGTCGTCGTCGAGGATGTGCAGAAGATGCCCCTGGTGCAGGTCGTGGTGGTGGTCGAGCTGCTGGTGACCGCCGCCGGTGACTCCGGCGCCGCCAGTGCCCCGTCGCCTGGCCGCGCGGCGGCGAGCAGCAGCGCTCCCACCCCGCCGACCGCAGCGAGCAGCAGGACTCCCGCGACGTGCCGCCACCCCCTCGTGCTCATGCAGCCTCCTCGCTGGCCGGCTCGGCCGGTGCGCCCATCGCCAGCGCGCCCGGGGTGAGCACCAGGGTCGACCGCCCCACCGCCGCCACCGCCTCGGGGCTCCACGCGAGCGGGTGCTGCCGGTTGCGGTGCCAGTCGCCGACCAGGTCGCGGTAGTGGC
>CAZCJX010000084.1:0-6114 GCA_964499205.1 uncultured Actinomycetes bacterium | reverse complement strand
GCGAGCGGGTGCTGCCGGTTGCGGTGCCAGTCGCCGACCAGGTCGCGGTAGTGGCGTGAGCCCGGGTGTCCCGACTGGCCGGGGAAGTGCACCCCGGTGCAGGCGTCCCAGTTGCCCACGTCGATGATCTGCCGCCACGACGGCGACCAGGCGCGGGTGCTGAAGGGCTGGGAGGGGATGTAGGCGGTCTGCAACACCGTGTCGGTGTCGCCGCCGACCTCGACGGTGCCGGCGTTGAACAGCCAGCTGAGCGGGCGGCGGCGGCCCAGCACGTGGTCGATGTGCAGGCGGTGCAGCCGACCCCAGCGCCAGCGCCGCGGACCGCCCGCCATGCGGCGCAGGTCGGCGACGGCATCCTCCATGGCCCGCGCCGCCACGGTGGCCCAGGTGAGGCCGTCGGGGAACCAGTCGGTGTCGTTCTCGCGCCAGCGGCGCAGCAGGTGCGGGGTGACGCCGCCGATCAGGTTGCCGGCGAAGCCGAACACCGGGTGCGGCATGTCGCCGGAGGCGAGCCGCCAGTCGGCGCCGCACATCGGCTCCAGGGCGTGCTGGGTGAGGCGGCGCATGAAGGCCTCGTATACGCAGGGCTCGGCGCCCTCAGGGTCGAGCACGCCGTCCCAGCGGGCCAGGTTCTGCCGCGCCTCCTCGGCCAGCTCCGACTCGCAGGTCACGTTCTGCAGCAGAGCGACCACCTCGCGCGCCGGCAGGCAGACCACGTCCATCTGCGTTGTTGCCATGTATGTCGGATTCAAGGCGGTCCTGCCGGCGATCAGCTGGCGCAGCCGGGCGGCGCGGTAGCCGTTCATGTAGTCGCTGGCGATGTAGTGCGGGAAGTCGTCGCCGACGATGCGGTTGTTGGCGGTGATGACGAAGTGCTCGGCGGGGTCGAGCACCTGCGGCACCTCGTCGACGCTGAGCCAGCGCAGCCACTGCGCCTCGCCGGTCCAGCCGGGGACGGGCAGCCCGTTGGGGGGACGGCGGCGCACCGGGATGCGCCCGTTGAGGAAGTAGCCGATGTGCCCGTCGACGTCGGCGTACACCGCGTTCTGCGAGGGGCCGTCGACGTAGTAGAGCGCGGTGCGGAACGACTCCCAGTCATGGGCGCGCTGCAGCTCGAGCAGCCCGCGCGCGGCGGCACCGGGCGTCAGCGCAGTCCACTGCAGCGCCAGGCCGCGCCACACGCCGGCGGCGCGGTCCTCGTAGCGCTCCATCAGCGGGCCGTGGCGGGTGACCACCACGTCCTCGACGACGTCGGGCCTGCCCTTGACCCTGATCACTTCGCGGCGAAGCTCCGAGTCGGCCATGCCGTTCTCGGTGCGGTGCTGCCGGCCGGTGCGGTCGGAGAGCTCCTCGATGACCAGGTCCTGCACGTCGGCGAAGGAGTTGGTGTAGCCCCAGGCGACGCGGCGGTTGTGGCCGATCAGCGGGAAGGGCAGGCCGGGCATGGTGACGCCGACGCTCTCGAAGTCGTCGCCGGCGTCGACGTGGGCCTGGTACCAGATCGAGGGTGCGGTGGCCGGCAGGTGCGGGTCGTTGCAGAGCATGGGGCGGCCGGTCTCGGTCATGGTGCCGTCGACCACCCAGTTGTTGGACACCGCGCCGGCGGTCCCGGTGGGGATCCAGCGCGCCGCCTCGCGGAAGAGCTCGGCCGCCTCGCCGTTGGAGCCCGCCGCGGCGCGCGCCGTCGCGGAGAGGATGGTGGGATTGCCGGGGGCGTAGAGGAAGTCGAGCTTGGCCGCCTTTTCGGGGCCGAGGCGGCGGAGGAGCTCGAAGCGGCGCAGCTCGGCGTCCATGTTGAAGGCCAGGCCGAGGTGGAGCAGCTTGGCCAGCAGCAGGCTGTCGGTGGGGCGCCAGGGCTCGGGCCGGATGCGCAGCAGGGTCAGCTCCAGGGGCAGGGGGCGGCCCGAGGCCCACAGCGCGTTGACCCCGGCGGCGTAGGCGCCGAGGAGGGCGCGGGTCTCGTCGTCGAGCGCCGCCACCTCCTGCTCGACGACGCCGCGCAGGCCGATGCGGCGCATGAAGCGGTCGGCGGCCAGGCCCTCCTCGCCGGCGAACTCGCTGACCCGGCCGGCGGCGACGCGGCGGTTGAACTCCATCTGCCAGCCGCGCTCCTGGGCGTGGGTGTAGCCCATGGCGAAGGCGGCGTCGCGCGCGCTCCGCGCCTGGACGTGGGGCACGCCGCGGCCGTCGCGGACGATGTGCACCGGGGCGTCGAGCCCGGCCACGGTGACGGTGCCGCTGACCAGCGGCAGGGGGCGACGGTAGAGGAGGTACCACGCCACCCCCAGCAGGATCACCAGGATCCCGACCACGATGCCAGCGACCACGCGGCCTCCTTCGCTGCGATGCGGGCGCGCCGCGGTGGCGCGTCCTCCCGGGGGAGGACTCTAGAGGCAGTCGGCTCGGAGTGGGCCTGGCTCGCTGCCGAGGGCGGGGTCGAAGCGTAGACTTCGCCTCCCGATGGCGCTGCGTACGCCCCTCCACGATCGCCACGTCGCCCTCGGCGCCCGCATGGTCGAGTTCGGCGGCTGGGACATGCCGCTGCAGTACAGCTCGATGCGCGAGGAGCACCTGGCGGTGCGGCAGCGCGCCGGCCTGTTCGACGTGTCGCACATGGGCCGGCTGGCGATGGACGGCGAGGGCTCGCTGGCGACGCTGCAGGCGCTGGTCACCAACGACGTCGCCCGCCTGGAGCCGCTGCAGGCCCTGTACACGGTGATGTGCACCGAGGACGGCGGCATCGTCGACGACCTCATCGTCATCGCCGGCGAGACGCCGGGGACGTACGTGATCGTGGTCAACGCGTCGACGCGCGAGAAGGACGTCGCCTGGATGCGCCGGCACCTCGGCGGGGGCGTCGAGCTTTCTGACAACACCGACGCCATCTCCCTGCTCGCGCTGCAGGGACCGCGCGCGGTCGCGATCCTGCAGAAGCTCACCGACACCGACCTCTCCGCGGTGCGGACGTTCCACGTAGCCCCGGTCGACTTCGCCGGCGTGGATTCGCGGGTCACCTTCGTGTCGCGCACCGGGTACACCGGCGAGGACGGCTTCGAGGTGATGATCAGCGCCGACCGGGTGGGGCAGCTCTGGGACCTGTTGCTGGAGGCCGGGGCGCCGGAGGGGCTGCTCCCCTGCGGGCTGGGCGCGCGCGACACGCTGCGGCTCGAAGCCGGGCTGCGGCTGTACGGGCAGGACATGGACGAAACCGTCGACCCCTATTCGGTGGGATTGGGGTGGGTGGTGAAGCTGGACAAGGGCGCCGACTGCATCGGTGCTCCGGTGCTGCGCCGCATCAGGGAGTCCGGGCCGCCGCGGCGCTTCGTCGGGCTGCGGCTCTCGGGGCGCGACATCGCGCGGCACGGCATGCCGGTGCTGGGCGACGGGGAGCGCGTCGGCGAGGTGACCAGCGGCACCTTCAGCTTCACCCTGGGCTGCGGCATCGCCACCGCGTTCGTCGAGCCGCCGGTGGCGGCGGCCAAGCAGCGGGTGAGCATCGACATCCGCGGCACCGCCGTGGCGGCGGAGCAGGTGCCGCT
This sequence comes from uncultured Actinomycetes bacterium, assembly GCA_964499205.1. Taxonomy (GTDB): domain Bacteria; phylum Chloroflexota; class Dormibacteria; order Aeolococcales; family Aeolococcaceae; genus DASRDZ01. The sequence continues at coordinate 2,575 of CAZCJX010000084.1, read as the reverse complement.
GCCGTTCTACAAGCGTTCGTCGAGCTAGAGGAGAGCTGCAACGTGCCCGACCTGAGTGGCTACCGCTTCACCGCGTCGCACGAGTGGGTCGACGCCCAGTCGCGCGTCGGCATCAGCGACTACGCGCAGGCGCAGCTCGGTGACGTGATCTTTTTGGAGCTGCCCGAGGTGGGGCGCACTCTGAGCGCCGGTGAGCGCTTCGGGGTCATCGAGTCGGTGAAGGCGGCCAGCGATCTCTACTCGCCGGTGGGCGGCCGCGTCGTCGAGGTCAACCAGGCGCTGGTCGACTCGCCGGAAAAGGTCAACTCCGACCCATACGGGGAGGGCTGGCTGCTGCGGCTGGAGGACGTCGACGAGGCCGGCGCCGAGCTGCTCGACGAGGCGGCGTACGCCAAGGTGACGCAGTAGGCCGCTCGCGCTGGCAAACGAAAAACGGCCCGGAGCTGATCGAGCCCCGGGCCGTTGTCGTTGCTGGTTGCTGCTAGAAGGCGGCCGTCCCGTCGGGGGTGCCCAGCCCGGTGGGCCCGTCCCAGCCGGCAACCGCGTTGCAGAGGTCGTTGCCGCAGCTCCCGTTGCTGCCGCCGACGACGTCGTACAGGCTGCCGCTGTGGGCGTACAGGTGGCTGGCCCCCGTGCGATCGCCGCTCAGCGCGAAGACCGACGCCAGGATCGGCGACGACACGCTGGTGCCGCCGAACACCAGCCATCCGCTCTGGCCCTGGTAGGAGTAGCTGTCGTACACCGCCACGCCGGTGTTGGGATCGGCGACGGCCGAGGCATCCGCCAGGGCGCGGTTGGCGCACACGCTGGTGACGTTGCTCAGCGAGGACTGCCACGACGGCTGCGGCTCGTAGGCGCTGCACCCGCTGCCCGCGCCGCTCCACGCGCTCTCGGTCCAGCCGCGCGCGTTGCCGGCGCGATTCAGCGAGGTGCCGCCCGCGGCGACGACGTACTGCGAGGACGCGGGGTAGCCGACGCCGTAGCCGTTGTCACCGGTGCTGGCGCTGATCACCACGCCGCTCTTGTTGAAGTGCCCGTCGTACGACGACGAGGTCTCGCCGGAGAACTCGCTGCCGCTCCACGAGTTGCTGACATAGTTGGCATGAGCGGTGGCGTAGTCCTCGGCGGCGAGCAGGTTGCTGAAGCTGTTGCTGCTGGCCTCGACGAGGAGGATGTGGCAGTTGGGGCAGATCGCCGACACCATGTCGAGGTCGAGCGAGATCTCCTGGGCCCAGCCGCCGTTGGCGCGGGGCATCCTGCTGCCGCCGGTCTGGTTGACCTTGGTGAAGCAGCCCGTGCCGCAGACCGGCAGGTGGAACTGCTGCCGGTAGGTGGCCAGGTCGCTGGCGGCGTTGGGGTCGTCGTAGGCGTCGACGATGGCCACGGTCTGGCCTGCGCCCGCGGTCGACGAGGGCAGGTTGTAGGCCGACTGCAGGTCGGCCGGGACGTAGCCCGACGGCGAGGACGCCCCGGGCGCCACCTTGCCGTCGATGGTCACGGTGCGCAGCGTGCAGGCCGCGGTGCCCGCGCTCGGCCTGGCGCAGACGGCGGCGTTGCCGCGGGTGTGCCCGCTCGCCCCCACGGTGGACGGCGCCATGGTGGCGGCGGCCCCGGCGGCGAGGCCGGCGGCGGCGGCGAGGGCGGCGAGACGGCCGCGGGATCTGAGCATCACGTCCCTGACTCCTGCTTGTTGCGTGGGCCCACTGAATCGATACAAAGGGCCGTCAGCATAGACGCCCGCGCGCCGCAGAAGCTTGTTTCCACAGCTTTGTCAACACTCCCAATCGCACCGGGAAACAGCGTCGGGCTGCGCGGGTCGGGCACACTTGCCGCCGTGAGCTTCGATCCCACCGGCGACGCCGAGCATCTCCGCGAGAAGCTGGTCTCCCGCACCCCCGTCTTCGACGGCCGCCTGCTCCACGTCTACCGGGACGAGGTCGAGCTTCCCGACGGGCACCGGGCCGGGCGCGAGGTCGTCCACCACCGCGGCGCCGTCGGTGTGGTGCCCATCGCCGCCGACGGGCGGGTGGTGCTGGTGCGGCAGTGGCGCCACGCGGTGGAGCGCGCCCTGTGGGAGATCCCGGCGGGCACGCGCGACGAGGAGGAGGACCCGGCCAACACGGCGCGGCGCGAGCTGGAGGAGGAGACCGGGTACACGGCGGCGTCGTGGCGGCCGCTGGGGCAGGCCTGCGTGTCCCCGGGGTACTCGCGGGAGCTGCTCTGGTTCTTTCTCGCCGAGGGGCTGACCGAGGGCTCGACCTCGACCGACCCCGACGAGCTGATCGACGTGCGGCTGTTCACGCCGCCCGAGATCCTGCAGCTGGTCGCCGCGGGGGCGACCGACCTCAAGACCCTCGCCGGCCTGGCCCTGGCGGGCCACCTGCCGGCGGTGGGGTCGGCGGGAGGCGCTGGCGGCGGCGGGCGATGAGCGACCAGCCCACCTTCCCGACCGCCGACACGCCGGTCCACGGCGGCCAGGCGCTGCCCGATGCCGAGGAATTCATCGAGCGCGCCATCGACAGCGTGCTGGAGCAGGTGCCCGAGGTGGTCGACGAGGAGCCCGAGGGCGCCGCCA
>CAZCJX010000083.1:0-11904 GCA_964499205.1 uncultured Actinomycetes bacterium | reverse complement strand
TCGAGGTCACCATGCCCGAGGAGTTCATGGGCGACGTGATGGGCGACCTCACCGGGCGCCGTGGACACATCCTCGGCATGTCGTCGCGGGGCACCACCCAGGTGGTCCAGGCCGAGGTGCCGCTGGCCAACATGTTCGGCTACGCGACCCAGCTGCGCAGCATGACGCAGGGTCGCGCCAACTATTCCATGCAGTTCGACCATTACCAGGCTCTTCCGCAGAACCTCGCGGAGGAGATCGTCGCCAAGGCGCGAAGCTAGACATCCACCCCGAGCGAGTGACAACCACCGGAGCGTAGAGCGGAGAAGATGGCCAAGAAGAAGTACGACAGCAGCAAGCCCCACGTGAACGTCGGCACCATCGGTCACATCGACCATGGCAAGACGACGCTGACGGCCGCCATCACCAAGGTGCTCGCTGAGAAGGGCGGCGCCGAGTTCCGCTCCTTCGACTCCATCGACAACGCGCCAGAGGAGAAGGCGCGCGGCATCACAATCGCCACCGCGCACGTCGAGTACGAGACGGCCAACCGCCACTACGCGCACGTCGACTGCCCCGGCCACGCCGACTACATCAAGAACATGATCACCGGCGCGGCGCAGATGGACGGCGCCATCCTGGTGGTGGCCGCCACCGACGGCCCCATGCCGCAGACCCGCGAGCACATCCTGCTGGCCTCCCAGGTCGGCGTGAAGTACATCGTGGTCGCCCTCAACAAGGTCGACGCCGTCGACGACGAGGAGCTGCTCGAGCTGGTCGAGCTCGAGGTCCGCGAGCTGCTCAGCAAGTACAACTTCCCCGGCGACGACATCCCCGTGGTGCGCGTCTCCGCGCTCAAGGCGCTGGAGGGCGACGCCGCCGCCGCCGAGGGCATCAGCAAGCTGATGGACGCCGTCGACAGCTACATCCCGCTGCCCGAGCGCCCCGTCGACCAGCCGTTCATGATGCCCATCGAGGACGTGTTCTCGATCGAGGGTCGTGGCACCGTGGTCACCGGCCGCATCGAGCGCGGTGTGGTCAAGGTCAACGAGCCGGTGGAGATCGTCGGCATCAAGGACACCACCAAGACCACCGTCACCGGCGTCGAGATGTTCCACAAGCTGCTCGACCAGGGCGAGGCCGGCATGAACGTCGGCTGCCTGATCCGCGGCGTCAAGCGCGACGAGGTCGAGCGCGGCCAGGTTCTGGCCAAGCCCGGCAGCATCACGCCGCACACCAAGTTCAAGGCGCAGGTCTACGTTCTGAGCAAGGACGAGGGTGGCCGGCACACGCCGTTCTTCACCGGCTACCGTCCCCAGTTCTACATCCGCACCACCGACGTCACCGGCACCATCGGCCTCCCCGAGGGCGTGGAGATGTGCATGCCGGGCGACAACGTGGAGATGGACATCGAGCTGATCACCCCGATCGCCGTCGAGCAGGGCATGCGCTTCGCCATCCGCGAGGGTGGGCGCACCGTGGGCGCCGGCTCGGTCACCACGATCACGAAGTAAGTAGGAGCCAACCGGCACCCGTCATGGCACAGAAGATTCGCATCAGGCTCAAGGCCTACGACCACCGGGTCCTCGACCAGGCCGCGTCGAAGATCGTCGACACGGCCACGCGGACCGGCACGCGCGTGGCGGGGCCGGTGCCGCTTCCTACGAGCATCTCCAAGTACACCGTGATCCGCTCGCCGTTCATCGACAAGGACTCGCGAGAGCAGTTCGAGATGCGCACGCACAAGCGGATCGTCGACATCCTCGACCCCAATCCCAAGGTGGTGGACGCGCTGATGCGCCTCAACCTCCCCTCGGGCGTCAACATCGAGATCAAGCTGTGAGCAAAGGCATCCTTGCCCGCAAGGTGGGCATGACCCAGCTCTTCACGGAGCGCGGCACCGTGGTGCCCGTCACCGTGCTGGAGGCGGGGCCGTGCCGCGTCGTGCAGCGCAAGACCCAGGCCGTCGACGGCTACGAGGCCGTGCAGATCGGCTTCGGCGAGCGGCACACCCGGCGCACCACCAAGCCGCTCAGCGGCCACTTCAAGCGCGCCGGGCTACGCCCCATGCGCAAGCTCGCCGAGCTGCGCGACGCCGGCGAGCTGGAGCTGGGCGCGACGCTCACCGTCGACAGCGTGTTCACCGAGGGTGAGCAGGTCGACGTCACCGGCACCAGCAAGGGCAAGGGCTTCGCCGGCCAGCACAAGCGGCACAACTTCGGCCGTGGCCCGGTGACCCACGGCTCGCACAACATCCGGCAGCCCGGCTCGGTCGGCTCGGTCGACGCGGCGCGCACCTGGCGCGGCCTCAAGATGGCCGGCCAGCTCGGCAACGTGCAGCGCACCGTGCGCGGCCTGGAGATCATCCGGGTCGACGCCGAACGCAACCTGCTGCTGGTCAAGGGCTCGGTCCCCGGCCACCGCAACGCGGTGGTGCTGGTCCGGCCGCACGACCGGGAGGCGACGTTCTAGACATGGCACAGGCCAACGTCGTCGACCAGACCGGCTCGGTGACCGGCACCCTCGACCTCGCCCCCGAGGTCTTCGAGGTGACCCCCAACGAGTCGGTGATGCACCAGGCGCTGCTGCGCCAGCTGGCCAACGGCCGCCAGGGCACGCACGACACGCGCAACCGCAGCGAGGTCCGCGGCGGCGGCCGCAAGCCGTGGCGCCAGAAGGGCACCGGCCGCGCCCGGCAGGGCTCGATCCGCGCCACCCAGTGGAAGGGTGGCGGCACCGTCTTCGGCCCCACGCCGCGCTCCTACGACCAGGACATGCCGCGCAAGCAGCGCCGCCTCGCCCTGCGCAGCGCGCTGAGCGCCAAGGCCGCCGCCGGTGAGCTCACCGTGCTCGACGGCTTCGAGCTGGAGGAGCCGCGCACCCGCGCGCTGGTCGACCTGCTCAGCGCGCTCGAAGCCGGCCGGCGGGTCCTGCTGGTGCTCGGCTCGCACAACGAGGTGCTGGAGCGCAGCGCGCGCAACATCCCCTACGTGCAGGTGATCCTGGCCAGCAACCTCAACGTTCGCGACCTGCTGGTCGCCGAGACGGTGCTGATCACCCGTGACGCCGTCGACCACGTCACCGAGGTGCTGGCGTCATGAGCCGCACCCGCACCTCCGACGTCATCCTGGTCCGCCCGGTGGTGAGCGAGAAGTCGTACGCCGCCATGGCGGCGGGACGCTACGTCTTCCGCTGCCGCCACGACGCCAACAAGATCGAGATCAAGAAGGCGGTCGAGGACCTCTTCAGCGACCAGAAGATCGAGGTGGTCGCGGTCAACACCATCAACGTCCGCGGCAAGGTGCGCCTGCGCAGCCGCGGCCGCACCCGGATCGAGGGCAAGAGCCCGGATTGGAAGAAGGCCATCGTGACGCTGGCGCCCGGCCAGCAGATCAAGGGCCTCTTCGAGGGCGTGTAGAAGATGCTGAAAATCCACACCCAACCACCGCGGTTTTCAGCATTGGCCGGCGTGTCAGCCTGCGGCGGAGTGAATCCGCCTCCGGCCGACGGGATCTGGACGTAGAAGATGCCGATCAAGAAGTACAAGCCCACCAGCCCCGGCCGCCGCTTCATGTCGGTGTCGACCTTCGAGGAGGTCACCCGGACCGAGCCGGAGAAGTCGCTGGTGCAGCACCTCAAGAAGCACAGCGGCCGCAACGACACCGGCCGGATCACCGTCCGCCACCGCGGCGGCGGCCACAAGAAGCTGTACCGCATCATCGACTTCAAGCGGAACAAGCTCGACGTGCCCGGCCGGGTTGCCACCATCGAGTACGACCCCAACCGCTCGGCGCGCATCGCCCTGATCCACTACCGTGACGGCGAGAAGCGCTACATCCTGGCGCCGCTCGGCCTCAGCGTGGGAGATACGGTCATGGCCGGCCCCAACGCCGAGGTGCGTCCGGGCAACGCGCTGCCGATGCAGAACATCCCGCTGGGCTCGACCATCCACAACATCGAGCTCACCCTGGGCAAGGGCGGCCAGCTCGTCCGCAGCGCCGGCGCCGGCGCCCAGCTGCTCGCCCGCGAGGGCCAGTACGCCACCCTGCGCATGCCCAGCGGCGAGATGCGCCGCGTCGACGTGCGCTGCACCGCCACCATCGGCCAGGTCGGCAACGTCGACCACGAGAACCAGAACTGGGGCAAGGCAGGCAAGATGCGCTGGCGCGGCTTCCGCCCGTCGGTGCGCGGCATGACCATGAACCCCTTCGACCATCCGCACGGAGGCGGCGAGGGCCGCAGCGGTGCCGGTGGCAACCCGCAGACGCCGTGGGGCAAGCCCGCGCTGGGCCACCGCACCCGCCACAACAAGTCCACCGACCGCATGATCGTGCGGCGGCGCAAGAAGTAGCACGAGAACATGAGTCGTTCCACCAAGAAAGGCCCGTTCTGCGACGAGCACCTGCTGAGGAAGGTCCAGGTGCTCAACCAGACGCGCGAGAAGAAGGTCGTCAAGACCTGGTCGCGGCGCAGCGACATCTTCCCCGACATGGTCGGCCACACCATCGCCGTGCACGACGGGCGCAAGCACGTCCCGGTGTTCATCACCGAGGCGATGGTCGGGCACAAGTTGGGCGAGTTCGCGGTCACCCGCAAGTACCGCGGCCATGGCCACCACACCGAGCGGAGCAGCTCGCTGAAATGAGCACGCTTCACGTGCCCTCCGGGGCCAGCTGTTCGACGGGGCGGGCGGCCTGATGGAAGTCGTCGCCACCGCCAAGTGGGTTCGCACCACCGCGCGCAAGGCGCGGCTGGTGGCCGCGCTCGTCGAGGGCCTGCCCGTCGACGAGGCGATCACCATCCTGTCCTACACGCCGCGCGCCGCGGCGACGGACGTGAGCAAGGTGATCAAGTCCGCCGCGGCCAACGCCGAGCACAACTACAACCTCGACCGCAGCACGCTGCGCGTGAAGCGCATCGAGATCGAGTCGGCGAGCACCATCAAGCGCTTCCGGCCCCGCGCCCAGGGACGCGCCTACAGCATCTTCAAGCGCACTGCGCACCTGCGGGCCTTCGTCGTCGATGACCTGCAGCCGCGGGTGCGCCGCAGCACCGCGCGCACCACCACGCGCGCTCGCCGGCCCGCGGAGACGCCCGCCGCCGAGCCGCAGACCGCACCGGCCGCGGCAACCACCGAGGCGGAGGCAGAAGAGTAGATCGTGGGTCACAAGGTCAATCCCATCGGGTTCCGTCTCGGCGTCTACCGCAACTGGGAAGCGCGCTGGTACGCGGACAAGGAATACGTCAAGCTCCTCCACGAGGACCTGGCGATGCGCCGGCTGATCAACAGCCGCCTGCGCAACGCCGGTCTGGCGCGCATCGAGACCGAGCGCAGCGCCAACCAGCTCACCGTGATCATCCAGACCGCCAAGCCGGGCATCGTCATCGGCAAGCAGGGTGCGTCCGTCGACGCGCTGCGCGACGAGCTGGAGCGGATCACCGGCAAGAAGGTCCGGGTCACCATCCACGAGATCAAGAACCCGGAGATGGACGCCAAGCTGGTGGCCGAGAACGTCGCCTCCCAGCTCGAGAAGCGCATCGCCTTCCGCCGCGCCATCAAGCAGTCGATCATGCGCACCATGCGCGCCGGCGCCAAGGGCGTGCGCATCCAGGTGAGCGGCCGTCTCGGCGGCTCCGAGATGTCGCGCCGCGAGTGGGATCGCGACGGCCGCGTGCCGCTGCACACCCTGCGCGCCAACATCGACTACGGCATGGCCGAGGCGCGCACCACCTTCGGGCGCATCGGCGTGCAGGTGTGGATCTACAAGGGCGACTTCGTCACCGCCACCGGCGAGCCCATCGCCGCCGACGGCACGACCCGCTCGCAGCGCGAGGCGGCCGCGGCCGAGGACGGCGGCGAAGCACCGACCAGCTCCGCCACCCTGGCGCCGCGCGCGCCGCGCCGCGCCCCCGCGGTGGTCAACGCGCCCGTGCCGGCCCCGCTGCAGCGTGAGCAGGAGCGGGACGAGCTCGCCGAGGCACCCGCCGAGATCGCCGAGGGCGAGGCCGACGTCATCGCCACCGATCCCGAGGTCACCGGCTCGCTCGACGTGCCCGGCCTCACCGAGGCCGACGCCGACGTCGAGGTCGAGCCCGAGGCGGAGGCGGACACCGACGTCGACGTCGACGTGGAGGTCGCCGAGGACACCGAGGTCGCGCCCAAGCGCGTCCCGGTGAAGCGCAAGACCACCACCGCCCGCAAGCCCGCCACCAAGTCCAAGGCGGCGCCGCCCGCCGCCGACGCGGGCGAGGCAGAGGAGGAGTAGCGCCATGCTGATGCCCAAGCGGACCAAGTTCCGCAAGATGCATCGCGGCCGCCGTCGCGGCATGGCGCAGCGTGGCAGCACGCTGAGCTTCGGCACCTACGGGCTGCAGGCGCTCGAGGTCTGCTGGATGACCAACCGGCAGATCGAGGCGGCCCGCCGCGCCATGACCCGCCACGTCCGCCGCGGTGGCCAGATCTGGATCCGCGTCTTCCCCGACAAGTCGTACACCAAGAAGCCGGCCGAGACCCGCATGGGTTCCGGCAAGGGTTCGCCGGAAGGCTGGGTGGCGGTGGTCAAGCCGGGGCGCATCCTCTTCGAGATGAGCGGGGTCAGCCCCGAGGTGGCCAAGGAGGCGATGCGCCTGGCAGCCCACAAGCTGCCCATCCGCACCCGCTTCGTCATGAAGGAAGAGGCCGGCACCGAGGTGCAGGCCACCGAGGCGACGGCATGAGCAAGGCTGACGTCGACCTCGACAAGCTGCGCGACATGGACGAGGAGCAGCTCAGCGCGCACCTGCGCGCGCAGCGCCGCAAGCTCTTCGAGATCCGGCTGCAGCAGGCCACCGGCCAGGTGGAGAACACCGCACAGATCCGGCAGATCCGGCGCGAGATCGCGCGGGTGATGACGGTGCAGATGGAGGCGCAACAGGCCCGATGACCGAGACAACTGCCGTGCAGCCGCGCGGCCGCCGCAAGGTGCGCGAGGGCCTGGTGGTCAGCGACAAGATGGAGCAGACCGTGGTGGTCGTGATCCAGGAGCTGAAGGCCCACCCGCTGTACAAGAAGGTGGTGCGCCGCAACACCCGGCTCAAGGTGCACAACGAGAACAACGAGGCGCACGTGGGTGACCGCGTCCGCGTCGTCGAGACCCGCCCGATCTCCAAGGACAAGCGCTGGCGCGTCGCCGAGATCGTCGAGCGGGCGAAGTAAGAGACCGACGCAGCCATGATCCAGCAGGAAACCGTCCTCAAGGTCGCCGACAACAGCGGCGCGCGGGAGCTGCTCTGCATCCGCGTGCTCGGCGGCAGCTACCGCAAGTACGCCTCGGTCGGCGACGTCATCATCGGCACCGTCAAGGTGGCCCAGCCCAACGCCGCGGTCAAGAAGGGTGAGGTCGTCCGGGCCGTGGTGGTGCGCACCACCAAGGAGTTCCAGCGCCCGGACGGCAGCAACATCCGCTTCGACGAGAACGCCGCGGTGCTCATCAACCCGCAGAACAACCCGCGCGGCACCCGCATCTTCGGGCCGGTCGCGCGCGAGCTGCGCGAGCGCAACTTCATGAAGATCGTCAGCCTCGCGCCGGAGGTGCTCTAGCCATGGCACTCCGCCGCACCCGTCGCACCCCCGAGCAGCGCCGCAAGGTGGCGCTGCAGCACGAGGGCTGGGCGCACGGCGAGCTCCGCCCGCTCGACATCCGCAGCGGTGACACCGTGGTGGTGCTCGCCGGCAAGGACAAGGGCAAGCGCGGCCGCGTCGAGCGCACCATCCCCGAGGAGCAGCGCATCGTCGTCGCCGGCGTCAACGTGATGAAGCGGCACACCAAGGCGGGCGTGCGCGGCAACATCCAGGGCGGCATCGTCGACTTCAACGGACCCATCGCGTACAGCAACGTGATGCTGGTCTGCAACCGCTGTGACAAGCCCACCCGAATCAGCAAGCAGAGGCTCGACGACGGCACGTTGCAGATCGTCTGCAAGAACTGCGGCGAGCGCTACGAGCGAGGTGCGGTCTGATGGCCGTCGAGACGTCCGCCAAGCCGCGGCTCCACCAGCAGTACCTGGACGAGATCGTCCCGGCGCTGGTCAAGGAGTTCCGCTACAGCAACGCCATGCAGGTTCCCCGGCTGGAGAAGATCGTCCTCAACATCGGCCTCGGCGAGGCGATCCAGAACGGCCGCGCCATCGACGCCGCCAGCAACGACCTCAAGACCATCACCGGGCAGGCGCCGATCGTCATCCGCGCCCGCAAGTCGGTGGCGGCCTTCAAGCTGCGCGAGGGCATGCCCATCGGGGTCAAGGTGACCCTGCGCGGCCGCCGCATGTACGAGTTCCTCGACAAGCTGGTCAACGTCGCCCTGCCGCGAATCCGCGACTTCCGCGGCATCGACCCGAGGGCGTTCGACGGCCACGGCAACTACACCCTGGGGATGCGCGAGCAGCTCGTCTTCCCCGAGATCGACTACGACAAGATCGACCGCATCCGCGGCATGGAGATCTGCGTGGTCACCACCGCGAAGACGGACGACGAGGGCCGCGCCCTCCTCACCCATTTCGGCATGCCCTTCCGCAAGGCGGGGCAGCAGGCAGCATAGGAAAGAGCCATCGCGCGTCGGCCGGCAACCAGAAGCGGTCGATACGGCATGGTGAGGTGACGACAGAAGTTGGCAAAGAAGTCCCTGGTCGCCAAGGCGATGCGACCGAGCAAGTTCCGGGTGCAGGAGCACCACCGCTGCGGCATCTGCGGCCGCCCTCGCGCCTTCATGCGCAAGTTCGGCATGTGCCGCATCTGCTTCCGCCAGAACGCCACCATGGGCCAGATCCCCGGCGTCAAGAAGTCGTCCTGGTAGGCGAGCGCGATGACCAGCGACACCATCGCCGACATGCTGACGCGCATCCGCAACGCGAATGCCGCCAACCACCGCAGCTGCACCGTGCCCGTCTCCAAGATGAAGATCGAGATCGCCCGTGTCCTCAAGGAGGAGGGCTTCATCGAGGACTTCGCCCTCGGTGAGCCCGGCATCGGGCAGGTCCTCACCGTGACTCTCAAGCCGCGCACCCGCCAGGGTCGCGCGCTCAGCGGGCTGCGCCGCATCTCCCGCCCCGGCCTGCGCGTCTACGCGCGCAAGACCGAGATTCCCCGGGTCCTCGGCGGCCTGGGCGTCGCCATCATCTCCACCTCTCGCGGCCTGATGACCGGCCACGCTGCGCAGCGTGCCGGGCTCGGCGGCGAGGTGGTCGCGTACGTCTGGTAGCCCACGCCATGTCGAGAATCGGCAAGCTCCCCATTCCCGTCCCCAGCGGCGTCGACGCCACCCTGACCGGCAGCTTCCTGTCGGTGAAGGGCCCGCGCGGCACCCTGGAGCGCACCCTGTCGCCGCAGATGCAGATCGCCGTCGACGGCGGCGTGATCACCGTGGTCCGGCCCACCGACAGCACCCTGCACCGCGCCCAGCACGGGCTCACCCGCACCCTGATCGCCAACATGGTCGAGGGGGTGAGCAAGGGCTTCACCCGCGAGCTCGACCTGGTCGGCGTCGGCTACCGCGCCGCCAAGCAGGGCAACGACCTGATGCTCACCCTGGGCTACTCGCACCCGATCCGCTACTCGCCGCCCGACGGCATCACCATCGAGGTGCCGACGCCGACCCAGATCAGCATCTCCGGTGCCGACAAGGAGGTGGTCGGCCAGGTTGCGGCCAAGATCCGCAGTTTCCGCAAGCCCGAGCCGTACAAGGGCAAGGGCGTGCTCTACCGCGGTGAGAAGCTGCGCCGCAAGGCGGGCAAGTCCGGCAAGGCCGGGAAGGGCAAGTAAGCATGTACAGCAAGCACGATCGCCGTGCCGCGCGCGACAAGCGCCACCGCCGCGTCCGCCGCCGCGTCAGCGGTGCGGAGGCGCGTCCCAGGCTGGCCGTGTTCCGCAGCCTGCACCACATCACAGCCCAGGTGATCGACGACACCCAGGGCCGCACCCTGGCCGCCGCCTCGACAGTCGAGGGCGAGCTGAGGGGCACGCTCAAGGGCGCCACCGCCAATGCCGATGCCGCCGCCGCCGTGGGCAGGGCTGTCGCCCAGCGCGCCGTCGCCGCCGGCGTGACCCAGGTGGTCTTCGATCGCGGCGGCTATCTGTACCATGGCCGCGTCAAAGCGCTGGCCGACGCCGCCCGCGAGGCCGGACTGGAGTTCTAGAACGATGGGTATGCGCATGGACCGCGATCGCGACCGCCGTGGCGGTGGCGACGACCGCGGCAACGAGTTCCAGGAGAAGATCGTCTCCCTCAACCGTGTGGCCAAGGTGGTCAAGGGTGGACGCCGCTTCTCCTTCAGCGCGCTCGTCGTCGTCGGCGACGGGCAGGGGCGTGTCGGCGCGGGTCTGGGCAAGGCGGGCGAGGTTCCCGAGGCCATCCGCAAAGGTGTCGAGGACGCCAAGAAGCACATGATCAGCGTGCCGCTGGTCGGCACCACCATCCCGCACGACATGCGCTACAAGCTGGGTGCGGCCAAGGTGCTGCTCAAGCCGGCGGTTCCCGGCACCGGCGTCATCAGCGGCGGCGCGATGCGCGCCGTGGTCGAGGCGGCCGGCATCCACGACATCCTCACCAAGTCGCTGGGCACCAACAACCCGATCAACGTGGTGCGCGCCACCGTCGCCGCCCTGGCCTCGCTGCGCACCCTGGAAAACACCGCCAAGCTGCGCGGCAAGGACCCGGAGCAGATCGTGGGCAAGCGTCGCGCCGCGCAGATGCTCGGCCGCGAGGAGCCGGTCGCGGCCACCGCGGGAGCGCCGGCATGAGCCGCGTGCGCATCACCTACCGCAAGTCCGCCATCGGCTACAAGACCGACCAGAAGGCGACCATCCAGGCGCTCGGCCTCAGGAAGCTGAACCACACCGTGGAGCACGAGGACTCGCCCGCGATCCGCGGCATGGTGCACAAGGTGCGCCACCTGGTCAGCGTCGACGGCGTGCCCGCCGACTCGCCGCAGGCCGCCGCGTACTTCGCCACCCCGCCCGCCGTCGGCGCGGCGGCGGTGAAGGAGGGATAGCGCCGCCATGCGTCTGCACGACCTGCATCCCGCACCCGGCAGCCGCCGCACCCGCAAGCGCGTCGGCCGCGGCATCTCCGCCGGGCAGGGCAAGACGTCGGGCCGCGGCCAGAAGGGCCAGGGCGCCCGCACCGAGGGGCTGCCCAAGGGCTTCGAGGGCGGCCAGATGCCGCTGTCGCAGCGCCTGCCCAAGCTGCGCGGCTTCCACAACCTGTTCAAGAAAGACTTCGCCGTCGTCAACATCAGCAAGCTGCGCCGCTTCGAGCCGGGCAGCGTCGTCGACGTCGACGCGCTGCGCGCCGCCGGACTGGTGGGCAACGCGCGTGACGGCGTCAAGGTCCTCGGCGCCGGCCGCCTGCGCAACCCGGTCACCCTGCGGGTGCACCGCGTCTCGGCCGGCGCGCGCGCCGCGGTGGAGAAGGCGGGCGGCAGCGTGGAGCTGCTCGAGGTCCAGGCGGCGGCTGAGCCGGTGGGGGAGGCGGTCGCCGAAGCCAGCGTCTCGCTCGCCGACGCGAATGGCTCTGCCGGCGACACCGAATAGGGCGGCGGGCGGGAAAGCGTCATGAACCTGCTCGAAGCCCTTGCGCAGGCACTGCGCATCCCCGAACTTCGCCGCAAGCTCGTCTTCACCGTCCTGCTGCTGCTCGTCTTCCGCATCCTGGCGAGCATCTCCATCCCCGGTGCCGACCCCGCCAAGCTGCAGCAGCTCTTCAACGGCAACTCGCTGCTCGGCCTGCTCAACCTCTTCAGCGGGGGCGGCCTGAGCACCTTCAGCATCGTGGCCATGGGGGTCAACCCCTACATCAACGCCACCATCATCATGCAGCTGATGACGGTGGTCTCGGTGCGGCTCAAGGAGCTCAGCAAGGAAGGCGAGCAGGGCCGCAAGAAGATCACCCG
>CAZCJX010000082.1:0-12254 GCA_964499205.1 uncultured Actinomycetes bacterium | reverse complement strand
CACGCCGAGCGGCTCGTGGAAGTGGTACGCGACGGTGTCCTTGTCGATCTCGGTGGAGGTCCCTTCCAGCGATCGCGTCGCACCCGCGAAGTAGCGGAAGTGGTCGGCGGCGAGCGGGACGTCGGCGGCGAGCGTCTCGCGCACCGGCTTGCCGTTCTCCCAGCTCTCCGCGACGGCGAGCATCTCCAGGTTGGCCTCGATGGCATCGGCGATGCGGTTCAGCACCGCAGCGCGCTCGGCCAGCGACGTCTCGCCCCAGGCGTCCTTGGCGGCATGCGCGGCGTCGAGCGCACGCTCGACGTCCTCCGGCGTCGACCGGGGCACCTCGCAGAACGGCCGACCGTCGACGGGACTGCGATTGGCGCTGTACTGCCCGGATGCCGGGGGAACCCACTGTCCGCCGATGAAGTTCTCGTAGCGGGGCTTGAGATCCACGACGCTGCCGGGCTGCCCCGGTGCGGTGTAGATGCGACCGAGCGGGTGTACCACGAAGCCGCGCTCGGTGGTCTCGAGTACCTGCGACATGCGATGCCTCTCCAGATCGTGAACCGACGGCCGCGCTCTGCGCGACAGTGACGCCTCAGGTCATGCTGAGCGCTGTACGCGGCGCCACCCAGGGCCGTTGGTCACCAGCGCGGACGGCGTTGGTCACCCAGGCGCGGCAGGCTCCAGCGCAACGCGCGCAGCTCCAGGGTATGCCGCGCGCGACGCGGTGTCGCCAGCGGCACCCGCGGTCCTTCCACCCGCGCGCCGATGCGGTAGAAGATCACCTTGCCGAGCTCCACCAGGGCGAGGTACGCGACCACCATCCCGGCCACCATGGCCAGGAATCCCAGTGGCAGCGCGACGAAGCCGAACGGCCCGCGCAGCGGGGTGAACGGCAGGGCGACGGCGACGGCCACACAGGCCAGCGTGGTGAGCGTCAGCGGCAGGCTGGGGCGGCTGCGGAAGAAGGGCACGCGCCGGGTGCGGATGACGAAGATCACCAGCGTCTGGGTGCACAGCGACTCGACGAACCAGCCCGACTGGAAGAGCGACTCGCCGGCATGGAAGACCCACAGCATGATCCCGAAGGTGAGGAAGTCGAAGGCCGAGCTGATCGGCCCGAAGAAGGCCATGAAGCGGCGGATCATGCGGATGTCCCAGTGCGCCGGACGCCGCATCATCTCCTCGTCGACGGTGTCGGTGGGGATGGTCATCTCGCTGACGTCGTAGAGCAGGTTGTTGAGCAGCACCTGGGTGGGCAGCATGGGCAGGAAGCTGAGGAACAGCGAGGCGCCGGCGGCGCTGAACATGTTGCCGAAGTTCGACGACGTGGCCATCAGCACGTACTTGACGGTGTTGGAGAAGATGCGGCGCCCCTCCATCACCGCGTCGGCGAGGACGCCGAGATCCTTCTCCAGCAGCACGATGTCGGCGGCGTCCTTGGCCACGTCGCTGGCCCCGTCCACGGAGATGCCGACGTCGGCGTCGTGCAGGGCGACCGCATCGTTGACGCCGTCGCCCATGAATCCCGTCTCGACGCCTAGGGCGCGCTGTGCCCGGATGACACGCGACTTCTGCTCGGGGGTGACCCTGGCGAAGACGGTGGTCCGCGGCAGCAGGGCGGCGAGCTGCGCGTCGTCCATGGCGTCGAGCTGGGCGCCGGTGATCGTGCCCTCCACGGGAATGCCGAGCTCGGCGCAGAGGTGCTCGGCGACGCGGCCGTTGTCGCCGGTGATGATGCGCACCGCCACGCCGAGGCCCTCCAGCCGGGCGATCGACGCGGCGGCGTCCTGCTTGGGCGGGTCGACGAAGCTGAGCAGGCCGGCAAAGCGGAGATCGTGCTCGTCGGCGGCGCTGACCGTGGTCGCGCCGGGCGCCTCGCGCGTGGCCACGGCGACCACCCGCTCACCGCGCGCGAACGCGGCGTCGAGCACCTGCCGCACCGACTCGGGCACGCCGGCGCAGCGGGCCAGCACCGCTTCGGGGGCGCCCTTGGTCACCACCAGGCGGGAGCGCCGGTCTTCCGTTTCCGCCAGCACCGACATCAACCGGCGCTCGTAGTCGAACGGTGCCACGGCGATGCGGCGCCAGCCGGCGGTGGTCGCGGGGCCGGCGCGCGACGACTGCCACAGGGCGCGGTCGAGCGCGTTGCCGGTGGCGGCGGCGGCGTCGCGTGGCCCGGACTGGTTGCAAAGCAGGCCGAGTCGCAGCACGTCGTCGGAGGGCGCGCCGGATGCGTCCACGGCGCCGGCGAAGGTGATGCGACCCTCGGTGAGGGTTCCCGTCTTGTCGGTGAAGAGCACCTGCACGTTGCCGAGGTCCTCGATGCTGACCAGCCGCTTCACCACGGCGGAGCGCTTGGCCATGCGCCGCGCCCCGGCGGAGAGGCTGATGGTGACGATGGCGGGGAGGAGCTGCGGGGTGAGCCCCACGGCGATGGCCAGGGCGAAGAGAAGCGATTCGAGAAAGGAGCGATGCAGCGCGGTGTTGATCACCAGGATCGACACCGCCAGCGCGATGGTGACCCGCACCAGCATCATCGAGAAGTCGCGCAGTCCCTGCTGGAAGGCGGTCTCGGCGGGGCGCTCGCCCAGCCGCAGGGCGATCTCGCCGAAGGTGGTGTTGCCACCGGTACCGACCACCACCGCGCTCGCCGTTCCCGCGCGCACCACCGTGCCCATCAGCGCGCACGACGAGAGCTCCAGCGGGCCGTGCCCACCGCGCACCGGCTCGGCGCTCTTCTCGGCCGGCATCGACTCGCCGGTGAGCACCGACTCGTCGCACTCCAGTCCGGCGCAGTCGAGCAGGCGGAGGTCGGCGGGAACCACGTCGCCCACCTCGAGGTGTACCACGTCCCCGGGGACCAGCTCGGTGACGTCGAGCTCCCGTGCCGTGCCGCCGCGGGTCACCGTGGTGCGGTGGCGGATGCGCGAGTGCAGCTCCTCGACGGCGCGCTCGGAGCGGTACTCGTTGACGAAGCCGAGGCCGACGCTCAGCGTGACGATGGCCAGGATGATGATGGCGTCGGTGCGCTCGCCGACCCCCGCCGACACCGACGCGGCGATCACCAGCAGCAGCAGCAGCGGGCTGCGCACCTGGCGCAGCAGCACGGCGAACGGCTGGGCCCCATGGCTGCGCACGGCGTTGGGCCCGACGCGCTCGGCACGTGCTCTCGCCTCAGCGTCGTCGAGGCCGTTGCGCGAGCTGCCCAGGGCGGCCAGCACCTCGTCGCCGCTCAACTCCGCAGCCTGCGCCAGGCGCAGTGGTGCGTTGGCGCCGGCGATGCGGGTGACGCGGGGCGGCGCAGGTGCGAGATTCTTCGACACACTCATCGGCAGCAGCCCGAGTGTCCTCGCCGAGGGCCGGCCTCACCAGGGCCGAGTGGCCGTGCCGGAGGTGCCATCGGTCCCACGCAGCAGCGGCGGCCGGCACTGGCGGCGGCGCTCCCAGTGGCCTAGGTTCGAGGCATGGACGGCACGCGGGCTCGCCTCGTCGAGACGCACACCGCGGTCGTGGTCTTCGTCGGCGACCGCGCCTACAAGCTGAAGAAGCCGGTGTCGCTGGGATTCCTCGACTTCCGGCAGCGCACCGCGCGCGAGGCCGCCTGCCACCAGGAGGTGGAGCTGAACCGGCGGATCGCCCCCGACGTGTATCTCGGCGTGGCCGACGTCCTCGACGACTCGGGCATGCCGTGCGACCACCTGGTGGTGATGCGCCGCCTTCCCGATGCGCTGCGACTCTCCACGCTGGTCCGCACCCCGCGCGACATGCACGCCGACATCCGCGCCATCGCGCGCACGCTCGCCTCGTTCCACGCCCGGGCCGCGCGCTCACCGGCAATCGACGCCGCGGCGTCGCCCGACGCTGTGCTGTCGCTCTGGGCCGAGACCATCGAGCAGACGCGGCGCTTCGCCGGCCCGGTGCTCGATGCCGGGATGTTCGACCACGTTGCGATCGAGGCGGAGCGCTACGTGGGCGGCCGCACCCCTCTGTTCGAGGAGCGCATCGCAGGCGGACACATCTGCGACGGCCACGGCGACCTGCTCGCCGACGACATCTTCTGCTGTCCCGACGGTCCGCGCATCCTCGACTGCCTGGAGTTCGACCCGCGGTTCCGCCACGGCGACGTGCTCGCCGACCTTGCCTTCCTGTGCATGGACCTGGAGCGCCTGGACCGCCCCGACCTCGCGGCGCAGCTGGTCGCCGACTACGAGGAATTCTCCGGCACGGTTCACCCTCGCTCCCTGCTCGACCACTACGCCGCGTACCGCGCCATGGTGCGCTGCAAGGTCGCCTGCCTGCGGCACGAGCAGGGGGACAGCGACGCTGCGAACGGGGCGCGCAAGCTCCTCGGCATCGCCGTCCGCAAGGTGGAGCGCAGCCGGGTGCAGCTGGTCCTCGTCGGCGGCCTGCCGGGCACGGGGAAGTCCTTTCTCGCCGCCCGGCTCTCCGCGGCGCTCGGCTACGACCTGCTGCGCTCCGACGAGATTCGGCGCGACGTCAGCGGAGCCGGCCGCGACGGGCACCGTCGAGACGCGTACCGCCAGGGGATCTACACCGCCAGCACCACCGCCGCGACGTATGCGGAGATGCTGCACCGCGCCCGCGTGCTGCTGCAGCACGGTGACTCGGTGGTGCTCGACGCCACGTGGAACGATCGCCACCTCCGCCAGGCGGCGCGGCGGCTGGCCTGGCGCAGCCTCGCCGACGTCTGCGAGCTGCGATGCGCGGCGCCACCCAACGTCGCCGCCGGGCGCATCGATGCGCGCGCCGGCGATGACGTGTCGGACGCGACGCCGGAGGTGGCGGCGCGCATGGCGCTCGATGCCGACCCATGGCCGTCCGCGATCTGCGTCGACACCACGCGCGATCACGCCAGCACCCTCGCCCGTGCCCTGCGGGTGGTGGGCCAGTCGGCTCGACATCGGCCGAGGCACCTCTCGGCCAAGGAGATACAGGAGATACAGCTGTGTTCCACAACATCCTCGTCGCCGTCGACGGATCGGCACACGCGCGCGCCGCGGTCCGCCAGGCCGCCGACATCGCGCAGACCCAGAACGCCCGGCTGACTCTGCTCACCGCCTACAGCTCGTTCCTGCCCTGGCCGGGGGTGATGGCTCCGGGGGTGTCGCAGGCGACCTTCGACGAGATGGCCGAGACCGCTCGCGCCAAGGCGCAGGCCGATCTCGACGAGGCCGCCGCGATGGTGCCCGCCGCCGTCACCACGCGGACGATGTGCGTCGACGCCGATCCCGGTGACGCCATCAATGGGGAGCTGTCCACGGGTGCCTACGATCTCGTCGTCGTCGGCTCGCGGGGACGCAGCGACGTTGCCTCGATCGTGCTGGGCAGCGTCAGCCATCGTGTCATCCATCAGAGCCACGTGCCCGTGCTCGTGGTCCACGTCGCCGAGACGGTGCAGGCCGCCAATGGTCACACGCGAACCGGGACGGAGCGCCCTGTTCCCACCGACAGCCACTCCGGATACTGAAGACATGACCACCGTGATCGCGCCACCGCCCGCCACGTTCCGTGGCGAGATCCTTGCCCGGGCACGGATCTGCGTCCGCTTCATGCGCGACGACGAGGACGGCCTCTGGCACTTCGCCGTCGGCAATCCCGCCATCCTCGGCGGTGCCTGCCACAGCCTCGAAGAGGCGGAGCGGCACGCCGCGGAGGCCATCGCGCGCGCCTTGAGCCGCGGCCGTCCGATCGACTGCGACGCCGACGAGCGGGACATGCTCGGGGACTTCGAGGTCGACATCCGGCTCGCGCCGCTGTAGAGAAGTCCTGCAGGTACGAGCGGCTGGAGCCCTTCGGATCGGGATTGAATCACCCGACTCAACAGGTCACCGCCACCTGGTTGTTGACGGCGTCAAAGGTGTCCTTGGCCAGCCCTGGACGCTCTTCACGCTCCCGTACCATAGGCCGCCCCCGCGTTCGACTGGTGCGCGGCATAGCTGAGCAGGGCCGACACGTCTGGCAAGCTCGAGGCCGGCGGTCAGCCGAACGCTGGAGTTGTGGGAGATGTGAGTGCGATGGTGTTGCACGTGGGCTCGGTGGTGATCGACTGCAACGACTTCGACGGCATGCTCGCCTTCTGGCAGGCGGCGCTCGGCTACCGGCTGCGCGAGGCGCCGAGCGAGGGCTGGGCGGTGCTGCAGGACCCCGCCGGCGCGCACGTCAACGTGTCGCTGCAGCAGGTGCCCGAGAAGCGCATCGGCAAGAACCGCCTGCACGTCGACCTCTACACCGACGACCAGCTGGGCGAGGTGGCCCGCCTCGAAGCCCTCGGCGCCAGGCGCCACCCGCGCACGCCTGAGCCCGGTGAGGACTTCGTGCTGATGCAGGACCCCGAGGGCAACGTCTTCTGCGTCGTCGACAAGCGATGAGTCCGCCGCGGGTGCGGCGTCTCAATCGGCGTGACCCTCGTCCTCACCTCCGGCGTCGTCGGCCGCGAATCCCGGGTGCACCCCGGAGAGCAGCCGCTTCTCCGCAGCCAGCTTCTGCAGCAGGCCGATCAGCGTGCGCCGCTCCTCGGCGCTGAGGGTGGTGCCGTAGGCGCGCTCGTGGCCGATGGCGACGCCGATTGCCTTCTCCAGCGCCGCGCCACCCGCGGGGGTGAGGTACAGCGCCCGGGCGCGGCGGTCGCTGGGGTTGGGCCGGCGCTCGACCAGCCCGCGCTGCTCCAGGTTGTCGACCAGCGCCACCATGCGGCTGGCCGGGATGCCGAGCAGCTCGGCGAGCGCCTGCTGCGAGCGGCCCTGGCTGCGCGCGATGAAGCGCAGCAGCAGGAAGTGACGCGGCTCGAGGCCCAGAGGCGCCAGCGCCTGGTTGAAGCCCCGCGCGGCCACGAAGCCGAGCTGGGAGAGCAGGAAGGCGAGGCTGTCGAGCGGCCCGCCACCCCCGGGGGCGATCTCGAAATCGAGCTTGACATCCTCCACGTCCAGATACTAGCATCACGAAACAATTCCGAGCGAAATCATTTCAAGTCGGCAATAAGGGACACGGCCGGCTGCCCGGACACCGCAAGGAGACCAGCGCATGGCTGACTCGCACGCCACCACCCGGCCGCCGGAGAGCTGGGCGACCCGCCTGGCCCGCCTCGTCCTCCGCCACCGGCGGCTGGTCTTCGCGCTGTGGGCGGCGATCTTCGTCGCCGGCGTGGCCGGCTCCGGCGCGGTCTCCAACCGGTTCAGCTTCGACTTCTCCCTGCCCGGCCAGCCCGGCTACGAGACCGCCCGCCAGGTGGCGCACACCTTCGGCAACGGCGGCGACATCGCTCCGGCCATCGCCGTGGTCACCGTCCCCGCCGGCCAGACCGTCAGCGGCGAACGGGCGCAGATCGCCGCGGCCTTCGACCAGGTGCGCCGCGGCCAGCCGTCACTGCGCGTCGTCGACTACGGCGCCACCGGCGATCCCCGCTTCGTCACCGGTGACGGCCGTACCACCTTCGCCCTGCTCTTCGAACCGCTGCCCAAGACCTTCGGCGCCGACCAGCTCGGCCTGGCCGCGCAGTCCACCTTGCAGAGCGCGCTTCCCGGCGCGCAGGTCGGCTTCACCGGGCTCAACGCGCTGCAGACGGGCGGCGACGCGTCCGGTCCCGGCGTGCTGGTCGAGACGCTGATCGGCGGCGCCGGCGCGCTGGCGGTGCTGGCCATCGTCTTCGCGTCGTTCCTGGCCCTGGTGCCGCTGCTCATCGCCGCGGTGTCGATCCTCACCACCCTGCTGGTGGTGCTCGGCCTCACCTACCTCACCGACATCTCCTTCATCGTCGAGTTCCTGGTCTCGCTGGTCGGCCTCGGCGTGGCCATCGACTACTCGCTGCTGCTGGTCACCCGCTGGCGCGAGGAGCGGGCCCGCGGCGCCGACAACGCCGCCGCCGTGGTGACCGCGATGGGCACGGCGGGGCGGGCGGTGCTGCTCAGCGGGCTGACCGTGGCCATCGGCCTGGTCGCGTTGGTGGTGCTGCCGGTTCCCGGGCTGCGCAGCGTCGGCATCGGCGGCATGCTCATCCCGCTGCTCTCGGTCACGGTCAGCCTGACGCTGCTGCCCGCGCTGCTGGGCGGCTTCGGCCAGCGCATGGATTGGCCAAAACTCCGGCACGAGGCGTCGGCCAGCCGGGTGTGGTCGGGGTGGGCGCGCGCCGTGGTGCGCTACCGCGCCGCCGCGGCCGCCCTCGGCGTCGCCATCCTCGCCCTGTTCGTCGCGCCGGTGTTCGGACTCACCGTGGGTATGACCAGCGCCAGCGCCCAGGCGCAGAACGGCCCCGCCCACGAGTCGTACCAGCGCCTGCTCGACGGCGGCGTCCCCGCAGGCGTGCTGACGCCGATCGAGATCCTCACCCGCGCCGACGCCGCCGATGCCACACGCGCCCGCGTCGCCCAGGTCAACGGCGTGGCCACCGCGGTGCTCCCCGCCGGCCGCGACGGCACCCGGGCCGGCTACAGCGACGTCATCGCCCTGCCCGCCGAGGAGACCGTCAACAGCACCACACTTGCGGTCGTCACTGACACGAACTCGGCGCTCGCCGGGCAGCCCGGCGTGGTCGGCGTCACCGGAGTCGGCGCCATCGAGAAGGCCTACGGCGACGCGGTGTTCGGCAACTTCCCGCTGATGTTCACACTGATCACCCTGGCCACCTTCGTGCTGCTGGCCCGCGCCTTCCGCTCGGTGCTGCTCGCCGCCAAGGCGGTGCTGCTCAACCTGGTCAGCCTGGCCGCCACCTTCGGCCTGCTCACCTTCTTCTGGCAGGAGGGCCACGGCTCCAACCTGGTCTTCGGCATCCCCGCCACCGGGGCGATCACCTTCTGGATCCCGCTGATGATCTTCGCCTTCCTCTTCGGGCTGTCGATGGACTACGAGGTCTTCATCCTCACCCGCATGCGCGAGGAGTACGACCGCAGCGGCTCGACGACGGCGGCGGTGGTCAGCGGCCTGGCCCGGACCGGGCGCCTGGTCACCAGCGCGGCGCTGATCCTCTTCCTCGCCTTCGCCTCGCTGGCCTCGGCGCCCAACACGGACATCAAGGTGCTGGCCACCGGGCTGGGCGCGGGCATCCTGCTCGACGCCACTGTGGTGCGCGCCCTGCTGGTGCCGGCGCTGGTCGCCCTCTTCGGCAGCTGGAACTGGTGGATGCCCGCCTGGGCGGAGCGGCTGCTGCGGATCGAGCACCGCGAGGTCCCGACGGAGCGCGTCGCCGCGCGCGAGGAGGCGGGAACCGCGGCTTAGGCGGCAGCCGCGACGCGGCGCGTGTCGACGACGCTCATCGGCCGGCGCAGCGACTCGCCGAGCCCCTGGCCGGACACCGCGACGCGCCAGGCGCGACCCGGCGGCAGCGCGATCTCCGTGCAGCGCACCACGCTCACGGTGGTGGCGGCGCTGTCGTCGGCGTTGCGCACCTGGAAGGTCTCGCCGGGGTTGTACGGGCGGGGCGAGAGCAGCAGGGCGCCGTGCGCGCTGACGTTCTCGGTCATCGCCCAGGGGGCGAGGATGCCCGCACCGAGGCGCACCGGCACCGCCACGGGGCGGCGCGGCGAGCTGCGCCGGTAGCCGCGGCGCAGCTGGAGCAGGCCGAGTCGGTCCGGCGGCCGCTCGTAGTCGAGCAGGAAGCGGCGCGCCGACAGCTCGATGGAGAAGCGCGCCAGGGTGTGCGGATCGGGCGGGTCGTTCTCGTCCCAGGCGAGGCCGACCAGCGTGCCCTGGGCAACCGGCACGACCCGGCGCACCCGGCCGATGTGGCGCAGCGACAGCTCGGGCCACTGCAATTCCACGTACGCCTCGTCGGGCGGCGCGTCGAGCCGGGGCAGGATCACCGCCGCGCCCGCCTCCGACACGTCGAAGAGCACGCCGACGCCGTGCGCGTCGCCGGTGGCCCAGCGCACCGGCAGGCCGGCGGGCGAGCGCGGGATGGTGCGGAAGTCGACCTTGCGCGCGGTGAGCCGGATCGCGGCGATGGCCAGCCCCGCCGTCCACGCGCACCAGGCCAGGTTGACGAAGAATGCCGGTGCGTTGCCGACGTGTCCCAGCGCGTAGCGGGCGAAGCCACCGGCCACGCCGACACCGACGTACACGCCGATGATCGCGCTCGGCACCAGGGTGCGCAATTCCGGGCGCCCCACCGCGGCCTTGGGGCTGACGTTGAAGCGCAGGCGCCGCTTCATCACCAGTCCCGCCAGCGAGCGGATGTAGGTGTAGAAGCGGACCATGTGGTAGACCTCGGTCGCGAAGAACATCGCGTAGCCGCGGCCGGAGAGCTTGAAGGCGACGAACGACGTGCCGTAGTACGCCACCAGCGCGGCGACGAAGGGCGCCGGGTCCGCCTTGATGGGCAGGATGCCGGTGGCCACGCAGAGCGTCGGCGCGATGTACAAGAGCAGCCGTTGCAGGCCGTCGAAGTAGTGCAGTGCGGATGCGAAGTAGTTGACGCGCTGGTGCAGCGACAGGCCGCGGGCGCGGATCACGCCCTCGCGGCGCAGCGCCTGCATGGTGCCCTGGCCCCAGCGCAGCCGCTGCAGGTGGTACGGCGTGGCCGTCTGCGCGGCGAGCCCGAGGGCGAGAACCTCGTTGTGGTACACCGACTGCCAGCCGCGGGCGTGCAGCTTCATCGAGGTGTGCAGGTCCTCGGTGATGGTCTCGGTGGCGAAGCCGCCCACTTCCTTCAGCGCGCTGCGCCGGATCATCCCGCAGGAGCCGCAGAAGAAGGCGGCGTTGCGGCCTGACTTGCCCAGCTGGATGACCCGGTAGAACAGCGACTGCTCGTGCCACGCCCCGCGCCCCGGCCGGGTGCCGAGGTGCTGGAAGGAGTCGACGTTGTAGTACTCCTGCGGCGTCTGCACGAAAGCCATGCGCGGGTCGGCGAAGTAGGGCAGCACGGCGTCGAGGAAGCCGGGCATGGGCACGTGGTCGGCGTCGAAGATGGCGATCAGCTCGCCGCTGGTCTGCTGCATCGCCCAGTTGAGGTTGCCCGCCTTGGCGCCGGCGTTGTCGGGGCGGGTGATGTAGCCGCAGCCCAGTTCGCGCGCCAGCGCCGCCATCTCGGGACGACGGCCGTCGTCGAGCAGGTAGGTGGCGTGCGGCGCGCGGATGCCCAGCGCGCCCACCAGGGTGCGCCGGACCATCCACACCGGCTCGTTGTATGAGGGCACGAACACGTCGACGCTGCGCGGCGTGTCGTCGACGGGGCGCAGCGGCGGCCGCGTGTCCCAGACGGTGTAGTAGAAGAGCGCGCTGGCGACAAGGCCGTAGGCCTCGGCGAGCAGCAGCGGGATGGAGAACCAGAGCGCGTCCGTGTTGAGCGTCGCCACCGCGCGCCAGGTGAGGTACCAGCAGCCGATCAGGCCGGCGGCGATGCAGGCGAAACGACGCAGGGTGTCGATGCCACGCGGGGCGCGGGATTGCACGGGATGCCCCCCTCTCTTCTCGTGACCGAGTGACGACTGGTCCGCCACAGAGCGTCGCGGACCGCCATCGCTTCGCCACGACGCACTGGCAACCGCCGAATCACGCTCCTGTTGAGCGATGTGAAGAGGTGGGGTTGCAGCGATCGGTCCCTACAGGGAAACTGAGGTGAAATCGACCAGTGGTCTACTCATGTTCGAGCCAGGGGACCCTCCCATGAGCGATGCGACACGATCGACCTCCGATCCCGATGCCGTCGAGCTGCGCGGCACCGCCGCCGCTGCCTCGACGCGCGACCTGGTCGCCGCCGCGGTGGAGCAGGCCGGCCGGCTGGTCGAGAACGAGGTGCAGCTGGCCAAGCGCGAGGTCCAGGAGTCGCTGCGTGCCGCGGTGGTCGCCCTGGCCGGCGTGGTCCTCGCCGTCTTCGGCGCCATCGCCTGCCTGGCCATGGCCGTGGTCGCCGTGGTCATCGTCACCACGCCGCACTGGGCCGCGGCGGCGGGGTTCGCGGTGCTCTTCCTGGCCGTGGCCGCCGCCGGAGGCATGCTGGCGATGCGCCGCCTGCGCACCATCAGCCCGCTGCGCCAGACCGTCGAGACCGTCAAGGAGGATGTCGAGTGGGCGAAGCAGCAACTGACGCCCGGCGCGAAGTAGAGGCCACCCGCGAGGAGCTCGGCGCCACCCTCGGTGAGCTGCGCCAGCGCGGCGGCCGGGCGCGCGACCGCCTTCGCCGTGCCCTGCCCTATGTGGCCGGGGGCGTCGCGGCGGGTGCCGGCGTCGCCGTCGCCGTGGTGGTGATCCGCCGGCGGCGCGGTGGTGCGCTGACCCAGGCGGCGCGGCGGCTGCCCGACCGCACGCGCGGCACGGCC
>CAZCJX010000081.1:0-12437 GCA_964499205.1 uncultured Actinomycetes bacterium | reverse complement strand
GGCACCAGCTGGTCGAAGGTGCAGTCCTTGGGATCCTTGTCGGTGCGCCAGCGGTGAAAGCGCGCGGCGTGGCGGAAACGCTCGCCCTGCATGTAGTCGAAGCTCACCTCGCAGACCAGCACCGGCGCCACCGCCACCCAGGACTCGTCGCGCTTGCCCTGGGTCCAGCGGCTGGGGCCGCCCGGGGTTCGTCCGCGCCCGAACGATTCCGCGCCACCCTCTTCGAGCGGCCGCAGCTTCTCGAGGATGGCGCGCCGCTCCGCGGCGTTGAACGACGAGGTGTGGCCGACCAGGTGGAGGACGCCGCCGTCGTCGTAGAGGCCGAGCAGCATCGAGGCGATGCCGCCGCCCGCGGTGGTGGCCAGCCGGTAGCCGCCGACCACGCAGTCGCAGGTGCGCCGGTGCTTGACCTTGACCCACAGCCGCTCGCCCTCGACGTAGCGCTGGCCGGCCTGCTTGGCGATGACCCCGTCGAGCCCGGCGCCCTCGTAGCGGGTGAACCACTCCGCGGCCTCGGCGGCATCGCTGGTCTGCGGCGTGATGGCGACGCTCGGAGTGGCACGCAGCTCGGCGATCAGGCGGGCGCGGCGCTCGCTGCCGGGCAGCGGGCGCAGGTCCTCGTCGCCGCAGGCGAGCATGTCGAAGGCGATGAACGACGCCGGCGTCTCCACCGACAGCCGCTTGATCCGCGACGCCGCGGGATGGATGCGCTGCTGCAACGCCTCGAAGTCGAGAGCGCGCTCGCCGGCGATGACGATCTCACCGTCGACGACGCAGCGATCCGGCAGCGCCAGCTGGAGCTGCTCGACAACCTCGGGGAAGTAGCGGTCCAGCGTCTGCCCGTTGCGGCTGTCGATTCGCACCCGGTCGCCCTCGCGGAAGACGATGGCGCGGAAGCCGTCCCACTTGGGCTCGTAGAGCCAGCCGTCGCCGCGGGGGATGTCGGGCTGCAGCTTGGCGAGCATCGGGCTCACCGGCGGAGTGACGGGCGGCATCAGGACGCGATGACCCGCTGCGCACCGGTGTAGACGTTCATCGCGCCGCCGCGCACGAAGCCGGCGATGGTCATCCCCGCCTCCTCGGCCAATTCCACCGCCAGCGAGGACGGCGCCGACACCGCGGCGAGCATGGGGATGCCGGCCATCAGCGCCTTCTGGGTCAGTTCGAACGACGCGCGTCCCGAGACCATGAGAACGTGCGAGCGCAGCGGGATGCGGCGCTCGGTGGCCGCCCACCCGATCACCTTGTCGACGGCGTTGTGCCGGCCCACGTCCTCGCGCAGGCAGAGCAGCTCGCCCCGGGCGTCGAACACGCCCGCGGCGTGCAGTCCACCGGTGCGCTCGAAGACGCGCTGCGCCTCGCGGATGCGGTCGGGCAGCGACGCCAGCAGCGACGCGGGCAGCTGCAGCGGGTCGTCGCCCACGTCCCACTGGGCGCGGGTGCGGATGGCGTCGATGCTCGCCTTGCCGCACAGCCCGCACGACGAGGTGGTGTAGAAGTTGCGGCCCTGCATGGCAGGATCGAAAGGCGGCGCGTCGGCGCCCAGGGTGACGTCGACGACGTTGAACTCGGCGGTCTCCTTCCAGGAACAGGTCTGGATGGTGCGCACCTGCTCGGGCCGCTGCACCATGCCCTCGGTGAGCAGGAAGCCGGTGGCCAGCTCGAAGTCGTTGCCGGGCGTGCGCATGGTGACGGCGACCGGCGCGCCGCCGATGCGGATCTCCAGCGGCTCCTCGGTGACCACGTCGTCGCCGCGCCACTGCGCCACCCCCTCACCGACGCGCAGCAGGCGGCGGCGAACCGTGCGGGCGGACGAGCTCATCCCGGGCGGCCCACCTCCGGCTCGGCCGCGGCGTCCATCGCCGTGCCGATGCCGGCGCGGCGCCACAGCGGCAGCGCGCTGACCCGGCCGCGGACGCGGTCCTCGAGGACGTGCCAGCGATCCACCAACCCCTGGCGCTGCTCCTTCGGGGGCGGCTCCACCGGGGGCAGGGGACGCCCGTCGAGCCAGGCGCCCGCCAGCTCCCGCCCGCGCGCCACCGCAGCCTCGGCGCGGCCGAAGTCGAGGCTGCCGCCGATGCCGCCGACCTCGATGAGGTGCAGCGGCACACCGGCGCCGGCGGCCGCGGCCAGCGAGCGGCGGCGCTGGTGCACCTGGGAGACGAGGGTCATGCGGTCGATGATCTCACCCAGTCCCACCGGAGGTTCCTCGATCTCCGAGGTGCTGGCGTCGACCAGCACGATCGAGCGGGCCCCACGGCGCACCGCCTCGTTGACGCCGAAGTTGTCGATGACCCCGCCGTCGACGAGCAGCCGGTCGAGCAGCGCCACCGGCGGCAGCACTGTGGGGATGGCGCTCGACGCGCGCACCGCGGGCGCGACCGGGCCGCGGTGGAAGTAGACGAGGTCGGCGGTGAGCAGGTCGGCGGCGCCGACGGTGAGGGGCACCTGCAGGTCCTCGAAGCGCAGGTCGCCGAGGCCGCGGGCGAGCAGGCGCTCGACCCGCTCGGCGCTCAGCGCCGCGCTGCGCCGCCAGGCGATGGCGCCGGCGTAGCCGAGCCACATCCCTTTGAAGACGCCGCGCACCTCGGGGTCGGCCCACCAGGCGGCGAGCATCTCGGCGCCCTCGGCGGTGGGATGCGAGGCCAGCCAGGCCCCGTTCCAGGCGCCGATCGAGGTGCCGACGATGAAGTCGGGCCGCAGCCCGCGCCGCACCAGCTCGATGACCACCCCCGCCTGCGCGGCGCCACGCGCTCCCCCACCGCTGAGACACAGCGCCACCGGCGGGCGCAGCGCGTCGATGCGTGCGCTGGCGCGCCCGTCGCGGTCCTCCACGACCGCTGAGCCTACCCCAGTGGGGCTGGCTGTGCGGCGAAGTTCAGGCGACCGCCTGCGCGTTGCCGAGCCGCCAGGCCTCGTAGCCGCCGAGCAGGTCGGAGACGTCGGCGGCGCCGTGGCGGCGCAGCACGCTGGCGGCGATCATCGAGCGGTAGCCGCTGGCGCAGAACACCACCACGGGACGGGTGATGTCGACCTGGTCGATGCGGCTGGTGAGCTGGGGCAGGGGCACGTGGGTGGCGCCGGGAATCGTGCCGCCGGCGACCTCGGCGGGACTGCGCACGTCGAGCAGGGTGAGCTCGGTGCCCTGGCGCAGGTGCTGGGCCAGCTCGACCGCGGTCAGCCGTGACGACCGCTCGGTCAGTTCGGGGTGCAGCGCGAAGGCGTGCACCGCGTCGCGCAGGCAGCCCTGCACGGTGTCGAAGCCGACGCGCGCCAGGCGCACCGTGGCCTCGTGCTCGCGGCCGGGATCGGTGACCAGGACGACCGGCGTGTCCGGCGCCAGCACGTCGCCGGCGTACTCGGCGAAGCGTCCTTCGAGGCCGACGTTGAGCGAATCGACGAGATGTCCCGCGGCGTAGTCGTTTCCGGCACGGCTGTCCAAAACCACCGCGCCCGCGGCCCGGCGCAGCACCACCTCCTGGATGTCCAGCATGGTGACCGGCGCCTCCTCGTCGAGCAGCGGCCGCGCCTCGCGGTTGCGCACGGCGTCGAAGGCGAAGTACGGCGGCGCCGGCGGCTGTCCCTCGGTCACCATGGCGACGAAGGCGGCTTCGCTCATCGGCATCAGCGCGTAGTTGGTGCGCCGCTGCTCGCCGATGGTCGACACCGTCGCGGTGGAGAGGCTGCGCCCGCAGGACGAGCCGGCGCCGTGCGCGGGATACAGGCGGGTCGCGTCGGGCAGGGTGAGCAGCTTCTCGTGCAACGAGTGGTAGAGGCTGCGCGCCATGTCCGCCGGTTGCATGTCGGCCGCGGCGAGCAGGTCGGGACGCCCGACGTCGCCGATGAACAGCGTGTCGCCGGTGAGCACCGCGTAGGGCTCGGCGTCGCCGCGATGCTGGTACACCACCAGGCTGATCGACTCCGGCGTGTGCCCGGGCGTCGACCACACCAGGATCTCGACGTCGCCGAGGCTGATGCGCTCGCCGTCGTGCAGCGTGGTGATGGGATAGCCCGCCCGCGCCGGCGCGCCGTAGCAGATCTCCGCGCCGGTGCGCGCCTGCAGCTCGAGGTGGCCGGAGAGGAAGTCGGCGTGGAAGTGGGTTTCCACGACCTTCTCGATGCGCATCCCGTGCGCCCGCGCGTCGGCCAGGTAGGCGCTGATGTCGCGCTGCGGGTCGACCACGATGGCGCGGCCGGAGCTCTCGTCGCCGACCAGGTAGGAGGCGTGCGAGAGGCAGGTCAGGTAGTACTGCTGGAAGATCATCGCTGGGCTGCCGGCGCCAGTCTACGGTGCGCCCGAGCGCGCGACAAGGCGCGCGTGTGGCGGGCCGAGCCCGACCGTTGGGAATGCCTGCAGGGTTGACAGCCGATGCTATCGCGATATATCGTGATACACCGTCATGAGGCACTCCCCTCCCCGCGGCCGGCATCGCGAACGCGAGCACGACCGCGGCCCCGGCCCCTTCGGACCGTTCGGCCCCTTCGGCTTCGGCGGTCCCGGCCCCGGCAACCCCTTTGCCCGCTTCGGCTTCGGCCGCGGACCCAAGGCGCGCCGGGGCGACGTGCGCGCCGCCGCGCTGCTGCTGCTCGCCGAGGACGCGCGCAACGGCTACCAGCTGATGCAGGAGATCGAGAGCCGCACCAGTGGCCTCTGGCGGCCCAGCCCCGGGTCGATCTACCCGGTGCTGCAGCAGCTCGAAGACGAGGGCCTGGTCCGCCCCGACGGACCCGAGGGCCGGCGCGTCTTCCAGCTGACCGAGGCCGGTCGCAGTTACGTGAAGGAGCACGCCGAGGAGCTGGGCTCGCCGTGGGACGTGGTCAACGAGTCCGCCGGCGAGAGCGC
This sequence comes from uncultured Actinomycetes bacterium, assembly GCA_964499205.1. Lineage (GTDB taxonomy): Bacteria > Chloroflexota > Dormibacteria > Aeolococcales > Aeolococcaceae > DASRDZ01. The sequence continues at coordinate 7,594 of CAZCJX010000081.1, read as the reverse complement.
GCGCGACTTCCACATGCTCTTCGCCCAGCTGGTGGTGGCGATCCGCCAGGTGGCCCACGTCGGCAGCGTCACCCAGGTGCGCGAGGCCGAGGCGGTGCTGGTCGACGCGCGGCGCCGGCTCTACCGCATCCTCGCCGAGGAGTCCCCCGAGGACGAGCCCGGCGGCGCACACCGGGAGGAGCGATGAGCCTGCAACGCGAGTCGGTGGTCTCCGCACGCGGCCTGGTGAAGCGCTACGGCGCGATCACCGCCGTCGACGGCATCGACCTCGAGGTCGTCGCCGGTGAGACCTTCGGCTTCCTCGGGCCCAACGGCGCCGGCAAGTCGACCACCATCGGCATGCTCTGCACGCTGGTCGAGCCGACCGCGGGCACGGCGACGGTGGCCGGCTTCGACAGCCGCACCCAGCGCGACTCGGTGCGCCAGCACATCGGCCTGGTCTTCCAGGATTCGACGCTGGACGGCTACCTTTCCGCCGCGCAGAACCTGCGCTTCCACGCCGAGCTGTACGGCATGCCGCGCGCACTCGTTCCCGAGCGCATGGAGCGCGTGCTCACCATGGTCGGCCTGTGGGACCGCCGCGACAGCATGGTCAACACCTTCAGCGGCGGCATGCGCCGGCGCCTGGAGATCGCCCGCGGCCTGATGCACCTGCCGCGCGTGCTCTTCCTCGACGAGCCGACCATCGGTCTCGACCCGCAGACGCGCGCTTCGATCTGGCAGTACCTGGCCGAATTGCAGCGGGACGAGGACGTCACCATCTTCCTCACCACCCACTACATGGACGAGGCCGAGTTCTGCGACCGCATCGCCATCATCGACAGCGGCCGCATCATCGCCCTGGACACGCCAGACGCGCTCAAGGCCAGCGTCGGCCACGACCGGGTGCAGATCCAGACCGCCGACGACGGAGCCGCCATCGCCGCGCTGCGGGGGCGCTTCGAGATCGAGGCGGGCATCGCCGAGGGCTCGGTGACCTTCGGGGTGCCGGAGGGCGAGCGCTTCGTGCCGCGGCTGTTCGCCGAGCTGGGCGTGCCGATCCGGTCGGTGCGCGTGGCCCGGCCGTCGCTGGACGACGTGTTCATGTCGTACACGGGAAAAACCATCCGCGACGCCGAGGGCGGCGGGGACGACAGCATGCGGCGGTTCGCCCGCCAGCTCGCGGGGAGGCACTGAGCCATGGCCACCGGGATCCGCGCCATACCGCGCACCGCGCCGCACGAGGCGCCCGGCCGCCTGGTCCGCGACCTGCGGGCCGTGCGCATCGTCTGGATGCGCGAGCTGATCCGCTTCTCCAACGACCGGCTGCGCATCGTCACCTCGCTGATCCAGCCGATCCTCTACCTCTTCGTGCTGGGCACGGGACTCTCCTCGCTGACCGGCGTGGGGTCGAGCGGCAACGTGTCGCTGCGCACCTTCATGTTCCCCGGCGTGCTGGGGCTGTCGGTGCTGTTCACCGCGATGTTCTCGGCGGCGTCGATCGTCTGGGACCGCGAGTTCGGCTTCCTGCGCGAGATGCTGGTGGCGCCGGTGAGCCGCAGCGCGATCGTCCTCGGCAAGTGCCTCGGCGGCGCCACCGTGGCGGCGTTCCAAGGCGCCATCCTCATCGTCTTCGCCGGCGCCAGCGGCGTCCCCTACTCGCCGGTGCTGATCCTCGAGCTGATCGGCGTCCTGCTGGTGCTGGCCTTCGCCATGACCGCGTTCGGGGTGATGATGGCGGCGCGCCTGCGCACCATCCAGTCCTTCATGGGCCTGTCGCAGCTGGTGATGATGCCGATGTTCTTCCTCTCCGGTGCGCTCTACCCGCTGGCCGGCCTGCCCGCGTGGCTGGTGGTGCTGACCCGCGTCAACCCGCTGACCTACGCGGTCGACCCGCTGCGCCGCGCCGTGTTCGCCCACGTCGACGCCGGTCCGCTGGCGTCGCGCTTCGGCGGCGGGGTGACCTGGTTCGGCTGGACCGTGCCGGTGGCCCTCGAAGTTGCCGTTGTGGTCGGCATGGGCCTGATCATGCTGGGTGTCGCCATCGCGCAGTTCCGGCGAGCCGAGTAGGCGCGCGCCCGCCCGCGCGCTCAATGTCAGACGGCCGCCGCCGTGGCCGCTCCGGCGATCTGGGACAGCAGCGACTCGAGGTCGCCCTGGTTGGGCTCGGCGGCCGGCTCGGTGGTGGGCAGCTCACGGATGTGGGCCAGCGCCTCGTCGACCAGGCCGGCACGGAACCCGGGCCCGTGCGCACAGGCGATGGCCTCGATGCCGAGCTGCTGCAGCGAGTCGACGTGCCGCCCGTAGCGCACCGGGTCGGTCCACTGGTGCCACGGGCTGATCAGCGAGTTGCAGCGCGCGAACTGCGCCCAGCGCTCGGTCTCGTCGACCTCGGCCGCGTCCTGCACAGGTGTGGTGACGAACATGCCGAAGGCGTCACCGGCCCAGTACACCCCGGTGCGCGTGTCGAACAGGCCGCGCGTGGTCGGCGCGTCGAACACCGGCGGGCGGATGGCCACCAGGCGGCGCCCGTCGGCCTCGAAGCTGTCGCCATGGTTGGCCCAAACACAGCGCGGCACGGGAAGCTGGCGATCGTGGTCGACGACCATCCGCCCGGTGGCGAACCAGCCGGTGACCAGCTGCGCGTTGGGACAGGCGTCGAGCACCTGGTCGAGGCTGCCGACGTGGTCACCGTCGTCGTGCGACAGGAAGATCCAGCGCACCGACGCAGGATCCACTAGCGACCACACCTGCTCCAGCCAGGCGTCGCGGCGGCCGGGCGGGCCGGTGTCGACCACGATCGCCTCGCGGCCGCCGATGATCATCGAGTTGACGTTGATGTAGCCGGCCATGGGCACCTCGAAGAGCTGGGGAAGCACCCAGGTCTCCTCGGCGACCTGGTAGGGCTTCATCTCGGGAGCGCTGTCCATTCCTGTCCTCCTGCTGTCTGCTGTCACGTGCCGCGTGTGGGCTGTCGCGTGGCGCGGTGAAGCGCAGGGGAAAGGCTGAGGGTCAGCAGGCCGTCCCGGCGTCCGAAGGACTACGGCGTCGACTACGTAGATCGGCTGCGGAATCTCTGCGATGATGCCCGGGTGATGCAGGCAGGGATCGACGGCGCCCTCGCCGGCGCCCGTGCCGCTCTGGAGGCGGGCGACCGCGCCACTGCGCGCGATCGATTCAGCGAACTGGCGGCCACGCCGGGCGCGCCGTTCGATGCGGTGCGTGCGGTCGCCTGGGGCCTGCAGTGGTCGGGCGCCCCGGACGACGCGCGCCACTACGTCGAGCGCTCCTACGCGGCGATGCTCGCCGAGGGCCGGCGCCGCGAGGCGCTGCAGGCGGCCACCCTGATGGTCTCGCTCTCCGGGCTGGGGGCGGAGCGGGCGATGACGCGTGGCTGGGAGCAGCGCGCGCTGCGGCTGTGCGCGGAGTTCGACCCCTGCGTCGAGCGCGGCCAGCTGGCCATGGCCGTGGCCGGCTGCGAGGTCCCCGATCCGCGCGAGCTGGAGGAGCGCGCGCTGCTGGCCCAGTCGCTGGCTCGGCAGTTCGGCGACCGGGGGCTGGAGCTGCGCGCCCAGGCGGAGCTGGGGCTGGCCATGGTCAGCCTCGGCCAGGTGGACCAGGGATTCGCGCTGCTCGACGAGGCGGCCACCGCGGCGGCGTCGGGCGAGATCGCCGACCCGCTGCACACCGGGCTCACCGTCTGCGCCATGCTCAGCGCCTGCCAGCGCACCGGCGACCTGGTGCGCGCCCAGTACTGGTGCGCCCGCGTCGACAGCGAGCCGCTCTTCGAGGCCAGTCCCCCGCTGGGCTGGCACTGCACCCTGGTGCACGGCGACATGGACGCACTCTGCGGACGCTGGGACGTCGCCGAGCAGCGCTTCGACCAGGTCGCCAGCGCCGAGCCGCACGCCCGCGCCTTCGGCCACGCCGTGCTCTCCATCGCCCACCTCGCCGAGCTGCGGCTGCACCAGGGCCGCTACGACGAGGCGGCGTCGCTGCTGCGCGGACACGAGGATCGCTTCGACGCCCTGCCCGTGCTGGCCCGGCTGCGCACCGTGCAGGGCAACTACGACGAGGCCGCCGGCCTGCTGCGCGCCTACCTGCGCGGCCTCGGCGCGGACGTGATGCGCCTCGGTCCGGCGCTGGCCCAGCTGGTCGACGTGCAGCTGCGCCGCGGCGACGTGACCGCCGCCGACGACGCGTCGCAGCGCCTCATCGAGCTCGACGAGAACTGCCAGAGCAACGAGCTGCGCGCGCTGGCGCGCCTGGCGCGCGGACGGATCGCGGCGCACCGCGAGGCGTTCGTCGAAGCGGTCGACGAGCTGGAGACGGGGCTGACCCTGCTGCTGCACCTCGACCGGCCGCTGCTGACCGCCCAGTTGCGGCTGGAATTGGCACGATCTCTGGCGCTGTCGGGCCAGCACGGCACGGCGCGCGTCGAGGCGGAGGCGGCGCTGGCCACCTTTCGCAAGCTGCGCGTCGCGCCCGAGATCGCCGCGGCCGAGGAGCTGCTGTCGCGCATGGCGCGGTCGTCCGGCGCCGAGGCGGCGCGCGTGCTGCCCCCGGTGCGGCATCCCGCCGGTGCCCAGGAGGCGCTGACCCGGCGTGAGCGGGAGATCGCCGAGCTGGTCGCCGGCGGGCTCACCAACCGCGAGATCGCGGGGCGGCTCTTCCTCTCGGTGCGCACCGTCGAGACCCACGTCGACCGCGCCCTGGGCAAGCTCGGATACCACACGCGGACCCAGCTCGCCGGCTGGGTGACGCAGTCGACCGCCGCAACAGGAGTGAACTGATGGCCGTGCAGGTGCGCGGGCTGCACCACGTGCAGCTCAACGTCAGCGACGTCGCCGCGGCGGTGTCGTTCTACCAGCGCTTCTTCGGCATGACGACGCGCACCGACCGGCCCGACATCGGCATCGAGGGCGCCTGGCTCGACGCCGGCCCGCAGCAGATCCACCTGCTGAAGACGAGCACGCCGTCCGACCTCGGCCAGCACTTCGCCCTCGAGGTCGAGGATCTCGACGGGCTGATCGCCGCGTTGCGCGCGGGCGGCGTGGAGGTGAGGGAGCCGCGGGAGCTGGGCAACGGCCTGCCGCGGCAGACCTCGCTGCACGACCCCTCGGGAAACCGCATCGAGATCCGCGAGCCGGCGCGGTAGAGCCGGGCGGTCGCGGTCTCCGAGCGCCTCGCCGGCGCCATGCGGCCCGGGCAGCCGCGCAACAGAGCCGGTCCCGCCGCGGTCTGCACAGGACGGGGAGGGGTCACCTCGGTCGTGGGCCCGGGCCGCGGCCGTCCGTCCGTCCAGCCGCACGGGAGCGAGCTCCGATGCCTGCCACGCCGCAGCGAACCGCAATTCCTCTCGCCGCCGCCCTCCTCTCCGTCGGTGCCGCGCTGGCCGCGCCGGCGCCGGTGCACGGCCAGACCGCGCCGCACTACTCGGCGGAGATCCGGCGGACCGACCACGGCATCCCCCACATCCTGGCCAACGACTTCGGCAGCCTCGGCTTCGGCTTCGGCTACGCCTTCGCCCAGGACGACATCTGCCCCATGGCCGAGGACTACGTCACCGTCGACGCGCAGCGCTCGCGCTTCTTCGGTGCCGACAAGTCGTACCTGCAGGAGGCCAACGGCGTCCTCACCAACAACCTCGACTCCGACGCCTTCTACCAGGCGGTGATCGACTCCGGCCTGATCGACCGGCTGGTCGACGCCAGCGGCGCGACGGCGCTGCCGGCGCAGGTGAAGCAGGCGGTGAGCGGCTACGTCGCCGGCTACGACAGGTACCTCGCCGACGTCGGCGGCCCCAGCGGCATCAGCGACCCGACCTGCAAGGGACAGTCGTGGGTGCGCCCCATCACCGAGAAGGAGGCGTATCGCCGCTTCTGGCAGCTGGTCGAATTCGCCAGCGGCGACGTGTTCATTCCCGGCATCGCCGAGGCCTCGCCGCCGCCGCCCGGCGCCCCCGCGACGTCCAGCAGCACGATGGGCAACGCGCAGATCGCCTCGCTGCTGGCGGGACGCCTGGTGCCCGTGCTGCACGGTGCCATCGGCAGCAACGCGGTCGCCGTCGGCAGTGCCGGCACGCGTGACCACACCCACGGCCTGCTGCTGGGCAATCCCCACTTCCCCTGGGTGGGCACGGAGCGGTTCTACCAGGCGCAGCTGACCATCCCCGGCACCATCAACGTCGAGGGCTCGATGCTCTTCGGCGTTCCCGTGGTGCTGATCGGCCACACCGCCAACATCGCCTGGAGCCACACCGTCTCCACCGCCTTCCGCTTCACGCCGTTCCAGCTCACCCTGGTCCCCGGTGCACCGACGACCTACCTCTACGACGGCGCACCGCAGCAGATGGAGGCGCACACCGTCACCGTGCAGACGCTGCAGGCCGACGGGTCGATCAAGCCGGTGACGCGCACGCTGTGGCGCACCCGGCAGGGCTGGGTCTTCAACTCCCTCGAGGGTCTCCCCTTCCCCTGGACACCGGCCACCGCCTTCGCCATCCGCGACGCCAACGAGGACAACTTCCGCGTCTTCGGCCACTTCCTGGACACCGACATGGCCCAGTCCGTTGCCGAGGAGCAGCAGATCCTCACCCGCTGGGACGGCATCCCCTGGGTCAACACCATCGTCGCCGACAGCAGCGGGCACGCGCTCTACGCCGACATGGGCGCCATCCCCCACGTCACCGACCAGCAGGCGCAGCAGTGCGACACCGCGCTCGGCGCCGCCACCTTCGCCGACCTCGGGCTGCCCATCCTCGACGGCTCACGCTCGGCCTGCGAATGGGGAACCGATCCCGACTCCGTCGAGCCGGGGCTGTTCGGGCCGGAGAACATGCCGAAGCTGGCACGATCCGACTACGTCGAGAACAGCAACGACTCCTTCTGGCTGAGCAACCCGCACCAGCCGCTCACCGGCTACGCGCGGATCATCGGTGACACCGGCACGGCGCGCACCCTGCGCACCCGCATCGGCCTGATCATGACCGACTCCCGCGTCAGCGGCAGCGACGGCCTGGGGCCGGCCGGATTCACCATGCAGGACATGCAGTCGATGGTCTTCTCCGACCGCCAGTACGGCGCCGAGCTGGCCCGCGACTCCACGGTGCAGATGTGCCGCAGCTTCCCCGGCGGGATGGCGCCGACCGACAGCGGCGCGCCGGTTGCCGTCGGCGACGCCTGTGACGTGCTGGCCGCCTGGGACATGCGCGAGGACCTCGACGCGCCGGGCGCCTTCCTGTGGCGTCGCTACTGGGACCGGGTCAGCTCGCTGACCGCGTCGCCCTGGCTGCACCCCTTCGACAGCACCGACCCGGTGCACACCCCCAACACGCTGAACACCGCCGATCCCCAGGTCGAGACGGCGTTCGGCGATGCGGTGCAGGAGCTGAAGGCCGCCGGTCTCGCCAACGGCACCATGCTGCAGCAGGTGCAGGGGGTGCACCGCAACGGGACCTTCATCCCCATCCACGGCGGCCCGGGCGATCCCAACGGCGACTTCAACGCCATCTACTCGGCGTGGAACGGAAAGGGTCTCGACGACATCACCGAGGGCTCCTCGTACGTGCAGGTGGTGACCTGGAACGGCAGCGCCTGCCCGCAGGCCGCCACCA
>CAZCJX010000080.1:0-12569 GCA_964499205.1 uncultured Actinomycetes bacterium | reverse complement strand
TAGTCGCCCGCCGGCGAGTGCGGCCATGTCGAGAGGATCCCCGTGGTGATGTAGCGGTGGTCGCTGCTGGCCGCGCCGCCCGCCGCGAAGAGGCTGACGCCCGTCGTCGGACTGTAGGGAGCGACCGCCCCATTCTGATCCAGCGCACCCACCGCCAGCGCCTCGCCGTCCTGCACCGCGGCGCCGCCGATCGGCGAGGTGCCGCTGTTGGCCGCCGCCACGGCGATGCCCAGCCCGCGCGACCAGGCGTGCTCCAGGGCGGTGGAGATGTCGCCGTTGGGGTCGGTCACCGTGCCGGTGCTGCCGCTGGTGGAGGCGTCGTCCGCGGCGCCGATGCTGACGTTGAGCACCACCGGGCCGGACCAGGACGGAGCCACGGTGTCCGCGGCGTAGTCGATGGCCTGGGCCAGGTCGGCGGGGCTGCCCTGCTCGGGCTGGCCGGGCGCGGGGGCGAAGAGCACCTTGATGGCGAAGAGCCTGGCGTCCGGCGCGGCGCCGGCGATGCCGATCCGGTTGTCGGTGTCGGCCACGGCGATGCCGGCGACGTGGGTGCCGTGGCCGGAGTCGTCGGCGGCGGTGCCGGGGCCGGTGGTGACCACGCCGTTCTCGATGCGCGCCTCGCCGACCAGCTTGCCGGCCAGGTCGGGGTGGCTGGCGTCGACGCCGGTATCGATCACGATGACCAGCGCGCCGGCACCGGTGGAGCGGCACCAGGCGGTGGGGAAGCCGGCCTGGTACAGGCCCCACTGCTGGTGGTGGGCGAAGCCGGGATCGTTGGGCGTGCTGGTGACGGCCGGGGCGGCGGAGACCACCGCAACTCCCGACAGTACCGCCGCGACTCCAATCGCGGCGCCCCGCAGCGCCCGCTGTCCCGCTCCCACCGTCCCCTTCCGTTTGTCGTCCGCCGCAGAGCCCGCGCGGACAGCGGGGCCCCACCCTGTGGGGTTAGACGCACGCCGCTGCCGAAAACCTTTGCGGACGCGCCCATCGCCGACCTGCCTGGCGATTTGCCCGTGCGCCCGGCAGACCCGCCGCGGAACCCCGGTCTGGGCAGGCGGGCTCATAATCCGCCCACATGCCCTCCCTTCCCGGGGTGGTGGGCCATGCGCCGGTGGCGGGCCAGCTGCTCTCCGCCCTGCGCGACGGCGTCCTGCCCCACGCGCTGCTGCTCGCCGGCCCCGAGGGCGTCGGCAAGACGACGCTCGCCGAGGCGCTCGCCGCGGAGATCCTCGACGCGGCGCACTGGCCCGGCGGCCTCCAGGCCCACCCCGACCACTGGCTCGACGACTCCGACGCCGAGCGGATCAGCATCGACCGCGTCCGCGCCGGCGGCGGCAGCGCCGAGGACGGCCCCACCCTGCAGGACTTCCTCACCCTGCGCCCCTACGCCGGCGGCCGCCGCGTCGCCGTGCTGGCCCGCGCCGGGCGGCTCACCGAGCAGGCGGCCAACTCGGTGCTCAAGACCCTGGAGGAGCCCCCACCGGCGTCGCACGTCATCCTCTGCGCCGCCCACCCCGAGCGCCTTCCGGCCACCATCCTGAGCCGCTGCCAGAGCTTCTCGTGCGGGCCGCTCAGCCCCTCGGAGATCCGCGACTGGCTGGAGCGGACGCGCGAGGTCCCGGCCCAGCTGGCCGCCACCGCCGCGGCGCTGAGCGGCGGGCGCCCCGGCCGGGCCCTGGCCCTGGCCACCCAGCCGGGCGCCCTGCGCGCCGAGGTCGAGGCCATCGACGCCTTCGTCGCCGCGGGCGGCGGCGGGCGGGGCGGGGCGCTGCGGGCGGCAGATGCCCTGGCGCCGGCCCAGGGCGCCGAGGGGCGGGAGGTGGCGCTGCGCCACGTCAACGCCTGGGCCGGCTTCGTCCGCGACGTCGCCTGCCTGGCCGCCGGTGCCCCCGAGCTGACCGTCTGGGCCGACCACCGCCAGGCGGCCGAGCGCTGGGCCGAGGCCCTGCCCCAGGCACGCATCGCCGACATCCTCGGCCGCTGCGTCGACGCCGCCGACCAGCTGGCGTCGTACGCTATCCCCCGCCTCACCTACGAGGTGCTCTTCCTCGACGTCTTCGCCACCGAGCCGGCGCCGCCGCACGTCGCCGCCACACCGCGGGACCCCGCCCTGCTCGGCCCGGCCGGCGAGACGCCGTCACGATCGAAAACCTCCCGCAAGCGCCCTGCGCGCCGCGGTTGACATCGGGAAACAGCCAATGCCCCTGGTCATCGGCGTCAAGTTCCGTCGCAACGGCCCGCTCAACTACTACACCGCGCCCGCGCCGCCCGACGAGCCGCTGCGCGCCGGCGAGCAGGTGGTCGCCGACACCGGGCGCGGTCCGGAGATCGGCACGGTGGTGCTGGAAGCGGCCGAGGTGGCCCAGAGCCTGCTCCCCGCCGAGCTCAAGCCGGTGGAGCGCATCGCCACCGCCGAGGACCTGGCCCGCAAGCGCGAGCTGGAGGCGCAGGCGCCGGAGCGGGTGCGCGTTGCCAAGGAGCACGCCGAGCAGCTCAACCTCGACATGAAGGTGGTCGCCGCCACGCCCAGCTTCGACGGGCAGCGCATCCTCTTCGACTTCTCCGCCGACGGGCGCGTCGACTTCCGCGACCTGGCCAAGGACCTCGCCGGCGTCTTCCAGTGCCGCGTCGAGATGCGCCAGATCTACCCGCGCGACGAGGCGCGCCTCCAGGACGGCTACGGCCCCTGCGGCCGCCGCCTCTGCTGCTCGTCGTGGCTCAAGGAGTTCGTCCCCGTCTCCATCAAGCACGCCAAGGAGCAGGGGCTGCCGCTCAACCCCTCGCGGCTCAACGGCATGTGCGGCAAGCTCAAGTGCTGCCTGGTCTACGAGAACGAGCAGTACGTGGAGGTCAAGCGGGTGCTGCCCAAGGTGGGCGCCAGCGTCGACCTGCCCGAGGGCACCGGCGTGGTCCGCGACATCAACGTGCCCAAGGAGCAGGTCATGGTGTGGCTGCCGGACACCGGCGCCATGCAGGCGGTGCCCGCCGCGCAGCTGGCCCGCGAGGACCTGGCCACCGTGGGTGCCGCCATCGGCGCGGGCGGCGGCAAGCGCAAGCGGCGCAAGCGCGGCGGTGGCGGTGGCGGCGGCGGCGGGGAGGTCACCGTCGAGTCGCCGATGCCCGGGGTCGAGCCGCTGGAGCCCCAGGTGGGCTCGCCCGACGAGAGCGCCTAGCCGAACATGTGAGTGTGCTGCTGGGCGACATCTCCGGCATACTGCTGTCAGATGATCACCCAGTCGGAGGGGGCGGCGGCACCCCAGGCCACCCTGCCCACCGGTCTGGACCGCGAGCGACACCTCCACCCCGGAGGGCACAGTCCGTGGCCCCGCCGGGTCACCGTGGCCCTGCTCGTCGCCTTCTGCTGCCTGGCCCTGGCCAACACCTTCGGCCAGGTCTCCTCGGTCAATTCGGCCGAGGCACCCAAGGCGTCGCTCCGCGTCGACTCCCCGCAGCGGCTGCGCGGCGGGCTGATCTTCACCAGCGTCATCACCGTGGCCACCCACCAGCAGCTCCAGGACGCCCGCCTGGTGCTCTCGCCGGGCTGGTTCGACGGCATGACCCTCAATGCCCTGGCCCCGCAGTCCTCCCAGGACTCCTCCAACGCCCAGGGCGTGATGTTCGACTACGGCCAGATCGACGCCAACGTCACCACCCCGATCTGGATCTCCTGGCAGGCCAACCCCACCACCGTCGGGAAGCGCGTCGAGAACGTCGAGCTCTACGACGGCCCAACCCTGATCGCCGCGGTGCACCGCGACGTCGTGGTCTTCCCCTGAGCCATGGACCTCGTCTTCCGCGCCGCCGTGATGTACCTGGCGGTCTTCACCTTCACCCGGGTGCTGGGCCGCCGTGAGCTGAGCCAGCTGCAGCCCTTCGACCTCATCCTGCTGGTGGTCATCGGCGACCTGGTGCAGCAGGGGGTGACCCAGAACGACCTCTCCGTCACCGGGCTGCTCATCGTCATCGCCACCGTGGCGGTGCTCCAGGTGGCGGCGTCGTACCTCAGCTTCCGCTTCCGGCGGCTGCGCCCGGTGCTGGAGGGGCTGCCCGTGGTGATCGTCGAGGACGGCCGCCTGCTGCGCCGCAACCTGGAACGGGAGCGGCTCACCGAGGACGACGTCACCGAGGAGATGCGCCTCAGCTCCATCGAGTCGCTCGACCAGGTGAAGTGGGCGGTGCTGGAGACCTCGGGGCGGATGAGCTTCATCAAGAAGGAGGGCTGAGCCGGACCCGGCCGCGTCGCCGGTCGCGGCATCGCGCTTGCGACAATCGGCCGCGCCATGTCCCGCTTCCGCCGCGCCTCGCTGGGTCCCGACTTCGGCTACGTGCCCGGCGAGCAGCCGCCCGACGACGGCGAGTGGCTCAAGCTCAACACCAACGAGTCGCCGCTGCCGCCCTCGCCGCGCGTCGCCGAGGCGGTCGCCGCCGCGGCCGGCGGGCTGCGCCGCTACCCCGATCCCTTCGGTGAGCCGCTGCGCAGCGCCCTCGCCCGCCGGCACGGCGTCGCCCCCGAGCAGGTGCTGGTCGTCAACGGTGCCGACCAGGCCATCGACTGCTGCTTCCGCGCCTTCTGCGAGCCGGGCTCGACGGTGGTGTATCCGACTCCGAGCTATTCGCTGTTCCCGGTGCTGGCGCGGATGTTCGAGGTCGGCGTCAGCGAGCTGCCGCTCGAAGCCGACTTCACGCCACCCGCCGCGCTGGGCACCGCGCCCGGCGAGCTCCGCTTCGCCGTCAATCCCAACTCGCCGACCGGCGTGTGGCTGCCCCCGGAAGCGCTCGAGGAGATGCTGGGCGATGCACCCGGCGTGGTGGTGATCGACGAGGCCTATTGCGACTTCGCGCCCGACTCCTGCATCCCCCTGCTGCACCGCCACGACAACTGGCTGGTGCTGCGCACCTTCTCCAAGGCGCACGCGCTCGCCGGGCTGCGCGTCGGCTACGCGGTAGGGCCGCAGCCGCTGGTCGCCGACCTCGCCGCGGTCAAAGATTCGTATCCGATCGATCGCTGCGCCATCGCCGGCGCCCTGGCGGCGCTCGACGACGAGGCGCACCATCGCCGCATCGTCGGCATGGTGTGCGACGAGCGCACCCGCGTCACCGAGCGGCTGCGCGCCGCGGGTTGGGACGTGGTCACGTCGCACGCCAACTTCGTCTTCGCCCGCCCGCCGGGCGGCGATGCGTTCAGCGGTCTGAATCGGTTGCGCGACGCCAAGATCCTGGTGCGCCACTTCACCTCGCTGCCCGATCGGCTGCGCATCAGCATCGGCTCTCCCGTCGAAAACGACAGGCTCCTGCGCGCACTCGGCGCCTAGACCGCTTCGCAGCGGCGCTGATGGAAATGGCCAGTCTCGGTCGAGTACCATCGGCCCGCGGGGCTCCACCAAGGGAAGGGGAGAGAACGGACTTTGGCGCTGTTTCGCCGTGCCGTCGGCCAGGACGCTGTCCAGCTCGGCATCGCGCAGCGACTCGCTCGCTCGTTCCGCGCTGCCACGGCGCTGATGGCGCTGGCCGTGCTGGTGGCGATCGTCTCGCTGACGCTGGTGCTCAGCGTCTGCCTGCCGCACATCCACCACGACGTCGACGCCCGCAGCGGGGCGCGCATCGCCGAGCAGGGCATGCTCGACGAGCAGGCCGCGCTGCGCGGCTACCTGCTCAGCCCTGACCGCAGCCTGCTCGACGCGTACCGAACAGGCGAGCGCCAGGTCAGCCGCGGTGACGCCCAGGTTGAGGCCAACCTCGGCAGCAACTCGCCGATCGCCGCCCTGGCCGCCGAGGTGCGCGCCGCCGAGCAGGCGTGGACGGCGCGATGCGCCAAGGCCGCGCTGGAGCAGCCGCCCCCGCCCCCGACATCGGTCGCGACGCTGCTGCAGCGCGACGCCAGCCTGTTCGAGTCCTACCAGTCGCAGGACGACCGGCTGGTCTCCGCCCTCGTCGGGCAGTACGACGGCGACCGCCGCGCCGAGTCACTGGCGCTGGGCGTCGGGGGTGGCCTGCAGGTGCTCATCCTCGGCCTGCTGCTGCTGTTCCTGCTGGAGGAGCACCGCCGCCTCCGCCACGGCCTGCTGCGACCCTTCGACAACCTGCTGGCGAAGATGCGCCAGGTGCGCGACGGCGACCTCGCCGTGCAGGCCGCCGTCGAGGGCCCCATCGAGCTGCGCCAGGTGAGCGACGGCTTCAACGAGATGACCCACGCGCTCGCCGAGGAGCGGGCGCAGCGCGCGTCGCGGGAGACCGAGGTGATGTACAACGCGGCGCGCCTGCGCGAGCTGCTGGAGATGGCCCGCAACCTGGCGGGAAGTCTCAACCTGCGCTACGTGCTCGACGCCGTGTCCAGCCACGCCGTCTCGCTGAGCGGCTGCGAGCACGCCACGGTGTGGCTCGCCGATGACGACCGGCCGCGCCTCACCGCAGAGATCACCGCCACCGCCGGCGGCACCGGGCCCGCCGAGCGCGACCCCGTGGAGATGGGCGCCGGCTCTGTCGGCCAGGCGGCCCGCTTCGGCCGCGCGATCAGCGGCCCCGGAGGCGCGGCCCACGACCCGCCCGGCGCCCTCACCGTCACCGCGGTGCCGATGATCGTCGGCGCCCACGTCGTCGGCGTCATCGAGCTGGCCAGCCTCCATGCCGCCGCCATTCCCCAGGCGGTGATGGCGCTGGTCGAGACGCTGGCCTCGCATGCCGGCACCGCCATCGAGGCCGCCCGGCTGCACGCGCGCACCGAGGAGCTGTCCCAGGTCGACGCGCTCACCCGGCTTTTCAACCGCCGCCGCCTGGAGGGCGACCTCGACCGCGAGTGCAAGCGCAGCCGCCGCTACGACCGTCCCCTGGCCTTCTGCATGCTCGACGTCGACCACTTCAAGGAGTTCAACGACCGCCACGGCCACCGCCGCGGCGACGCGGTGCTGCAGGAGGTGGGGGTGCTGCTGCGCGACGCCATCCGCGGCAGCGACTCGGCGTACCGCTACGGGGGTGAGGAGTTCGGCCTGCTGCTGCGCGACACCACCCTGGGCGCGGCCGCGGCGCTCTGCGAACGGCTGCGGGTGCGTATCGCGGAGCGCTTTCCCGAGGGGCAGCGGATCACCGCGTCGTTCGGCGTCGCCGCCTTCGTCGCCGCCATGCAGGCACCCGAGGAGCTGATCGAGGCGGCCGACCGTGCGCTGTACCGCGCCAAGCGGGCGGGCCGTGACCGGGTCGAGGTCGACGCGGGCGAGGCGGCCCGGCAGCCGCCGGCCTAGCCGGCCGGGGCCGGGCGGTTGCGGCGGTCGTTGCGGTCGTGCGTTGCCTGCAAGACCACGGCGAGGACGGCGCCGGCGCCGAGCGCGGCGACGGGCACGACCCAGGGCTTGCGGCGCAGCAGCCCCATGAGGCCGCGCGGCGGGTTGGCCGGCGTGGGCACCGGCGAGGCATCGAGGCGCACCGTGCCGCGCACCCGTGGGGCCGCGTCGCGGCGGGCGACCCGCTGGGCAACCTCGCCGCCGAGGCGGCTGAACAGGCTGCGCGCGGCCCGGGTGGTGCTGTCGCCGTGCACCTCCAGCGGTGCGTCGGCCACGGCCACGTCGGCGTGCACGGACACCGTGGTGGTGCCGCCCGACTCGCGCAGGCGCACCCACATCCGGCCCTGCGCGGAGGCGCTGCCCGCGCCGCGGCCGACCGCCTCGTAGGTGATGGCGCCGGCCTGCCGGTCGGCCTCGCCGACGCGCAGGGTGCCCTGCAGCACCATGGTGGCGTCGCCCATGGGGATGGTCAGCTCGCCGTGGGCGGTGTGGTCGTCGACCACCTCGGTGACCCGCGCGTCGAGGCAGGGGAGCACGGTGCGCACGTCGCGCAGGGCGTCGAAGACCTCGTCCATCGGCGCGTCGACGGTGAACGCGTTCTCGACGATCATCGGCGCAGCATCATGTCACGGCCGTCCCCAGCCAGGCCTCGACCAGGTGGCGGGCGATCGAGGCCGGCGGGGGGAGCACCAGGTCGCCGACCGCGATGGCCCGGAGCAGCTCGTCGCGGGCGATCCAGCGCACCTCGGCAAGCTCGCCGTCGCGCGGCGCGATTGTCGTCCTGCGGGCCGCGGCGGTGAAGCCGAGCATCAGCGAGGCGGGGAAGGGCCAGGGCTGCGAGGCGACGTAGCGGATCGAGTCCGGGTCGACGACGATGCCGCTCTCCTCGGCCACTTCGCGGGCCACCGCCGCCTCCAGGGACTCGCCGGGCTCGACGAAACCGGCCAGCACGCTGAAGCGCTGCGGTGGGAAGCTGGGCCGGCGGCCGAGCAGGACACGGTCGCCGTGGTGGACCAGGACGATGACGCAGGGGTCGGTGCGCGGGTGGTGCAGGGAGCCGTCGTCGGGATTGGTGCAGCGGCGCATGTAGCCGGCTTCGACCATCTCGGTGGGAGCGCCGCAGACCGCGCAGTGCGGGTGGCGGCGGTGCCAGGCGAGCAGGGCGACGGCGTGCGCGGCGAGGCCGGACTGGTCTGCGGGCAGCTCGGCGGCGACGTCTCTGAGGTGCACGAACGATGCGTCCCGCCGCCCCGGCGCCGCGAACACCGCATGCTCGCGCGAATCGAGTCCCAGCAGCACGGCGTCGCCTGCGGCGGGAAGCGACGCTGTGTCAGCGAGGACCAGTCGCGAATCGGCGATCGGCACGCTCTCGCCGTCGACGCGCAGCACCCGCGTCCGCGGATCGCGCAGCAGCGCCGCGATCCACTCCCGATCTCCCCGCCGCTCGGCGGCACGATCCAGCGCCTCGCCGGCCATGGGCAGGGGATGCGAGGGGCTCACCCCTCGACCGTAGCAGGCTGCTGCCCCTAGAGCTCCCGGGTCAGCAGCGGCTTCTCGAAGCTGCGCTTGAGGGTGCGCTTCCAGTAGCCGTTGACGGCGCGCTGCACCTGCAGGTCGCTCCACCAGAAGGGCACGAACGCCACCTGGTCGCGCTCCACCTGCAGCCGGCGGGCGAAGAGGCGGCGGCGCACCGGCAGGCCGTAGTCACGCCGCCAGGCGAACTTGTAGACGAGGTAGAGGATCACCCAGCCCACCAGGGCGGCGATCGCGTACTGGGTGTGTCCGGACAGTGCAGAGATCATCGCGGGCCCGACGGTATCGCCCCGCCTCGGGCCGCTCGCGGCGTGTTGCAGGCTCGTGGCCGGGTGCCAACGACGGCGTCATACGGCGCGCTGCCGCCGCGGGCACCCGGCGCGGAGCCGCGGCTGCCTACAGCTTCTTGGTGCTGATGTACCAGTCGACGACGTTGAGCCCCTCGCCGTTGGCCTTGCGCGCCCTGGCCGCCTCGGCCGTCGCCGGCGCCGGCACCACCACCTCGTCGCCCGGCCGCCAGTTGACCGGCGTCGACACGCCCTCGGCGTCCACCGTCTGCAGCGCCTGCACCAGCCGCAGCAGCTCGTCGACGTTGCGCCCGGCCTGCATCGGGTAGTAGACGAGGGCGCGGATGAACTGCTTGGGGTCGATCACGAAGACGGCGCGCACCGTGGCGGTGGCGCTGGCGCCGGGGTGGATCATCCCGTAGGCCTGGGCCACCTTGGTGTCGAGGTCGGCGACGATGGGGTAGGGGATCTCCTGGCCGAACTTGTCGGCCATGTTCTCGGTCCAGGCGATGTGCGAGTAGACGCTGTCGACACTGACACCGATCAGCTGGGTGTCGAGGGCCTCGAACTCGGGGTTGCGGCGGGCCAGCTCGACCAGCTCGGTGGTGCACACCGGGGTGAAGTCGGCGGGGTGGGAGAAGAGCAGGACCCACTTGCCCTGCTTGGTGTAGTCGCTCAGGTGGATCACGCCGTGCGTGCTCTGCGCCTCGAAATCCGGGGCGGGCTCGTTGATCCGGGGGATCCCCGGAGTGCTCGGGGTGTTCGCGACCTGCGTCATTGCGGGCGGCCTCCGTCAGGCTGTCTTCGAATTCTTGATAAAGTCTATCGGGCCGATCAACAAACCGAGTCCCAGCCCCGGGGGCCGCGCAGAGTCGCTTCTGCCAGCGGGTAGACTGGGCAGAACAGCCCTACCGCGGAGTACCGCAAGTCCACATGTCCATGGCCAGGGTCGTCAACGACCTCACCATCCAGGCCGCCACCGTCAACGGCTCGGGGAGCCAGTCCAGCAACCTCGTTCTCACCAAGGCGATCTTCCGGATGGGCATCCCGGTTGCCCCGAAGAACGTCTTCCCCTCGAACATCGAGGGATTGCCCACCTGGTTCGACGTGCGGGTGTCGCCCCAGGGCTACCAGTGCAGGTCGCGCGAGGTCGACATCCTGGTGGCGCTCAACATCGGCACGTGGAACACCGACGTGGCGGGCGTCAAGCCCGGCGGGGTGGTGATCCACGAGGCCAAGTACCCGGTGGCGGGACCGACCCAGCGCGACGACATCACCTACTACCCGGTGCCGTTCGCCCAGCTGGCCAAGGAGAAGATCAGCACCGAGGGGCTGCGCAAGTACCTGACCAACATGGTCTACGTCGGTGTCCTCGCCCACCTGCTGGGCATCGAGCTGGAGGCCGTCGAGGGCGCGCTGCGCGACCAGTTCCGCCGCAAGCCCGCCGCCGTCGACACCAACATGCAGGCGGTGATGGTCGGCTACGACTACGCGCGCGACAACCTCGAGAAGGCCGATCCCTACGTGCTGGAGCGCATGGCCGGCACCACCGAGGGGCGCATCCTGATGGAGGGCAACCAGGCCTCGGCGCTGGGTGCGCTGATGGGCGGCGCCACCGTGGCGGCGTGGTACCCGATCACCCCCTCGTCCTCGCTGTGCGAGAACTTCATCAGCTACTGCGAGCGCTTCCGCACCGACAGGAGCTCCGGCGAGCGCAGGTACGCGGTGATCCAGGCCGAGGACGAGCTGGCCGCGGTGGGCATGGTCTTCGGCGCCACCTGGGCGGGCGCCCGCGCCTTCACCTCGACCTCCGGCCCGGGCCTCTCGCTGATGGCTGAATTTGCCGGGCTTGGCTATTACGCCGAGCTCCCCGCGGTGATCTTCGACGTGCAGCGCGTCGGGCCGTCGACCGGCCTGCCGACGCGCACCATGCAGGGCGACCTCGCCTTCGCCTACACGCTGTCGCACGGCGACACCCGGCACATCGTGCTGCTTCCCGGCAGCACCGAGGAGAACTACGAGTTCGCCATGGAGGCGTTCGACCTCGCCGACCGCTTCCAGACCCCGGTCTTCGTGCTCACCGATCTCGACCTGGGCATGAACCTCTGGATGGCCGACCCGCTGCAGTACCCCGAGAAGGGGTTCGACCGCGGCAAGGTGCTCGACGCCGAGGAGCTGGAGAAGGTCGAGAGCTGGGGCCGCTACCGCGACCTCGACGGCGACGGCATCCCCTGGCGCACCCTGCCGGGCACGCCCAACGCCGCGGCCGGCTACTTCACCCGCGGCAGCGGCCACGACGAGGACGCGCGCTACAGCGAGCGTCCCGAGGTCTACCAGCGGGTGCTCGACCGCCTCGCCGTGAAGCACGAGACGGCGCGGCTGCACGTGCCCGCGCCGGTTGTCGACGGCTCGGGGAGCGCCACCGGCATCCTCGCCTTCGGCTCCTCGCACTTCGCGGTGGTCGAGGCGCGCGACCAGCTGCGCGACGCCGGCGTCGACACCGACTACATGCGGCTGCGCGCGCTGCCGCTGTCGCCCGAGGTCACCGAGTTCGTGGAGCGC
The DNA here is from genome assembly GCA_964499205.1 of uncultured Actinomycetes bacterium. Lineage (GTDB taxonomy): Bacteria > Chloroflexota > Dormibacteria > Aeolococcales > Aeolococcaceae > DASRDZ01. The sequence goes on along the minus strand of CAZCJX010000080.1, from coordinate 913 downwards.
CACGAGCGGGTCTACGTGGTCGAGCAGAACCGCGACGGGCAGCTCTTCGGGCTGCTCCGCCAGGAATTGCCGGGCCGGCTGGCCGACCGGCTCATCTCGGTGCGCCACTACAACGGCGTCCCCATCGACGCCCACGCCATCTCCGACCCCGTGCTCGACGTGGAACGCCCCGCCGCCGCGGTGGCGGTGCAGAGGACCGCATAGCAGTTATGGCCGTCTCCGCCCCCAACACCAACCGCCTGGGTCTCGTCCGCGACATCTACAAGGGCGCGCCGACCACGCTGTGCGCCGGCTGCGGCCACAACTCGATCACCAACCACCTGATCAAGTCGCTCTACGACTTCGGCGTCGAGCCGCACATGCTGGCCAAGATGAGCGGCATCGGCTGCTCCTCGAAGACGCCGGCCTACTTCGTGGAGCGGGCGCACGGCTTCAACGGCGTGCACGGCCGCATGCCCTCGCTGGCCACCGGCGCCAAGCTGGCCAACCGCGACCTGCTGGTGCTGGGCATCAGCGGCGACGGCGACACCGCCTCGATCGGCCTCGGCCAGTTCTGCCACCTGGTGCGCCGCAACCTCGACTGCACCTACGTGGTCGAGGACAACGGCTGCTACGGGTTGACCAAGGGCCAGTTCTCGGCCACCGCCGACCTCGGCTCGAAGATGAAGAAGGGCCAGGTCAACGAGTTCGAGACCATCGACGTCTGCGGGCTGGCCATCGAGCTGGGCGCCACCTTCGTGGCCCGCTCGTTCAGCGGCGACGGCAAGCAGCTGGTGCCGCTGCTGGAAGCCGCCTACGCGCATCGCGGCACCGCCGTGCTCGACGTCATCTCGCCCTGCGTCACCTTCAACGACCACGAGGGCTCGACCAAGTCGTACGCCTACGTCAAGGAGCACGACTTCCTGCTGCACAC
>CAZCJX010000079.1:0-12705 GCA_964499205.1 uncultured Actinomycetes bacterium | reverse complement strand
AGGATGAGCACCCGCTGCCGGGCGGTGGTCTCCTGTATCTGCCAGTCCATGCCGAAACGTTCGGCCAGCGGCTGGAAGTCAGCGCGCAGCCTCTCGACGGGCGTGCCCAGCAGCGCGGCGACGTGCACGCGCATGAAGAAGCGCCCGCTGTGGCGGTCGTCGAACTGCTGGCTCTCCAGGATGTTGCAGCCATGCTCGACGAGGAAGCCGGTCACCGCGTGGACGATGCCGACGCGGTCGCTGCAGGAGAGGACGAGGACGTGCTCGTTGGGGAGGACGCGCGAGATCATGGTTGCCCGGTGTATCCCTGCCGCTAGGCCTTGATCCGGGCCGAGCTGGGATCGAAGGGAGCGCGCAGGTGCAGCGTCGCCGCCACCACCTCGCCGGAGATGTCGAGCGCGTAGTTGCCGGCGCGCAGCCAGTCGGGCGTGGCCAGGCCCTGCGCGTTGCTCACGTAGCCCAAGCCCACGGCGGCGCCCAGGGTGTGGCCGTAGGCGCCCGAGGTGAGCCGGCCGACCGGCTCGCCGTCGCGAAGGATCAGCTCGTCGCCCCACAGCGTGCTGCAGGGATGGTCGAGCACCAGCGAGACCAGGCGGCGGCTCACGCCGTCGCGGCGCTGCGCCTCCACCGCCTCGCGGCCGCGGAAGGGGATGCTGGTGCCGAGCTTGCAGGCGAAGGTGAGCCCGGCCTCGACCGGCGAGTAATCGGGCGTCAGGTCGCGAGCCCAGGCGCGGTAGGCCTTCTCCAGCCGCAGCGAGTCGATGGCGTAGTAGCCCGCCTGAGCCAGGCCCAGGTCGGCCCCGGCGTCCAGCAGTGTCTGGTACACGGAGACGGCGAACTCGGCGGGGACGTAGAGCTCCCAGCCCAGCTCGCCCACGTAGGTGATCCGCGTCGCCCGCACGGTGGCGTAGCCGATGTCGATGATGCGGCTGGTGGAGAAGGGGAACGCCTGGTTGGACAGGTCGCTGCGCGACACCCGCTGCAGCAGCTGGCGCGACGACGGACCCATGACGCCGAATACGGCGAAGGATGACGAAACATCCACCACCACGGCGTTGCAGGTCTGGGGAATGTGGCGCTGCAGGTAGTCCATATCGCGGGTGGTCTGCGCCGAGCTGGTCACCACCAGGTATTCGCCGGCGGCGATGCGGGTGACGGTGAAGTCGCTCTCGTAGCCGCCGCGGTCGTTGAGCATCCCCGTGTAGACCACCCCGCCAGGCGGAACCGCGACGTCATTCGTGCACAGTTGCTGGAGTGCAGCCTCCGCGTCCCGTCCTTTGACGGTGAACTTCGAGAACGACGTCTGGTCGAAGATGGCCACCCGCTCGCGGGTGGCGCGGTGCTCTTCGCCGCTGACCGGCAGCCAGTTCTGCTTGCCGAAGCTGTACTCGACGGTTCGTTCCATCCCGTGCGGAGCGAACCAGTTGGCTCGCTCCCAGCCCATCTTGGTGCCCCAGACGGCGCCGGCGGCGTCGAGCAGGTGGTGCACCGGCGAGCGCCGCAGCGGCCGTGCCGTCTCCGGCTCGCGGTTGGGCCAGGGCATGGCGTAGTGGGCACCCAGGGTCTCGGTCACCCGGTCGCGCAGCCAGGTGGAGTTGTTGTTGAAGGCGGCGAAGCGCCGGATGTCGACCGGCCAGAGGTCCATGGGCGGCTCGCCGCTGAGGATCCACTCGGCCAGGGCCAGGCCTGCGCCGCCCGCCGAGGCGATGCCGCCGGAGTTGAAGCCGCAGGCGAGGAAGAAGTTGCGCACCTCGGGCGCCTCGCCGAGCAGGAAGTTGACGTCGGGAGTGAAGCTCTCCGGACCGTTGACGAACTTCTTGATGCCGGCGTCGGCGATGGCGGGGACGCGGTGGACGGCGTTGTCCATGAGGATGGAGAACTGGTCCCAGTCCTCGTCGAGCAGGCGGAACTCGAAGTCGTCGGGCACCTCGTCGGGGGAGACCCAGGGCTTGGCCTTGGGCTCGAAGCCGCCCATCAGCAGGCCGCGCACCTCCTCCTTGAAGTACACGTAGCCGTCGGGGTCGCGCATGGTCGGCAGGTCGGCGGTGACACCGTCGATCTGCTCGGTGACGACGTAGAAGTGCTCGGCGGAGTGGAGGGGAACGGTGACCCCGGCCATGGCGCCGATCTTCTTGGCCCACTGGCCGGCGCAGTTGACGACCACCTCGGCCTCGACGTCGCCGCGGTCGGTGCTGACACCGCGGACGGTGCCGTCGACCACGGTGACGCCGGTGACGCGCACGCCCTCGACGATGCGCGCTCCACCGGTGCGCGCGCCGCGCGCCAGCGCCTGGGTGACGTCGGAGGGATTGGCCTTGCCGTCGCCGGGCAGCCAGATGGCGCCGTGCAGGTCCTCGCCGCGCATCAGCGGCCAGCGCTGCAGCGCCTGCTCGGTGGTGAGCATCTCGACGTCGACGTCGTAGCCGCGGGCCACCGCGGCGACGCGGCGCAGCTGGGTCACGCGCTCCGGCGTGCCGGCCACCCACAACGATCCGCAGGTGCGCCAGCCGGTGCTCTGGCCGGTTTCCGCCTCCAGCCGCTGGTACAGCTCGACGGTGTACTTGGCCAGGCTGGTCAGGCTGGGATGGGCGCGGACCTGGCCGATGATCCCCGCCGCGTGCCAGGTGCTGCCGCCGGAGAGCGAGCCCTGCTCCAGGAGAAGGACGTCGCGGCAGCCGGCGCGGGTGAGGTGGTAGGCGAGGCTGCAGCCCATGACGCCGCCGCCGACGATGACGATGCGTGCCCGATCCGGCAAGTCGGCGGCCATGCACACCTCCTGAGCAGCACGACCGGCCTTTTGGTCGGTCCTTGGCTGGAAATGGTTGAGACCGAAATGGTACGGGCCGCCGCACGCTCGGTCAAGCGGCGGCGGCCACCCGTTGACCCTCGTTGGTCAAACCTATTGCGTCCGCCCCTCGGCTGCGCTAGGATGCCGACCCAATACCAAATCGGGGACTTTTGGTACTGGGTCCACGGGCGGCGGGGCGGACCAGGTCCAGGTTGGAGACCGCTGGGGGCACCCAGCCACAGGAGGCCACAGTGAGCACAGTCCAGCCCGTGGGTGACGGCGGCGCCAGCGCGTCGCATGCGGCAACGCCCGAGGAGCAGCTGGCCATCGTCACCCGGCGCATGCGCGACTGGCACGAGTCCGAGGTGCGCTACGAGGTGCTCGTCGGCGGCCTGGCCAACCTCAGCTACATCGCCCACGTCGGGCCGCGTCGCTACGTGGTCAAGCTGCTCACCCAGGCGATGGACGACTTCGGCCTGATGATCCCCATGCGCCACCTCATCCACAACACCGAGGCGGCGGGTCTCAGCGGAGTCGGCGCACGCGTTCTCGCCTCGTTTCCCGATCTGCCCGCGGTGGTGCTCGAGTACATCCACGGTCGCACGCTGGACACTCCCGACCTCGCCGAGGCGTCGCTCATCCCGCGCCTGGGACGCGCCGTGCACCAGCTGCACACCGGCGCTCCGGAGTTCACCAACCGCATCCAGATCTGGGATTTCCTCGACGACTACCTCGGCCTGGTCGAGAAGCACGACCTGCCCACACCTGAGCTGCTGCTGCAGTGGCTCGGCGCCATCCGCTCCATCCAGGATGCGCTGACCGCCAACCCGCTGCCGATGGTGCCCAGCCACAACGACCTGCTGGCCAAGAACATCATGGACGACGGCGCCATCCGCCTCATCGACTACGACTTCAGCGGCATGAACGATCCCTGCTTCGACCTCGGGGATCTGGCCATGGAAGGCGATTACGACCCCGACCAGGTGGAGGTGCTCTGCCGCAGCTACTTCGGCGAGCACCGGCCCGACCAGGTCGCGCGCGCACGCCTCTTCGGCATCGCCGCGCAGTACACGTGGACGCTGCTCTTCATCGGCATGGACCGGCTGCTCCCCTTCAAGCCCGACGCCAGCTTCGACTACTGGGCGGAGGCGGTGAGCCGGTGGAACTGGACCCGGGAGAAGCTGGAAAGCCCTGAGCTGGATTGGCTGATTGCGACGGCGCGCTCCGGCGCCGAACGCTGACGGACGCCACGCGAGAGCGTGGACCTGGAGGTACGCACCTCATGGCATCGGCAGACGCGGTTCGTCGCGAAACGGTGGGTCCCCTCACGGCGGAGGAGCACCAGGCTGGAGGACTCCGCCGAGTTCTCACCGGAGTCACCAACGGGGCGTTGACCTTCGCCGCCGTCGGCGTCTTCGGCGGCTTGATGAGCCTGTACGGCTTCTCACTGTCCAGCGTCGGAGGCTCGATGTTCTTCAGCTGGCCGATCGTGGGGATCAGCGTCGGCGCCATGGTGCTGGTGTGGGCCGAGCTGGCCTCGACGTATCCCTTCGCCGGCTCCATGTACCAGTGGCCGACGCTGCTGGCCGGCAAGCGGGTGGGCTGGGGGATCGGCTGGCTGTACCTCGGCGGCCTGATTCCTCTTATGACCGCCTACGCGGCGTCGGAACCGGTGGTGGTGCGCCCGCTCTTCAACTGGAGCGACAACACCCACACCGATCTCGGCATCATCCTGGCAACGCTGGCCTTCGCGGTGGCCTGGAACCTCGGCGCGGTCAAGATCCTGGGACGCCTCAGCCAGCTCAGCATCGTCATCGAGCTGGGCGTCTGCTTCGCGGTGCTGCTCATCGTCTTTGCCGTCGGGCCGCATCACCTCGGCAACCTCGCCGACTCCTCGACGGTGGTCACCAACGGCAGCAAGTCGGCCACGCAGGCGGTGGGGTCGTTCGGCGACTGGCTGCCGCTGTTCCTCGCCGGCGGCATCTTCATGGCCTTCTGGGTGCAGTACACCTTCGAGAACGGCGGCACCCTCGGTGAGGAGACCATCCACGCCGAGAAGAACGCCCCCAAGGGCGTCATCGGGGCCTTCATCTTCACCATCGTCTGCGGCTTCGTCTTCCTGATCGCGCTGACGCCGTCGCTCACCGACCTGCACGGCTCGATGATCAGCGGCACGCCGGCGCAGGACGCCATCGGCGTGCACATGCCCGACTGGGTGGTCCGCCTGTTCCTCTTCGCCATCGCCCAGGGCCTGCTCATGGCCACCGCCGCGATGTTCGCCTGCGCGGTCCGGCACATCTACGGCATGGCGCGCGACGGTCAGGTTCCCTTCTCCGGCTTCTTCTCGCGCACCCTGCCGTGGGGCTCGCCGTGGACAGCGACCATCGGGCTGGGCGTGCTCGCCGCCATCCCGGTGCTGATCTTCACCACCAACATCGCCTCGGTGGTGGGCGGCGCCACGGCGGCGATGTACCTGCCCTACTTCCTGGTCATGCTCATCACCCTGGTGGCGCGGCTGCGCGGCTGGCCGCACCAGCGCCGCTGGTTCGCCCTGGGCAAGTGGGGCATCCCGGTCAACGTGATCGCCGTGCTGGGCACCGGCCTCACCCTGGTCGACCTGATGTGGAAGCGGCCCACCACCAACCCGACGTACTCCGACATCACCGGCAACCCGGGCGGCTTCTTCTCGCAGATTCCCATGGGCTGGTACATCGTGCTGGTGCCGCTGATCCTCGGCGCCGTGTACTACGCGCTGCGCTCGCGCCGCATCCACGAGCACGTGCTGGCCATCGAGTCCAAGCTGCCCCACGTCGACCGCGCCGTATTGCAGCACGGCGGCTACATCCGCAGCCCGCATCGCTACATCGACAACGAACCCGTCGTGCCCGAGGTCGCCGTCGACGACTTCGAGCTGGCGCCCACCCAGGAGAACCCATGAGCAAGGCAGCGCTGGTGACCGGGGGATCGCACGGAATCGGCTACGCCTGCGCGGCGCGACTGCTGCGCGACGGCTACTCGGTGCTGATCTGCTCGCGCCACCGCGACCAGGTCGAGGAGGCCGCGGAGCGGCTCGGTGCCGAGACCGGCGGCACCGTCAAGGGAATCGAGGCCGACACCGGCGTTCCCGAGGACGACGAGCGCCTGGTGGCCACCTGCATCGCCGAGTTCGGCGGCATCAACGCGGTGATCAACAACGCCGGCATCTACACGCCGGTCCCCTTCCTGGAGTTCACCGCCGAGAAGTGGGACCGCACCCTGGAGGTCAACCTGCGCGGGCCGATGCTGATCAGCGTGGCGGCGGCGCGCTGGATGAAGGACAACGGCGGCGGCCGGATCGTGCACATCGCCTCCACCAACGGGCACGCCTCGGAGAATGAGTTCGCCCACTACAACGCCTCCAAGGCGGCGCTGATGTCGCTGGCCAAGAGCATGGCGCTGGAGCTGTCGCAGTACGACATCATGGTCAACTGCATCGCCCCGGGATGGATCCTCACGCCGCTCAGCGAGCCGTGGGTGGGCGACCTCACCGAGACCATGCTCAAGCGCATCAGCCCCTTGAAGCGCGTGGGCAGGCCCGAGGAGATCGCCGAGATGGCGGCCTTCCTGTGCCGGCCCGAGGTGGGCTACGTCACCGGCACGACCATCAACGTCGACGGCGGCATGATGGCCATCCTGGCCAGCCCCTTCGACTGAGCTCAGCCGCGTCCTGTGCATTGCGGTCCGGACCAATTATCTGATACGGTTCAGACCAACACTCACTGACCGGTTGGGGCAATGTTCGACTACGGTTTCGCCGCCTACGACTCCAAGGAGGAGTTCTACGCCCGCACCAAGGCGGCGTGGAACCCGGGCAAGACCCAGTCCTGGCTCGACGACGGCATCGACATGGTCATCGGCCGGCGCGAGGGCTACTTCATCTGGGACATCGGCGGCCGCCGGCTGATCGACATGCACCTCAACGGCGGCACCTACAACCTCGGCCATCGCAACGTCGAGCTGGTGCAGGCGCTGGAGGACGGCGCCCGCGAGTTCGACATGGGCAACCACCACTTTCCCTCGGTGGCCCGCACCGCGCTGGCCGAGGCGCTGCTGAAGACGTGTGCACCCAACATGGGCAAGGTCATCTACGCGGCGGGTGGCGGCGAGGCGATCGACATCGCGCTCAAGACGGCGCGGCACGCCACCAAGCGCCGCCGCATCGTCTCCATCGAGAAGGCGTACCACGGCCACACCGGCCTGGCCATGAACGCCGGCGACGCGCGCTTCGTCGACATCTTCCTCAGCGGCGAGCCCGCCGAGTTTCCCCACGTCCCCTTCAACGATCTCGACGCCATGGAGGCGGCGCTGCGCAATCGCGACGTCGCCGCGGTGATCATGGAGAGCATCCCGGCCACGTACGGGTTCCCCATGCCCAACCCTGGCTACCTTGCCGGGGTCAAGCGCCTCTGCGAGAAGTACGGCAGCCTGTACATCGCCGACGAGGTGCAGACCGGCCTGATGCGCACCGGGGTGATGTGGTGCATCTCCAAGCACGGCGTGGAGCCCGACATCCTGGTCACCGCCAAGGGGATCGGCGGCGGCATCTATCCCATTGCCTGCGTGGTCGTCGACGACCGGTATGCCGGCTGGCTGGTCGAGGACGGCTGGGCGCACATGTCCACCATGGGCGGCAGCGAGCTGGGCTGCATCGTCGCCCTCAAGGTGCTGGAGATCACCCGGCGTCCCGAGGTGGCCTCGATGGTCGGCTACGTGTCCGCAACCCTGGGGCGCGGCCTCGCCGAGATCCGCCAGGTCTACGGCGACTTCTTCAGCGACGTGCGCCAGGACGGCGTGGTCATGGGACTCGTCTTCGACCATCCCACCGGCGCCAAGATCGCCATGCGCCACCTCTACGAGAACGGCGTGTGGTGCATCTACTCGGCGCTCGACCCGCGCGTGCTGCAGTTCAAGCCGGGACTGCTGCTGTCGCCGGAACTGTGCGAGGAGATCCTGGAGCGCGTCGAGGTGGGCATCGCCCGGGCGCGGCGCGAGGTCACCGGCACATCGCGAGGGCTGGCCTGATGGACGCGTCGCGGCAGACCGGCGTCAGTCGCGCCCAGGCGCGGATGATGCTGCAGCGCGCCCGCTGGGCGGCCGCCCGCTTCGCGCGCTACGACCGCGCCACCACGCTGCGCATCGCCGAGGCGGTGGCCGAGGCGGGCTTCCGCGAGGCGCAGCGCTTCGCCGAGTGGGCGGTGCGCGAGACCGGCTTCGGCGTCGTCGAGCACAAGCGCATCAAGAACGAAAGCTGCTCGCGCGGCCTGGTCGAGCACTACCGCGACCTCGACATGGTGTCGCCGCACGTCGACGCCGAGCGCCGCATCGTCGAGGTGCCGCGACCCGCCGGCGTGATCGTGGCCCTGACCCCGTCGACCAACCCGGTGTCGACGGTGTACTTCAAGATCCTGCTCGCCCTGCTGACGCGCAACGCCATCGTCATCAGCCCGCATCCCATGGCCCGCGAGTGCTGCACCGCCGCCGCGCAGATGATGGCCGAGGCGGCCCACGCCGCCGGCGCGCCCGACGGAGTGGTGCAGGTGGTGGAGCACCCCAGCATCCCCCTGGTCACCAGCCTCATCGAGGACGAGTTGACCCAGGTGATCCTGGCCACCGGCGGCACCGAGGTGGTGCGCGCCGCCTACCGCTCCGGCAACCCGGCGATGGGCGTCGGCCCCGGCAACGCGCCGGTGTACGTCGACCGCACCGCCGATCTCGCCCGCGCGGCGCAGCGCATCGTCGACAGCAAGGCGTTCGACAACTCGGTGCTGTGCACCAACGAGTCGGTGCTCGTCGCCGACGACGACATCGCCGACGAGCTGCTGCGCCACATGCGCACGGCCGGTGCGCACGTGTGCGCCCCTGACGAGCGCGACCGCCTGCGCGCCTACCTCTTCCCCGAGGGGCGACTCAACGTGGCCGCCATCGGCAAGGACGCCACCTGGATCGCGCAGCAGGCCGGCTTCCGCGTGGCCCCGTCGACGCGCGTGCTGGTGGCGCCCTTCGACGTCGTCGTCCCGGAGGAATCGCTCACCCATGAGAAGCTGTGCCCGGTGCTCGGCCTCAAGCGGGTGCCGCACACCAAGCGGGGCATCGACGTGTCGCGCGCGCTCATCCGCATCAGCGGCGCCGGCCATTCCGCGGCCATCCACAGCCGCGACCCGCGCACCATCATGGCTTTCACCGCGGCGGTGCGCGTGCTGCGGGTTGTGGTCAACACCGGCTGCAGCCTGGGCGCGTCGGGGTACGAGACCGGCCTGGCGCCCTCGATGACCATCGGCACCGGCTACTTCGGCCGCAGCTCGCTGGGCGAGAACCTGGCCCCGCACCACCTGGTGCACTGGACGCGCGTTGCCCACAACCTCGACCCGTCGGAGCAGATGCCCGACCTCTCCGGCATCCAGCCGTGGAGCGACGACGTCGACCTCGGTGCCGCCGCGTTCAGCGCGCCGTCGCCGAACGGCCACCGCGACGGGCTGGACGCGACGCTGCGCGCGGAGATCCGCGACCTCATCGCCGAGGAGCTGCGCCAGGCGCTCGCCGGAGCCCGCCGTGGCTGAGCTGCGCAGCTTCATCTTCATCGACCAGCTGCAGCCGCAGACGATGTGCTACCTGGGCACGTTCATCCGCGGCAGCCTGCCGCGCACCAACATGGCGGCGCAGGTGATCGAGGTGGCGCCGGGCCTGGACATCGAGCCGCTCACCGACGTGGCCCTCAAGCACGCCGACGTGCGCGCCGGCATCCTGGTGGTGGAGCGGCAGTTCGGCTACCTGGAGATCCACTCGCGCTCGACGGCGGCGGTGCGCGCCGCGGCCGGTGCGGTGCTCAGCGCGCTCGGCGCCACCGAGAGTGACGCCATGCGCCCCACCATCCTCGCGTCCGAGATCGTTCCCAGCGTCGACCACCTGCACGCCTTCCTGATCAACCGCAACAAGTCGGGGTCGATGATCCTGGGCGGCGAGTCGCTGTACGTGCTGGAGATGCAGCCGGCCTCGTACGCCATCCTCGCCGTCAACGAGGCGGAGAAGGCGGCCGACGTCAAGGTGGTCGACTACCGGATGATGGGCGCCACCGGGCGCGTCTACCTCAGCGGCCGCGAGGCGGACGTGCGCACCGCGGCCGCCGCGGCGCAGCAGGCCCTGGAGGCGCTGACGTGAGCCTCGCCGCCGCCGACCGCGAGGCCGTCCGCGCCATGGTGCGCGACGCGCTGCGCGAGTTGCTGCCGGCAATGGCAGCAAGGCCCGCGCCCGCCGCCGCAGCCCCATTGCCACCATCGCCGCCGCCCGCCGCGCAGGCGGCGCCGCCCAACGGCCGCGTCGCCACGCGCGGCGAACCGCGAGTCGCGCCGCGCATCGAGGAGGTGTCGCTCACCTCCGACGCGGAGCTGAGCGCCTTCGTCACCCGCCTGCTCGACCGCGCCGCCGACGTCCGCGCCGGGCTGCTGCAGTTCCGCCTGCGCACCGCGACGCCGTACGGCACGCCCACGGCGGGCAGGCACCTTCGCGTCGACAAGGGCGCGGTCACCGAGGCGATGGTGAACCGCGCTGCCAAGGAGGGCGTCGCCCTCCTGCTGGCCCGCCGGGTGGTGGCGACACCGCTGGCGCTGGACCGCGCCCGCGACCTGGGCGTGCGCATCGAAAGGGAGCGCTGAGCAATGCTGCGTGGAACCGTCACCGGCTCGGTCTGGTCGACCAGGCGACTCGACGTGCCCCAGGGCGCATTTCTCGAGGTCGAGCTCGACGACGGCCGTGGCCGGCTGATCGTCTTCGACGTGCTCGGCACCGGCATCGGCGAGCGCGTGCTGGTCGCCCGCGGCTCGGTGGCCGCGCGCTGGTTCGAGGGCAAGCCGCCGCCCATCGACGCACTGATCATCGGAAGCATCGACGAGGACGCAACCGGCGCCACGGGCGCAGGCGCCGCCTCGCCCACCACGCAGAGCTGAAACGGGAGAAACACGAGATGTCCAGCGCAATCGGAATGATCGAGACCAAGGGGTACGTGGCCGCGCTCGCCGCCGCGGACGCCATGGTCAAGGCCGCCAACGTCACCATCGTCGGGCGCGAGGAGGTCGGCGACGGGCTGGTCGCCGTGGTGATCAACGGCGACGTCGGCGCGGTCAAGGCGGCCACCGACGCGGGCGCGGCGGTGGCCTCGTCGGTGGGCGAGCTGGTCTCCGTGCACGTCATCCCGCGGCCGCATCCCGACCTGGGCCGGCACTTCGCCGCCGGCGTGGCTCCCGCCGAGCGCGCCGCTCGCGGTGACGGCGCCGCCGCCAGGGCGTCGCGCTGACCGTGGCTGCGCGGCTGCAGGCGCGCGCGCCGGCGGAGCCGCAACGCCCGCCGGCGGAGCTGCGCGTCTACCTGCTCATCCGCGACCTGCGCCCGCAGTTCGCGGCCTACCTGAGCACGCCGACACGGGCGCGGGGATACCCCCCGCTGGAGGGCGACCACGCCCTCATCGTCGAGGTGGCGCCCGGTCTGGCCATCGAGCGGGTCACCGACCTGGCGCTGCGCTCGGTACCCGAGATCGAGCCGGGGATCCTCTTCGTGGAGCGGCACTTCGGCGTGCTGGAGGTGCACGGCCGCGATCTCTCCGAGGTGGAGGCGGCCGGGCGCGCTATCCTTGCCGGAATCGGTCGGGCCGAATCCGACCAGCTCAAGCCGCGCATGCTCTACTCCGACATCATCGACAACGTCAGCGACCAGCACGCCGTGGTGATCAACCGCAACCGGCAGGCCTCCATGCTGCTCCCCGGCCAGACGCTGCTCATCCAGGAGATGACGCCGGCGCTGTTCGCCGCGGTGGCCGCCAACGAGGCGGAGCGGGTGGCTCCCGACAACGTGCTGGTCGACGTGCAGATGATCGGTGCGGCCGGGCGCGTCTACATCGCCGGCAGCAGCGAGGGAGTTGTTGCCGCACGTGACGAGATCGCGCGCGTCCTCGGCGGCATCGGCGGTCGCGAGCAGTAGCGCCCTTCGGGGAGGCAGACGATGAGCGAGCGCACCTCACAGAGCGGCGCCCCGGCGCGCCGCGTGCGGGCCGTCCCACCTGCGGTGCCGGCGGCCGACGACGTCAACGCGTCCGCCGAGGGCGACGGCGGCAGGAGCTCCGCGGTCGAGGTGGCCCGACGGGCCATCCTGCAGCGCCTGCAGCAGGTGGCCGCGGGTGCGCCGGGCCATGCGCTGCGGCTGCCCACCGAGCGCGAGCTGGCCCGCGAGCTGAGCGTCAGCCGCACCACCCTGCGCCAGGCGCTCGACACCCTGGAGCGCGCGGGCAGCCTGCGCCGCGTTCCCGGCCGCGGCGGTGGCACCTTCGTGATGCGTCCCAAGGTGGAGCGCGACCTCTCCCAGGTGGCCGGCGTCCCCGACTACCTGCGCCGCCAGGGCTTCACCGCCGGCACCCGGGTGTTGAGCACGGCGACGATCGCCGCCGACGACGCCACCGTGGCGGCGCTGCACCTGCAGCCCGGCGCCTACGTGTTCGACATCGTGCGCATCCGCCTGGCCGACGGCGAGCCACTCTCCCTGGAGCAGGCGCGCTTTCCCGTCGACCGCTTCCCCGGCCTGCTCGAGCTGCCCCTGGGCGGCTCGCTGTACGAGGTGATGCGCACCGAGTTCCGCGTCGACCCGGTGCGCAGCGTGGAGAGCATCGAGGTGGTGCTGGCCAGCGCCGACGAGGCGCGCGTCCTCGGCGTGGCGCCCGACGCGCCGCTGCTCTCGGTGCAGCGCACCGCGTTCGACGCCGCCGGCCTGCCCGTGGAGACCTCGCGCGACCTCTTCCGCGCCGACCGCACCCGCATGGTGGTGCACACCGACGCGCCCACCGCCCACTTCGCGGCGAACCGCTCGGGCACGCACGTGTTCGAGGTTCGCGATGCCAC
>CAZCJX010000078.1:1434-12726 GCA_964499205.1 uncultured Actinomycetes bacterium | reverse complement strand
ACTCGCGGTAGTTGACGGTGATGTAGTGCCCGTACACCTTGGCGACGCCGTAGGGGGAGCGTGGGTGGAAGGCGGTCTGCTCCGTCTGCGGCGTCTCGCGCACCTTGCCGAACATCTCGCTGCTCGAGGCCTGGTAGAACTTGATCTTGGGATTCACCGTGCGGATGGCGTCGAGCATGCGCACCACGCCGAGGCCGGTGACCTCGCCGGTCAGTGCGGCCTGCTTGAAGGAGAGGCCGACGAAGCTGATGGCGCCGAGGTTGTACACCTCGTTGGGCTGGCAGGTCTCCAGCGCGGCGATGAGCGACGACTGGTCGAGCAGGTCGCCCTCGACGAACTCGATGCCCGGGCAGATGCGCTCCACGGCGGAGAGCCGCGGGTTGTTCTGTCCGTGGACCAGGCCGTACACGGCGTAGCCCTGGGCGAGCAGATGCTCGGCGAGGTAGGTGCCGTCCTGGCCGGTGACGCCGGTGATCAGGGCTGTATTCATAGGCACGGGGGATGATACGCGATCACTGAGCGGCGTCCGGGACGATGCCGATCGAGCACAGCGCCTCGGCGAGGCGCCGCCGCACCACGGACTCGGTGAAGTCGGCGAGCCGTCGCTGGCCCGCCGCAGCGAGCTGGGCGCGCAGCGGCGCCGAGCGCAGCACGCGGTCGATCACCGCGGCCCATACCAGGGGATCCTTGTTGCGCAGCAGCACGCCGGCGCCGCCGAGCGTGTCAGGAACCGCTCCCGCCGCATAGGCCACCACCGGCACCGAGAACGCCATCGCCTCCAGCAGCGGCACGCAGAACCCCTCGTGCTCCGACGCGCACACGTACGCCGACGCCCGCGCATACAGGTCACCGACCGCAGTGTCGTCGAGCCGCCCCGCCCACTCCACCGCATCATCGACGCCGAGCGACACCGCCAGCGAGCGCAGCGAAGCGACGTACTCCTCGGTATCGGTGAACCGTCCCACGATGACCAATCGGGCGTCCGGATGCGCGGTGGCGCGCAGGGCGGCGAGCGCGCGGATGAGATCGTCGTGCCGCTTGTTCGGCGCCACGCGCGACACGAACACCAACAGCGGCGGCGACGCCGGCACCGACACCCGCGGCCGCAGCCGCGACAGGTCGACCAGCGGCGGCACCACCGCGGCACGCCGCGCGCCGAGCAGCCGCATCTCCTCGGTGTTGAACTCCGACACGCCGATGCACAGGTCGACGCGCGGCACCAGCATGGCCAGCTCGCTGCGCCCGGCGTCGAGACGCTCGGCGATGCGCGGGCTGGTGGCGCGGTAGTACGCGGGCGGCGTGATGTTGTGGTACAGGATGACGCGCGGAACGGCCAGCCGCGCCACGACGCGTGCCAGGCGCGAGCCGATCGAGAGGTGGTAGATCACCGCGTCCCCGTCGCGCAGGTCCGCCTCGATGCGCGACGCCGGCAGTGCAGCGGAACGCAACCGTTCGTCGATGACGTCCGCATAGATCGACGACTCGAAGCCCAGCCCGCGCAGCATCGCCTGGGTCTGCAGGGTGATGGCGCCGATGGCGTCGCCGAAGGCGAAGTCGGGCAGCAGCTGGTGCACCGCGCGGGTCATGCGCCGACCAGCTCCCGCACTGCACCCTCCAGCCGCGCCAGCACCGCGGGCCAGGAGTACTGGCTGCGCACGTATCGGCCACCTGCGGCCGCAAGTCGCGCGCGCAAGCCCGCATCGCCGCGCAGCCGGTCGAGAGCCTCGGCGAAGCTCTCCGCGTCGCGCACCCACACACCCCCGCCGCTCTCCTGGCAGTGCGCGCGCGTCACCGCGCAGTCGGCGTGCACGATCACCGGGGTGCCGGCCAGCCAGCTCTCCATCAGCACGTAGGAGAAGCTCTCGTTGAGCGACAGCTGCGCCGTGCACACCGAGGCGGCGAACGCCTCCAGCTTCTCGTGCTGCGCCGCGAACCCGATGTCGCGCACCACGCCGCGCGCCGAGCGCGGCGCGCGGATCTCGCCGCTGCCCATGGCCACCAGCGTCACCGGCCCACAGCGCGACAGCCCCTGGTCGTAGGCGGTGATCCAGCGCAGCAGCAGCGGGAAGTTCTTGGCGATCTCCCGCCGTCCCGCATAGGCGACGAGGTCGCCGCCGATGCGCACGCGCGAACGCCAGCCGGCGGCATCGAGTGGCCCGGGCAAATCGAAGCCCACACCAACCACGGCGTTGCGGGGCAGAGAAGAACCCAGCAACCGCGCCGCGAGGTCGCGCTCCGGCGCGGAGTTGAACACCAGCCCCGCGACACCGCGCAGCGTCTCCTGCACGATGCCGAAGCGCGCGTACGCCTCGTCGTGCAGGCAGGGGATGACCAGCGATCGCGACGGTGCCACCTGCGCGCCGAACACTGTGGAGGCGAAGAGATACGGCGCGAAGAGCACGGCATCGACGCGCGGCGCGACCTCGGCGATCGCCGCCAGCAGCGGCTCGCTGTACCCGGTGTTCTCCACCCAGCGGCGTTCGCCGGCGGCGTCGAGAGGGAATCCCGCGTCGAGCCGCGCGTGCAGCATGGTCACCGCGCCGTGGTCCTTGGCGATGGTCACCGGGAAGCGGCGCACCGGCACGCCCTCGACCACCGTGGGGCCAGGCGGCAGCTCGTTGCGCCAGGTGAAGTGGTCGCGCGCGCAGGTGGTGAGCACCTCGACGGAGTGGCCGGCGGCGGTGAGGCGCAGCGCGTAGTCGCGGCAGAGCGTCTCGGCGCCGCCGACGATCCCCGGTCCGTACCGGGGCACGACGATGGCCAGCTTCATGCGCCGCGTCGGGCCGACACCGCGAACCAGGGAGCCGATCCCAGCGGGTGCACCGCGACGTCGCGCAGTCCGGCGGCCTCGCAGAGCAGCGTCACCGTGTCGGGTGAGACGAAGCGCCGGTACCCGGCGTCGATCAGCGCGGGATCGGCGGACATGCCGGCCGCCGAGGCGTCGGGCGAGTCGAGCACCACCACGCCGTTCTCGCGCAGCGCCGCGGTGGCCAGGGGCAGCAGCGCCAGCGTCTCGGATGGTGCCAGCATCGGCAGCAACCCGGGAGCGAGCACCGCGCCCAGCGTCGGCCCGCATTCCTGCAGGAAGCGCAGCGGGTCGGCCTCGTGCACGCGCACACCCGCGGCGCGCGCCGCCACCGCCATGGCGTCGTCGTGCGTCGCCGTCTCCACCGCGACGCCGCGCGACACCAGCGCGCGCAGCAGCGCGTCGTCCGCCCACCAGAGCAGCAGGACGGGGCCGGCGGGGATGTCGCGGAGCAGCTCGTCGAGCAGCTGCAGGCGCAACGTGGTCAGGTCGAGCGCGTGCGCTCCGGATTCGCGCGGCGGCGACGCGGCGGGACGGCTCCACGCGCTGTCGAGCCGGTCGACCCGCTCGCGCAGCGAACGCAGCTCGTGGAGCAGCGCGAAGTTGAAGCGGCTCTGGTCCTCGGCGAGCGGGCGCACGTACCAGGCCATGGCCCGGCGCAGCAGCTTCTTGGTGAAGACCACGGCGCTGCCCAGACCCGCCCGGGTGGAGACCAGCGGGCGCACCGTCTCGATGTGGGCCAGCTCCTCCAGCGAGGTGCGCTCGTCGGCGACGTCGTGGAACTCGACGGCGAGGCGTTCGAGGAGCTCCTCGGGGTAGTCGCCGGCCGCCCGGCGGCGGGCCACCTCCGCCTCGATGTCGGCCACCAGGGCGGTGACGTCGACCGGCGGAGAGGCGTCCTGGTCGGTCATCGCCGCGGAGGGTACCAGCCGCCGCGCGGGATCGATGAGCCGCGTGCCGAGCGGCTCACAGCCCGACTAGCGCGCCGGGGGCAACCGCGCGGTAGACGTCGAGGGTCGCCGCGGCGGCCCGCTCCCAGGTGAAGCTCAACGCGTGCGTCCGCCCCAGCTCCCCGCGGCGGGCGTGCTCCACCGGGTCGTCGAGCAGCGGCGCCACCGCAGCCGCGAACGCCGCGGCCATCGCCTCCTGCGGCCCCTCGTCAACCAGCAAAGCCGCGTCGCCGGTTACTTCGGGAATCGCCGAGTTGGCGCAGGCGGCCACCGGGCAGCCGCAGGCCATCGCCTCCAGCACGGGCAGCCCGAAGCCCTCGTATCCCGAGGTGAAGAGCAGGCAGGCGGCGCCGCTGTAGAGCGCGGGCATCCACTCCGCCGGCACGAACCCGGCCAACACCGCCCGCGACCCCAGCCCCGCCGCCTCCAGCGCCCGGCGCACCGGCTCGGTGTAGTCGCCCTGGTCGCCGGCGACCACCAGTCGCAGCGAGGGGTGCGCAGCGCAGAGCCGTGCCGCCGCGTCGACCAGCAGCTCCAGCCGCTTGCGCGGGTCGAAGACGCCGACGCTGAGCAGGTAGGGCTCGTCCGCCCCCAGCCCCAGCCGCGCGCGCAGGTCGGCCACGGCGGCGGGCGCGGCAGGGCGATACCCCGCGTCGACGCCGTGGGGCACCACGTGCAACCGCGCGGCATCGACACGCGCCAGCCGCTCGACGTCGTGCGCGGTGGCCGCCGAGGGGGTGATCACCGCGTCGGCGCGGCGCAGCAGGCGCAGGGCGAGCAGCCGCTCGCGGCGCATCCAGGGGTAGCGGTCGGGGAAGAGGAAGGGGATGAGGTCGTGCACGGTGACCACCACCCGGGTGCGCCCGGCGCGCACCGGCTGGGCGTACTCGACGGCGTGGTACAGCGCGACGCCGGGCGAGCGGCTCAGCGCGGCGGCGACGAGGAAGGGGTCGGCGACAGGCTGGATGCGGCGCTTTAGCACCGGCAGCCGCGGCCCCGGCTCGGCGTGCCAGCGGCCCAGCTCGGCGGGTGGTGGCTGGCCGGAGCGCAGCATGAGGGCGAGGCGGCGGTCGGCGCCGAGCGCGGCCATGCCGTCGAGCAGCCCGCGGAGGTAGGTGCCGATGCCGCGCGTCGCGGAGCGGTCCTGCAGGGCGCGGCCGTCGAGAAGGATGGGACGGGTCGACGTCACGCGGACCCCGCCGCAGCGCCAGCCGCCGCCTCGATCAGCGACTCCAGCCGGGCGTGCACCAGCTCCCAGCGGTAGGTCGCCGCCACGTAGCGCTGCCCGCTCCGCCCCAGCAGGGTGGCCACGTCGGGGTCGGAGAGCAGGTCGGCCGCGGCCTGGGCGAGCTCCGCCGCCCCGCGGTAGCCGATCCCGCCGCCGCTGCGCAGCACCTGCCCGAGGAGCACCGGCGAGGCTGCGTTGGCCACCACCGGCCGCCCCACCGCCCACGCCTCCAGGGCGAGCAGCGACAGCGACTCGTGGAAGCTCGGCACCACCACCGCCGCGGCGCCCGCCAGCGCGTCCCACCGCGCCTGCTCGTCGAGCCGCCCCACCGGCAGGATGCCCGCCGCGGGGGACGCCGGCGTCGCGGTCCCCGCCTCGCCGGTGAGCACCAGCACGGCGTCGTCCCGGCGCTCGCGCAGCAGCCGCAGCGCCTCGAGCAGCTCCTCCATGCCCTTGCCCGCCGCCACCCGCCCCCCGTAGAGCAGGTAGGGCACGCCCTCGGCCAGCCCGGCGCGCCGCCGGAACGCGGTGGGATCGGTGGCCGCCGGCGCCTCGATGCCCACGTTGCCCACCGCCGACACCGTGCCCGCCGCCGCCGGGTGGGCCCGCTCGACCATCTCCCGCTCCTCGTCGGTGCCGTAGAGCAGCGCTCCCGCCGCGGCGACCGCCCGGCCGACCGCGCGCAGCCGCAGCGGCAGCTCGTCGTGCGCCGCCGGCATCAGCACCCGCGGCCCGGGGCACAGCGGCAGTCCGCGCAGGGTGGGGTGGTAGAGGTAGGGCAGGAAGAGCACGGGCACGTCGGGCGGCGAGGTGCGCACCGCGGCGATGAGCTCGGGCGACCAGGGGCCCTGCGCCGCGATCCACAGCGACTCCGGCCGCAGTCCCGCCGGCAGGCGGAAGATGGCGCGCGAGAACTGGTGGAACAGCGCCGGCCGCCGCGCCATGCGCACCGGGAACCGCCGCACCGCCACGCCGGCGTCGTCGCTCACCCCGGCGGGCTCCGCATTGCGCCACGTCGTCGCATCGCGCGCGCAGGTGGTGAGGACGTCGACCTCCCATCCCGCGCCGCGCAGCGACATCGCCAGCATGCGCGCCAGCCGCTCCGCCCCGCCCACCACCTCGGCGCCATAGCGCGGCGACACAATCCGTAGCCTGTGGTGCTGCACTGTTCGTGCCACGACTGGCAGTATGGCGTGCGCGCCCACGACTGCGTGCAGCCCACAGCAAACGTGGAGCATGTCAAGGCGCCGAAATCCGCATCGCCGTTCGGTAACGGTAGCTTCGCGGTTGGTCCACAACGAGCCCGATTCGCGAGGCACCTCCCTAGCATCGGGCGCATGGTTCCCCCCAACCGTCGTCTCTCCGTTGCCGCACGCGTCCTCACCGCCGTCGCAGTCCTGGCGGGGACGCTGGCACTCCCCACTCGCGCAAGCGCCACGCTGGCCTGGGGCACGGTGCTCGTGCCCGGCTACCAGTGGGCCGGCCAGCAGTCGGCCGCGCTCGGCGACCTCAACGTCTACAGCAACGGCGACGGCAACGAGGACCAGGTCAGCGCCTTCGGTCTCTCCTACGAGTGTGTCGAGCTGGCCCAGCGCTTCGCCGCGGTGCGCTACGGCGAGCAGCGCATCTGGCCGGTCAGCTCCGCGTACCAGATGTGGGCGGCCGGTCCCAGCCTGACCATCCCCTTCATCCAGCATCCCAACGGCGGCGCCGACGCGCCGCAGACCGGTGACCTGCTCATCTTCAACGCGGTGAGCGGCGATCCCTTCGGGCACGTCGCCGTGGTCGCCGACACCGGTCCCGACTACGTCGACATCGTCGAGCAGAACTGGGACAACCTCAATCCCGTGGGCTCGGCGCGGCTGCCCATCAACGGCACCACCATGCCGGCGCGCAACGGCCTGCCCATCATCGGGTGGCTGCGCTCCAGCAATGCCGCGGCACCGTACAAGCCGGTGGTGATCACCAAGCAGGGCCAGGTCTTCGGCTACGCCGGCGCCACCACGTACGGCGGTCCTGCCAGCCTGGCGCTGGCCCAGCCGCTGATCGGTGCCGCCGCCACCGGCACCGGGCACGGCTACTGGATGGTCGCCGGCGACGGCGGCGTGTTCAGCTACGGCGACGCGCAGTTCTACGGCTCCACCGGCAACATCAAGCTCAACCAGCCCATCGTCGGCATGGCCTCCACGCCGTCCGGCAAGGGCTACTGGCTTGTGGCCAGTGATGGCGGCATCTTCTCGTTCGGCGACGCGCGCTTCTACGGCTCCACCGGCGCGATGAAGCTCAACAAGCCGGTGGTGGGCATGGCGCCGACGCCGGACGGCCTGGGCTACTGGCTGGTGGCCAGCGACGGCGGCATCTTCAGCTTCGGCGACGCGCGCTTCTACGGCTCCACCGGCAACATCGTGCTCAACCAGCCGATCAACGGCATGGCGACGACGCCGAGCGGCCACGGCTACTGGATGGTGGCCAGCGACGGCGGCATCTTCGCCTTCGGCGACGCGCCGTTCTACGGCTCCACCGGCGGCATCACCGTGCCCAGCCCGGTGGTGCGCATGACCACCACCGCCGACGGCCTGGGCTACTGGCTGGCCACCAGCGGCGGCACCGTGTACGCCTTCGGCGACGCCAAGTACCTGGCCAACACCGGCGTCATTCCCACCGGCGGCACGCCGGTGGTGGGCCTGGTCACCACCCTGACCCAGCAGTAGTGGCGCGGGCGCGACGTCAGGCCCTGCTCGGCATCGCGCTCACCGCCGCGGCGGCGCTGCTGGCCACGCCGGTTGTGGCCAGTGGCGGCACGAACCCGGCCGCTTCCGCGACGACGGCGGCGCCCACGACCACCAGCACCGCGGGAAGCGGCGTCGCCACCGCGGCGGCGTGTCCCGCCGCCGTCCCCGCCGACCACGTCCGCTGCTTCGCCCGCGTGCTCCTGGAGAGCCGCGGCGGCCCGGCGGTGCACTCCAACAGCGCCGCGCCGGTGGCCGGCAGCTACGGTCCCGCCGACCTGCAGAGCGCCTACAGCATCGGCAGCGGCGGCGCCGGCCACACCGTCGGCATCGTCGACGTCTACGACGACCCCAACGCCGAGAGCGACCTCGGCGTTTACCGCGCCACCTACGGCCTCGGGCCCTGCACCACCGCCAACGGCTGCTTCCGCAAGGTCAACATCAACGGCGCCGCCACCGGAAACGTGGGCTGGGCGCAGGAGATCTCGCTCGACCTCGACATGGTGTCGGCGAGCTGCCCCGCGTGCCACATCCTGCTCGTCGAGGTGCCGGCCGATTCCAGCGGCTCGGCGTCCGCCGGCGCCATCGGGCAGGCGGTCAACACCGCGGTGCAGCTGGGTGCCAGCGAGGTGAGCCTCAGCCTGGGCAGCGGCGAGTTCGCCGGCGAGACCGTCGACGACCGCTACTTCGACCATCCCGGGGTTGCCGTCACCGTGGCCAGCGGCGACAGCGGCTACGGCACCTCGTTCCCCGCCACCTCGGCCGACGTCATCGCCGTCGGCGGCACCTCGCTGCGGCGCACCACCGCGCTCGCACGCGGGTGGACCGAGACGGCGTGGTCGGGCACGGGCGCGGGTTGCAGCCAGTTCGAGCCGAAACCGATCTGGCAGCACGACACCGGCTGCCTGCGCCGCACCGACAACGACCTCGCCGTGGTCGCCGATCCCGCCACCGGCGTGGCGGTGTACGACAGCTACGGCGTGTCGGGATGGGGTGTCGTCGGCGGCACCAGCGTCGGCGCGCCGCTGGTCGCCGGCATGCAGGCGGTGAGCGGGCATTCCGCCGCGTTCACCGGTGCGCAGGGGTTGTATGGCGCCAGCGCCGTCGACGTGGTGAGCGGCAGCGACGGCGTCTGCGTGTCGCTGTACCTCTGCACCGCGGTGCCGGGCTACGACGGCCCCACCGGTCTCGGCGTGATCCTCGGCAGCAGCGACACGGGTGGCACCAGCGGCGGCGGCGGTGGCGGCACGACGGCGAGCACACCGCCGCGACCGGGCTACTGGCTGGTCGCCCGCGACGGCGGCATCTTCGCCTTCGGCGGCGCCGAGTTCGACGGCTCCACCGGCGGGATGCATCTGAACCAGCCGATCGTCGGCATGGCCGCGACACCGGGCGGCCACGGCTACTGGTTGGTGGCGCGCGACGGCGGGATCTTCAGCTTCGGCGACGCGGCGTTCCACGGCTCCACCGGCGCCATCCAGCTCAACCAGCCCATCGTGGGCATGGCGGCGACACCGAGCGGCAACGGCTACTGGCTGGTGGCCAGCGACGGCGGCATCTTCAGCTTCGGCGACGCCCACTTCTTCGGCTCGACGGGTGCCATGCACCTCAACCAGCCGATCGTCGGCATGGCCACCACGCCCGATGGCGGCGGCTACTGGCTGGTCGCCGCCGACGGCGGCATCTTCTCCTTCGGCGACGCGCATTTCCGCGGCTCCACCGGCGCCATCCATCTCAACCAGCCCATCGTGGGGATGGCTCGCACACCGAGCGGCAACGGCTACTGGCTGGTGGCCAGCGACGGCGGCATCTTCGCCTTTGGCGACGCCGCGTTCCACGGCTCCACCGGCGCGATGCAGCTCAACCAGCCGATCGTCGGGATGGCGCCCACCGCGAGCGGCAGCGGCTACTGGCTCGTCGCCGCCGACGGCGGCATCTTCTGCTTCGGCGACGCCGGCTTCCAGGGAAGCACGGGCGGCGAGCGGCTCAACCAGCCGATCGTCTCGATGGCGGCAACTGCTTCTTGACGCCGTCACAATCGGCTTAAGTCGGTCGCAACCGCCGGTTGGTTGCTAGCATTCCGCCGTTCCCGGTCAACTCATGGCTCCCGGCACCGGTCACGCCTGTGCGTCGCTGCGTCCTGGAGGGGAGGTTTCGATGATTCGGCGGATTCGACGACGCAGCGTGGCTGCGACCGCCGCCCTGGCGGTGGTGGGCGGCTCGGTGGTGATGCTGGCGCCGCACAGTGCGGCGGCAGCGATGTCGCCCAAGGCGATGACCAAGGTCGGTTCGGTGAGGATGTCCAGCCTGCACGGCTCCTCGTCGCACGCGCACCTGCCCTCGCTGCCGGCGCGCAGCGCGGTGCACTCGACCAGCACCGTGCAGCCGCGCACGGCGAGCAGCGGCGGCGCTGCGCACATCCGCCAGGTGCAGGCGCCGAGCCCGACGGCGTCGATCATCGCTCCCCGCACCCTGGCGAGCCCGACCACCGTCGAGCAGCTGCAGGACTTCAACGGCTTCTCGCACGACGAGCAGGTCGGTGCCTTCGGTGTGTCCGAGCAGGGCGTGACCCCGCCCGACACCCAGCTCGCCACCGGGCCGGTCAACTCGCTGGAGGCGGGCAACTCGTCGTTCGTCATCATGGGCCGGCACGGAGAGAACCGCCAGCTGGTCGACGAGTACAGCTTCTGGGCCTCGGTGATCACCTTCGCCCAGACCACCACGAGCTTCACCTATGCGGTCACCGACCCGCGCGTGGTCTACGACGCCGAGTCAGGGCGCTTCTTCACCACCATCCTGCTCTTCAACCCCAGCGCCAGCCCCAACGACACCGACACCTGGGAAGGCCTCGCCGTCTCCGACGGCAACGACGCCAACGGCACCTGGACGCTCTACTCGTTCCAGAGCGATCCCAAGGTCGTCGACGACCAGCCGCTGCTCGGCATGAACACCGACAAGGTGGTCATCAGCTTCAACGAGTTCGACAACAGCAGCCTCAACAACCAGGGCTTCCTCGGCGCCCGCTACCTGGTGGTGGACAAGGCGGCGCTGCTCAGCGCAAGCGCCACGCCGAGCACCTCGGAGAGCGCTGTTGCTCCCGGCGTCGAGTCGATCGTTCCGGCCATCTCGGAGACGCCGACCGGCACCGAGTACCTGGCGTGGAACGAGCTCAACTTCAACTTCTTCCCGGCGATCTGGGAGTTCATGGACGTCCAGGGACTCACCGGCGTGCCCGGGCAGGGCGGCGGCGTCACCACGACGGGCACGCCGCATCGCTTCGATATCACCGGCGGCGCCGGTGACATCGGTGCTCCGTTCCCCGCGCAGCAGAAGGGCACTGATCATCTGCTCGACGCGGCGGACGGCCGGCTGCAGAGCCTGGTGTTCAGCGGCGGCATGCTCAACATGGCGGGCGCCTTCGACGACCAGTGCTCGGCGAGCGCGCCCGACCTCTCGGCGCTCATCGGCGAGCGGGTCAACACCACCAACTGGGCCTTCGACGACCTCGCGCTGTGCAGCCCCACCGACAACATCTTCGACCCCGCCAACGTGCTCGACGGCAACGGCGTCGCCTTCTAC
>CAZCJX010000078.1:0-1334 GCA_964499205.1 uncultured Actinomycetes bacterium | reverse complement strand
CGACAACATCTTCGACCCCGCCAACGTGCTCGACGGCAACGGCGTCGCCTTCTACAGCTTCACCCGCGCCGGGACGCAGCGCTACGCCAGCAGCGACGCGTGGGCGTTCAACTGGAACGCCGGCGGCACGCCGTTCTACTTCGCCGGCGGCATCCACACCGGCGCCGGCGCCGGTCCCTACGCCTGCGGTGATCCCACCTGCCAGCTGGGCACCTACAACGGCCACGCCGTGGAGCGCTGGGGCGACTACTCCGGCATCGCCGTCGACCCCGTCAACCCCAACGACGTGTGGGTCGCCGCGGAATACGCGGCGGGCAGCGGCGCCAACTGGGGCACCTCGATCGGTCGCGTCACCATCGCCCAGCCGACCGTCAGCGGCATCAGCGTCAGCAGCGGTCGCACCACGGGCGGCACGACGACCACCATCACCGGCAACGACTTCGACCCGGCCTCGGTGAGCGCCGCGTTCGGCGGCAACGGGGCGGCAAGCGTGCAGTGGATCGATCCCGAGCACGTCGTCGCGGTGACCCCACCGCACCAGGCGGGTGGTGCCGGCGTGCAGGTCAGCACCGCCGACGGCACAAGCGCACCCGGGGCGACGTTCACCTACGTCGAGCCGCCGCTGCGCCAGGGCTACTGGCTGGTCGCCACCGACGGCGGCATCTTCAGCTACGGCAGCGCGGGATTCCACGGCAGCACCGGCGCCATCCGCCTCAACCAGCCGATTGTCGGCATGGCACCCACGCCCAACGGGCAGGGCTACTGGCTGGTGGCCAGTGACGGCGGCATCTTCGCCGAGAACGCGCCCTTCCTCGGCAGCACTGGCGCCATCCGTCTCAACCAGCCCATCGTCGGCATGGCGGCCACGCCCGACGGCGGCGGCTACTGGCTGGTGGCGCGCGACGGTGGCATCTTCAGCTTCGGCACCGCGCGCTTCTTCGGCTCCACCGGCGCCATCCATCTCAACCAGCCGATCGTCGGCATGGCGCCGACCGCGACCGGCCACGGCTACTGGCTGGTCGCCAGCGACGGCGGCATCTTCACCTTCGGCGACGCCGCCTTCCACGGCAGCGCCGGCGCCATCCACCTCAACCAGCCGATCGTCGGCATGACCCCGACCACCGACGGCGGCGGCTACTGGCTGGTAGCCACCGACGGCGGCATCTTCAGCTACGGCGACGCCAGCTTCCACGGCAGCGCCGGCGCCATCCACCTCAACCAGCCGATCGTCGGCATGACCCCGACCACCGACGGCGGCGGCTACTGGCTGGTGGCCACAGACGGCGGCATCTTCAGCTACGGCGACGCCGGCTTCCACGGCAGCGCCGGCGCCA
>CAZCJX010000077.1:0-12849 GCA_964499205.1 uncultured Actinomycetes bacterium | reverse complement strand
CCCGCACGCTTCCCGGTGAGCGGCGCCTACAATCCGGGTCCGTGGTCGCTCCCGACACCGCTGCCGCCCGCACCGCGCCGCCCACCCCCGACGAGTGCGACCACCCCGCGCCCGAGCTGGGGGTGATGGCCCACGAGTTCGCCCCCTACGACGGCGCCCTCGGCCCCGAGGGGGTGCGCCGCACCACGATGTACTACGGCCCCGTGGTCGGCGGCCTGCCCATCCAGGCCTGGCACTGCGAGAAGTGCGGCCTGCTCCGCCTCAGCTACCCCGACGGCCGCCGCGAGGAGCGCCGCCTCTTCCCCGGCCCCCAGCCCGGCCTGCTCGCCGTGCCCACCACCGCGATGCCCGAGGTCCAGGCCTTCGGCATGCAGGCCCGCGTCAGCGGCCTGAGCCTCGACCACCGGATGGTCGGCACGCTCATCCCCGAGACGCCCGCCGGCCCGCTGTTCACCCTGCCCGCCCTGCCGGCGCTGCCGCAGTACGACGCGGTCACCTGGCTGACCGCGCTGCTCATCGGCCTGGCCTGCATCGGCGGCCTCTACACCGGCATCCTCGCCGTCTACACCTACACGACGCCCGACGCCGTCTGGCCCGCGTTCATCGTCACCCTGGTGCTCTTCGGCAGCGCGCTGCTGCTGCAGATCGGCGCGGCGACCATCCGGCACTTCTTCCCCATGCCGCCGCTCGGTCCCGGTCCCGCGGAACGCTTCGGCGGCAAGGCCAGCATCGACGCCGCCACCGGCACGGCGATCGGCTTCCTGGTGCTGGCGCTGGTCGGACTCTTGGTCGGCGCGGTGCTCGCCGTGTACACCTACAGCACACCCGACGCGGTGTATCCGCTCTTCATCGGCGTCGCCCTCTGCTTCGGCATCGCGCTGCTGGTCAAGGTGGTCGACGCCGCGCGCCGGCACTTCGGCGGCCGCTGAGCAACCCCCGAGCGCGCCGCGCCCCAACGGAGATCCGCCGATGCAGCTCCGTCCACCGGTCGACCAGGACATCGTCGTCTTCGGCGCGTCGGGCGACCTGGCCAACCGCAAGCTGCTGCCCGCGCTCTACAACCTCTTCGCCGAGAACCTGCTGCCCGACAACGGCGACGTCGTCGGCACCGCGCCGGTGCAGTGGAGCGACGACGACTTCCGCGCCCATGCCCACGACGGCATCACCAAGTTCAGCCGCACCGGCCTCGACGAGCAGACATGGCAACGCTTCGCCCCGCGGCTGCGCTTCGTCCCCCTCAATGGCGACGGCGACCTGGGGCGCCTGCGCGCCTCGCTGAAACTCCCGCAGCGGCTGGTCTACCTCGCCGTGCCCAGCTCGGCGTTCGTGCCGCTGGTGGCCCAGATCGGCGAGTCGGGGCTGGCCGACGGGACCTCGCTGATCATCGAGAAGCCCTTCGGCCACGACCTCGCGTCGGCGCGCCAGCTCAACAGCGCGCTGCACGAGGTGCTGCCCGAGGAGCGCATCTTCCGCATCGACCACTACCTCGGCAAGGAGACGGTGCAGAACATGCTCGTCTTCCGCTTCGGCAACGCCGTCTTCGAGCGGGTGTGGAATCGCGACTGCATCGAGCGGGTGGAGATCAGCGTCGCCGAGTCGATCGGCGTCGACGGGCGGGGCAAGTTCTACGAGGAGACCGGTGCGCTGCGCGACATCGTGCAGAACCACCTCTTCCAGGTGCTCTCCATGGTGGCCATGGAGGCGCCGGTCTGCTTCGAGGCCGAGGCGATCCGCAACGAGAAGGTCAAGCTGCTGCGCGGCGTGAAGCCGGTGCATCCCAACGAGGTGGTGCGCGGCCAGTACACCGAGGGCCTGGTCGGCGGCGAGCCGGTCAGCGGCTACCGCGACGAGCCCGGTGTCGACAAGGATTCGACCACCGAGACCTTCGCCGCGCTGCGCATGCACATCGACACCTGGCGCTGGTCGGGCGTGCCCTTCCTGCTCCGCACCGGCAAGCGCCTGCGCCGCCGCGACACCCGCGTGGTGGTCGTCTTCCGCGACGTGCCGCTGCATTTCTTCCAGGGACTGAGCGTCGACACCGTGGAGTCCAACCGCCTGGTGATCCGCATCCAGCCCGACGAGGGCATCTCGCTGAGCTTCGTCGCCAAGCAGCCCGGGCCGGAGATCACCACCCAGAACGTGCGCATGGACTTCAGCTACGGCACCTCCTTCAAGACCAGCCCGCCCGAGGCCTACGAGCGCCTGCTCCACGACGCCCTGGTCGGCGACCACACCCTGTTCATCCGCGTCGACGAGGTGGAGCGCGGCTGGGAGATCATCGAGCCGGTGCTGCAGAACCCGCCGCCCGTGCTGCCCTACATCGCCGGGTCGTGGGGTCCCGACCAGGCCGACGCGCTGGCCCACCCGGCGCACTGGCACTCCCTCGAAGGGGACGTGTGAAGCGACTGGTGGGGGTCGACCTCGGCGGCACCCAGATCCGCGCCGCCCTGGCCACCGGGCCCGCCAGCCACGCCCAGCCGGTGCGCCACGAGACGCCCCACCGCGTCCCCCCGGAAGCCCTCCTGGACGCGGTGGCCGCCGCGGTGCGCGAGGCCACCGGCGGCACCGAGCCCGACGGCGTCGCCATCGGCATCCCCGGCCCGCTCGATCCCGTCGGCGGGCACGTCTACGCCGCGCCCAACCTCTCCGGCTGGGTCGACGTGCCCGCGCAGAAGCTCCTGGAGGAGCGCGTCGGCTGCCCGGTGGCGATTCGCAACGACGCCCACCTCGCCGGGTTCGCCGAGTGGATCGCCGGGGCGGGGCAGGGGACCCGGCACGTGATCTTCATCACCGCCTCCACGGGCGTGGGCGGCGCCCTGCTGATCGACGGCGAGCTCTTCGGCGGCGCCGCCGGCACCGCCGGGGAGATCGGCCACACCATCTTCGACCCCCACGGACCGCCCTGCAACCAGGGGCACAACGGCTGCCTGGAGGGCACGGCGTCGGGCACGGCGATCGCCGCCCGGGCCCACGCGCTGCTCGCCGCCGGCGTGCCGTCGAGCCTGGCCGCGCTGCCGCGCGAGCGGGTCGACGCCCGGGCGGTGGCCAACGCCGCCGCGGCCGGCGACGCGCTGGGGGTGCAGCTCTACCGCGAGTCCGGCAGGGCCCTGGGCCTGGCCATCGGCGGGTTGGTCAACCTGCTCAGCCCCGAGGTCGTGGTGCTCGGCGGCGGGCTGATCAACGCCGGCGACCTGCTCTTCGCGCCGCTGCGCCGGGCGGTGGAAGAGATCGCCTTCGCCGCTCCTCGCACGCGCTGCCGCATCGTGCCGGCCGCGCTGGGCACCGACGCGGGTCTGGTCGGCGCCGTGGCCTGGGCGGTGCGCTGCTTCGGCGACGGTGACCGCGCGGGGGCGCTCGCCCCGGCCTGACCACAGGCCGCAGCCGGGACCGCTGCCGCCAATCGGCGTGGCCGCGGCCCGAGTTACCGTCTCTCCCGGCCGAAACGCGCCACTCTCCGTCACGCCACGACTGCAGTCGCCGCCGCAGTCGTGCTACCCGCGCGTGTCGCCGCCGTGACAGCGCCCGTCTTGACCAGGTGGTCGCCGTCACGCGTGTGACGGCAGTCGTTGCCGCCTGTCACACAGCGCTTTGCCCCGATCCGAGAACGTGACAAACGTGACGTGAACAGTACGGACAGCGGCGCAGACGGCTCATACGCTTGCCCGGTCATCGGACGCACCGGTGACCGCCGCAACGTCCTGGAGAGACCCGCCATGCATCGCCTGCACAAGATCGCACGCAACCCGTTCGCCGTCGCCTTCGCCCTCGGACTCAGCCTGCTCGGCGCCACCGCCACGGTGTCGGCCGGGATGCTCCCGCCCACGCAGTAGCGGCGACCGAGCACCGCGCCTAGTGCGCGGCCTCCGCGGTCCACTCCATCAGCCAGGTGCTGCCATGGGTGGCGGCGGGCAGGAAGCCCAGCGAGCGGCACAGCGCGGCGACCGGCGCCGAGCGCTCCACGGCCATGCGCACAGTGCGCCGCGTCACCCGCGCCTCGTCGAGCAGCGAGCTCAGCAGCATGCTGCCGATGCCCTGGCGGCGATGCTCGGGCAGCAGGGTGAGGTCCATCACCCGGATCTCGTGCGCGGTGCGGGCCAGGTAGAGCCGGCCCACCCGCATGCCGTCGCGCATCACCACCATGCACTCCGCACCCGGACGGTGCAGGCTCCAGTCGCGCTCCTCGTGCTCGAACTGGGTGCGCAGGAAGGCCTGCACCGCGTCCTCGTCCCAGCCCAGGGGGAGCAGCTCCTCGCGGCGGGTGCTGGCGTAGACGCGGAAGAGGAAGGGACGGTCCTCGGGTCGGGCGCGACGCAGGGTGACACCCGCTGGGGGCGCGCTCGGCTCGATCACCGGGACGTCCCTGTCACGCGCAGTCCTCCCACGAAGGTGTGCGTCGAGCTGGAAGCCGCTTGGGGGGTACCGAGGGGAGCGCACCGCCGCCAGGCCGCCGCGCCAGTCTAGACAAGGGGACCCAGCCGGGCAAGAGCCGCGTGCACCGCCCGCCCTGACGCGACATGACGCGGCGCGTTACACTGCCGGCAGACATGGCATCCCCGCTCGACCGCCCTGCCATCGCCGCCCTGCTGGCGGCCACGCCCTACGCCGACGTGGCGGTGGCCACCCGCCGCGGGCCGCACATCACTCCCGCCGCCTTCGCCGCCGCGTCGGGCCGGTTGTGGGTGGTCAGCTCGCGGCGCACCGTGCGGGTGCGCACCATCCGGCGCACCGGCCAGGCGTCGGCGCTGGTGCGCCGCGGCGAGCGCAGCGTGGTGGTGTCGGGCCGCGCCTCGGTGCTCTCGCCCTGGCCGCCGGACGAGGCGCTGGCGCTGGCCCTCGGCGCCGTCCCCGCCACGCGCGCGGCCACCCTCTACACGCTGCGCAACCTGCGCCTGGTGCTGGCCGGCTTCGTCGCCGACCTGCTCATGGGCGCCGGCGACCCCACCGTCTACGACCGGGTGCTGGTGGCCATCGAGGCCGACCGCGGCATGCTGCTCGACGGCACCGCGGTGCTCGACACCTGGGGCCGCTGGCGCTCGCCGGCCACCGCGGCCACCACGCCTCGCCGCCGCCCGAGCCCGGCGTCCACGGCCCTGCCGCTGCTCGACGACCTCCTGCTCGACGTGCCCCCGGAATCCCAGGCAGCGCTGCAGCGCGTCGACACTGCGGCGCTCGGCTGGGTCGGTCTCACCGGTGCCGTCGCCCTCCCCGCCCTCGGTGGCATCGACGGCGAAGGCCGCGTCGAGGTGGCCAGCGCCGCGCTCGACCTCGCCGCCAACGGCGCGGGCCGCGGCCCGGCGTGCCTGATGGTGCACGACTCCGACAGCCTGCGGCCCTCCGGTTTCCGCGGCGTGGTGCTGCGCGGCGACGGGAGCATCGGCCGCCGCGGCCCGGCGCGCACCGCGGTGACGGTGCACGCCGACAGGGTCAGCTGGTGGTCGGGCTTCCGCTCCGGCACGGCGACCGAGGCGCCCGCCGCCACCCTGCCCGCCTAGCGGCGCCGTCCCGTCGCCGCCGGCGTGCGCCGCCGCCGCGGCACCGCCCGGCCCTTCACCTCGCGCACCGGCAGCTCGCGCCCTGCCGCCGCCCGTGACCGCGTCTGCCGCGCACCCGCCCGCCCCAGCTCCTCCAGCTCGGCGCCGATTGCCTCGACGATCGTCTGGGGGTCGGGGATGTTGGCGGCGTCGGTATGCAGCGCGATGGTGATCTGCCCCGCGTAGCTGAAGATGCTCACCGACATCGGCAGGCTGCCCGACGGCGGCGCCCAGCTGATCACGCGCTGCAGCCGCGCCCCCGCCAGACGGCGGTGGTGCCGCGGCCCCGGCACGTTGGTCAGCACCATCGACGACTTGCTGGTGAAGAAGTCGATGAAGCGCTTCTCCAGCGCCTCCGGCCCGCGGCCCAGCGCGTCGAGGACGGCGATGGCCACCAGCGCCTCGGGCGTGTCCTTGATCCGGTCAAGGTTGGCCTTGACTGCGCGCAGCCGCTGCAGCGGGTCGGCGATGCCGACGGGCAGCGCGGGGTAGACCAGGCCGAAGCGGTTGCCCAGCTCGATGGGACCGTCGAGCGGGCGCAGGTTGACCGGCACGGTGGCGTGCAGCTCCAGTGACAGCGGCACCTCGACGCCGCGCCCCTCCAGGTAGCGGCGCAGGCCGCCGGTGACGGCGGCGACCAGCACATCGTTGACCGTGCCCTGCACCACGGTGGCGATGCGCTTCACCTCGACCAGCGGGATCAGCCCGCTCCAGGCCACCAGCTTGCGCACCCCCAGCGGTCCCTTCAGCGATGTTTCCGCCTCCACTGGCAGGAACGTGACGCGCGTGAGGGCGGTGAGGTTGGCGACCGCCTCGCGCGCCAGCGTGGTGGCGTGGCGGGGACGGCGCAGCGTCGCGAAGCCCTCGCGCGCGGCCACCGCGGCGAGGTGGGTTGCCATGCCCATCGCCCCGGGAGGCTGCGAGGGGCCGGCCAGCCGCCGCGGCTGCACCTGCCACCACTCCGGCTCGCCCGCCTGCGCGTCGTCGGGGTCGTCGTCGGTGAGCGAGAGCAGCAGCCGGGTCAGGGCGATGCCGTCGGCGACGCAGTGGTGAATGCGGCTGACGATGGCCCCGCCGTCACCGTGGCCGTCGACCACCCACGCCTCCCACAGCGGCTTGGCGGCGTCGAGCGGCCGGCTGCTCACCTCGCTGACCAGCTCCTGCAGCGCCGCGTCGTCGCCCGGCGCGGGCAGCGCCACGTGGTGGATGTGCGCGTCGATGTCGAAGGTGGGGTCGAGCTCCCACTGCGGCTCACCCAGGTCGCGCAGCGGCGTGACGATGCGCTGCCGGAAGCGGGCGAAGGTGAGCAGGCGTTCCTCGTAGACCTGGCGGAGCGCGTCGACGTCGATGGGCCGGTCGAACAGCATCACCGCCGTCACCACCATGTGGTTGGTGGGGGAATCCATGTGCCACCAGGCGTTGTCAACCTTGCTGACCGGTTCGCGCAGTGTGCTGGTCATGGGGTCGAAGGTCCTCGAGTGCAGAAGGAGGAGCGACAGCACGGTGTCGCTCCTCCTTCGAGTGTCAGCCGTTGGCGGTCCTCAGCCGGCCGCCAGGTCGTACACCAGGTTGGCCGCATTGGGCGTGCCCAGCCCGGTGATGGGGTCCCAGCCCGGCGTGGCCGGATATCCGGGGACACCGCTGCCGGGGACGGTGTTGTTGCCCACCGTGACGTCGTAGAAGTCGTTGCTGTACTTGGTCGGGTCCGCGCCGATGGCGTACAGGGTCGGGTTGATCAGGCCCAGGCCGCTGCCCTTGACCTGGTCGGCCATCGCCACCATCGCCGCCCACTGCGGGCAGGACAGCGAGGTGCCGCCGATGTCGTACCAACCGGTCGAGCACGGCGAGCTGCCGCACATCAGGCCGCTGTTGCCGTCGGGCGGCAGCGAGATGTAGATCAGCGCACCGCTGCCGGCGCTGGCCTGCAGGCCGACGTCGGGCACGCCGCGCATCGCGCCGATGGCGGTGCTGCCGGCGGGAAGCGTGTCCTGGTAGCTGGGCTTGCTGAACACGTGGCTGAAGCCGCCGCCGGCGAAGGTCCAGCCGACCTCGTCCTGGGTGGGGTTGTTGATGCACTTGGCGGGCGGGCCGGCGTAGAGCGTCCGCGGCTCGTCGGTGCTGGCGGTTGGATCGGTGCACAGGTAGGTGCCGCCGACGCCGGTGACCAGCGGGTCGCTCGCCGGCCACTGCACGGTGGGATAGGGGATCTGAGAACCGCCCTGGCTGACCGGCTGCTTCTTGACGTTGGCGGTCCCGGAGTCACCCGACGAGCCCAGCACGGTCACGCCGTTCTGCGCCGCGCTGATGTAGGCGTGCCGCAGGTTCTCCAGCGATTGCGAGCTGCCGAACGCTTCCTCCGCGGAGGCGAAGCTCTGCGAGATGACGCTGGCCATGTGGTGGTCGATGACGTACTGCTCGGCGTTCATCATGTCGGGGAAGCCCTGCACGCCGAGGGTTTCGGCGGTGGGCGTGGTCACCAGCAGGATGTTGGCCATCGGTGCCATGGCGTGCGCGGTCTCGACGTCGAGCGAGACCTCCAGCGCCCACGCCGCCTTGTCCTCCTGGCCGGTGCCGTTGCTGGTCGACGGCGGCGCCTTGGTCGCCGGCGCGCCCTGGAAGTGGAACTGGCTGAACGTCGGCATGCCGCCGGCACAGGCGACCCCCTCCTCACCGCACATCGGCTGCAGGCTGAACGCCTGGTCGAAGACGTGCAGGTCGTGGGCGATGGTGTCGCTGCCGTAGGAGTCGACGATGGCGATGGTCACGCCCTGGCCGTTGACGTGGTTGTCGTACAGCGGGCCGACGTGGTAGGCGGACTGGATGGCCTGTGGTGTGAAGCAGCGCCGCCCGACGGATTCGCACTGCGCCTCGCTGGGCGGGACCGTCGAGGTGGTCATCTGCTGCCATTCGGCGACGGTGGGGTGAAACACCACCGGCGCAGCCAGCGATCCGCCGGCACCCACAACCGACGCCCCCGCCGCCGCGGCTCCCGCGCCGACCGCTGCCAGGGCGCGGCGCAGTCTCCGCCCGGGCAGGCTCGGTACACCACGTGTCGATCGCATTGGACCCATGTGTCTCCCTGTCCCCGCAGTCTTGCGGCGCTGCATCGCCTCCCCACCTCGCGCTGGCGACTGTAGCGCTGTGGACCGGGCGATGCAAAGAACCTGTCCGCGCGCTGTCTGCATTGCGCGCACGGCTGTTCGCCGGCTTTCTCACCGACAGCGTGGTGGACTAGGGTTGCCCGGATGGCTGCGCGCATCGTCCTCGCCGACGACGCTCCCGACCTTCGCGACCTGCTCAGGCTGGCCCTGGAGATGAGCGGCGACTTCGCCGTGGTGGCCGAGGCCGCCGACGGCGAGCAGGCGGTGCAGGCGGTGGTCGAGCACCGGCCCGACGCGGTGCTGCTCGACCTCTCGATGCCGCTGCTCGACGGCCTCGGCGCCCTCCCCGCGATCCGCCGCGCCGTCCCGGAGTGCCGCATCGCGGTGCTGTCCGGATACAGCGACAACGGCCTGCGCGAGGCGGCGCTCGCCGCCGGCGCCGACCTCTTCATCGTCAAGGGAGTGGCGCCGCGCGAGGTCGTCGCCGCGATGCGCGAGCTGCTCGCCCGCGAGTCCTGACGTCGTCATGTGACCAACGGCCGGTCGCAGCACCGGTCGCACGCCTCTGTCCGCCGCCTCTGCCGCTGCGCAGCATGGGTGGCGAGCAGAGTCGGAGCCTGAGGTGTGCAGCATGAGCGTGGCGACCGTTTCCCCGCCGGCGCCGGCGCAGCTCGTCGCCGCCGCGCGCGGCGTCGACGTCACCAAGGTCTACGGGAGCGGCGAGACCGCGGTGCGCGCCCTCGACGGCGTCACCGTCGATTTCCCGCGCGGCCGCTTCACCGCCATCATGGGTCCGTCGGGCTCGGGCAAGTCGACGTTGCTGTACTGCGTGGCCGGCCTCGAGCACGTCACCGGCGGCAGTGTGTTCA
The DNA here is from genome assembly GCA_964499205.1 of uncultured Actinomycetes bacterium. Lineage (GTDB taxonomy): Bacteria > Chloroflexota > Dormibacteria > Aeolococcales > Aeolococcaceae > DASRDZ01. Next base: position 3,348 of record CAZCJX010000077.1, on the reverse strand, counting down.
TCGGCGACGTCGAGCTGTCGTCGCTCGACGACCAGCGCCTCACCCTGCTGCGCCGCGAGCGCATCGGCTTCATCTTCCAGGCCTACAACCTGGTGCCGACGCTGACCGCCGAGGAGAACATGGTGCTGCCGCTGGCCATCGCCGGCCGCAGGGTCGACCCGCAGTGGTTCAACACAGTGGTCGACACCGTGGGCATGCGCAGGCGACTCAACCATCGCCCCGGCGAGCTGAGCGGCGGCCAGCAGCAGCGCGTCGCCGCGGCACGTGCGCTGATGTCGCGACCCGACATCGTCTTCGCCGACGAGCCCAGCGGCAACCTCGACTCGCGCGCCGGCGCCGAGCTGCTCGGCTTCATGCGCGACTCGGTGCACCGCCTCGGGCAGACCATCGTCATGGTCACGCATGACCACAACATCGCCTGCTACAGCGACCACATCCTGTTCCTGATGGACGGGCGCATCGTCGACGAGCTGGACCGACCGACACCCGACGCCGTGTTCGGCCGCATGAAGTCGCTGGGAGAGTGAGGCCATGTTCCGCGTCGCCTGGCGCGGGTTGCTGAGCCGCAAGCTGCGACTCCTGCTCACCGCGCTCGCCATCAGCCTCGGTGTCGCCTTCGTGTCGGGCACCTACGTGCTCACGGACACCATGAACGCCGCGTTCACCACACTGTTCAGCCGCACCAACGCCAAGACCGACGTGGTGGTGCGCTCCGCCAGCGCCTTCGACCCCGCCAAGATGACCCTGTCCGACCGCGCCCCGATCCCCGAGGGGACGCTGAGCGCGGTGCAGCGCGCACCCGGCGTGCGCACCGCCGAGGGCGTGGTCATGGGCTACGCGCAGGTCGTCGGCAAGGACGGCAAGGCCATCGTCACCACCGGCGCGCCCACCTTCGGCATCTCCGCCGACACCGTGCCCTCGATGGCCACGTGGACCCTGCGCCAGGGTATTGCGCCGACCAACGGCACGCAGATGGCGATGGACGCGCAGACCGCGCGGGCCAACGGGTTCCACGTCGGTGACCGCGTGCGGGTGCTCTTCCAGGGGCCGTCGCGCGTCTTCACCCTGGCCGGCACCTTCGGCTTCGGCGACCTCGACTCCATGGCCGGCGCCACGGTGGTGGTCTTCGACATGCAGACCGCGCAGGACGTGCTGGCGCGGCCGGGGCAGTTCGACCAGGTCAACATCGTCGCCGAGAAGGGGTACACGCAGGAGCGGGTGCGCGACTCGGTGGCCAGGGTGCTCGGTCCCAAGTACGAGGTGGTGACCGGGCAGACCGACGCCGACCGCACCGCCAAGGCCATCTCCGACGCGCTGGGGTTCTTCTCCATCGCGCTGATGGTGTTCGGTGGCGTCGCCCTGTTCGTCGGTGCCTTCATCATCTTCAACACCTTCTCCATCCTGGTGGCCCAGCGCGTCCGCGAGTTCGGGCTGCTGCGCGCGCTGGGGGCGAGCACGCGGCAGGTGGTGCTGAGCGTTCTCGCCGAAGCGCTGGCGGTGGGCGTGCTCTCGTCGATCGTGGGTATCGCGCTGGGCTTCGGCATCGCCGCCGGCCTCTATGCGGTGCTCGGTGCCTTCGGCATCGAGATGCCCAGCACCGCATTGCAGTTCCAGCCGCGCACCGCGATCATCGCCTTCGCCGTAGGCGTCGGCGTCACCACCGTCGCCGCGCTGGCACCGGCGCTGCGCACCCGCGGTGTGTCGCCGATGGCAGCGCTGCAGACCGGCCTGGCCAGCGAGCCGGAGCAGGCGGTGCGCCGCCGGCTGCTGGTCGGCACGCCGCTCAGCGTCGGCGGCCTCGGCATGCTGCTCTACGGCATGTTCGGCCACAGCTCCCAGGGCCTGCTCCTGGTCGCCGCCGGCGCGCTGCTGGTCTTCGCCGGCGTCGCCGGGCTGAGCGCGCTGGTGGCGCGGCCACTGGCCGCGGTGCTGGGCTGGCCGTTCGCGCGGCTGTTCGGCGTGTCCGGCAGGCTGGGGCGCGAGAACGCCATGCGCAGCCCGGCGCGCACCGCCCGCACCGCGGCGGCGCTGATGATCGGGCTGGCCCTGGTGAGCTTCGTCAGCATCTTCGGCGCCTCGCTCAAGGCGTCCTCGATGCGCACCGTCGACGACCTGCTGGTCGCCGACTACCTGATCACCCCGCAGAACGTGATGCAGGCCGGGTTCAGTCCAGAGCTGGCAGGAACCATCGAGCACATGCCCCAGGTGGCCACGGTGGCGGAGATCCGCACCGGGCGCTGGGTGCGCAACGGCACCCCCGAGACCATCGCCGGCGCCGACCCCCTGGCCATGCAGCAGACCCTGAAGCTCAGCGTCGACCGGGGGAACCTGCAGGCGCTGTCGAGCATCAGCGGCGTGGCCGTGTCGCGCGCCAACTCGGCGCGGCTGGGCATCCACCTCGGCGACGTGCTCACCGTCACCCTGCCCACCACGGGCACGCAGCGGCTTCCGGTGGTGGCCATCGTCAACGCGGAGGGCCTCAACGTCGAGTTCATGATCTCGCTGGGGATGTACCAGCGCAGCTTCCCGCAGCAGCTCGACAACACCGTCGCCGTGCGGCTCTACGGCAACATCGACCGGCCCGCGGTGGACGCTGCGTTGAAGCAGGCGGTCGCGGCGTATCCCAACGCCAAGCTGCAGGATGCGCAGCAGTACAAGGACAGCAACGCCAAGTCGATCGACCAGCTGCTCGGGCTGGTCTACACGCTGCTGGTCCTGGCCGTGGTCATCGCGCTGTTCGGCATCGTCAACACCCTGGCGCTGTCGGTGTTCGAGCGGGTGCGCGAGCTGGGGCTGCTGCGCGCGATCGGCATGACCAAGCGCGAGGTGCGGCGGATGATCCGCTGGGAGGCGGTCATCGTGGCTCTGCTCGGCGCGGTGCTGGGCATCGCCGTCGGCACGCTGTTCGGCTGGCTGGCGGTGACCGCGCTGCACGACCAGGGGCTGTCAGTGTTCAGCCTGCCGGTGGCGCAGCTGCTGCTCTTCGTGGTGCTCGCGGCGCTGGCCGGGGTGGTGGCGGCGGTGGGCCCGGCGCGGCGGGCGTCCAACGTCGACATGCTGGAGTCGATCGCGACCACCTGAGCCGGCCGGTGCGGCGCGGCGGGTTCTGGGTTGCTTCGCGTCGGGTTCAGGCTTCCTTAAGGTGGGCCGGGTAGTCTCCCCGGCATGACACGGGTTCACCCGGCCGTCGAGGAGCGCGATCGCGGGCTGCGCCGCGTGCGCACGGTGACCGTCAGCACCACCGTGCTGGCCGCGGCGCTCGCCGGCGCCACCGCGGGGGTGGCGGCGATGACCCTGCCCGGGCGGGCGACCAGTGCGGCGGGCGGTAGCGGCGGCGCGGCAACCGGC
>CAZCJX010000076.1:0-12945 GCA_964499205.1 uncultured Actinomycetes bacterium | reverse complement strand
GCGCCGTCGGAGCCGAACTGCTCGATGAGGTAGCCCTTGACGTCGCCGAAGACCCGTTGGGCGGCCTCGCGGGCGGAGGCCAGGGCGGTGGTGAGCGCGTCGTCGTCGCCGCCGGCACCGGTGCTCGGCTCGCCGAGGCGGTCGAGGACGCTGAGCACGTCGGCGGCGCGCAGGGTGGCGCCGAGCTGCTGGGTCGCCGCCTCCTCCAGGTGGTGCGCCTCGTCGACCACCACCGCGCCGTAGGAACCCAGCACCTGGCCCTCCAGCTCGGCGTCGGCGAGGAGCAGGGCGTGGTTGGTGACGACGAGGTCGGCGCGCACCGCGTTGCGCCGGGCGGCGACCATGAAGCAGCGGCCGTCGCGCCAGTTGGCGCAGGCGGCGCCGAGGCAGTCCTCGGCCTCCGACTGGACGCGCTGCCAGAGCTGCTCGTCGAGGCCGGCGAGGCGCAGCTCGCTCTTGTCGCCGGTCTGGGTCTGGGCCAGCCAGCAGAGCAGCTTGAGCTTGAAGCGGACGATGTCGAGGTCGACGGCGCCGTGCGGGCCGCGCGACGACGTCGAGAGGAAGCGCTCCCAGCGGCGCAGCGAGATGTAGTGCTGGCGGCCCTTGAGCATGGCCGCCTCGGGGGCGCCGGGGAGGAGGTCCCTGAGCACGGGGAGGTCGCGCTCGGCGAGCTGCTCCTGCAGGGTGATGGTGTGGGTGGCCACCACGGCGCGGCGCTGGGTGCGCTGCGTCCAGAGGGCCAGGGGCAGCAGGTAGGCGAGCGACTTGCCGACGCCGGTGCCGGCCTCGACCATGAGGCGGCCGCCGCGGTCGAGGGTCTGGGCGACGGCGCGGGCCATCTGCACCTGGGCATCGCGGTACTCGTAGCCCGGGATGCTGGCGGCGAGCGGCCCGGTGGGGCCGAGCAGGGTGGCGGCAACGTCGGGGAGGGAGCCGGCCGGCAGCGGCGGTGGCGCGGGTCGGGGGAGCAGGGCGGCCGGGCGTTGGCTTGCGGCCGGCGGCGCGGCTCCCGGATGGAGCGCGGTGCCAGCCGTCGCCGCCGGTTGGACGACCTCGGCGAAGAACTCCTGCAGCGGCCCGGGCGCCTCCTCCACCACCCGGCGCATCGCGGCGAGCAGCTCGGCGGGCATGCTTTCCGCGGCGTCGACGAGGTGGCCGAAGAGCCGCCACGTGGTCTCCGCGTCGCTCAGCGCGCGATGCGGGCGCTCGTGGGTGATCTCCAGCTGCTCGGCGAGCAAGGGCAGGCTGTGGCTCGAGGCCAGGGGCAGCAGGATGCGAGCCAGGTCGAGGGTGTCGAAGACGGCGCGGTTGGCGCCGAAGGCCTGTGGCACCAGGGCGACGCAGAAGGCCATGTCGAAGATGCCGCCGTGGGCCACCAGCCGGGCCCCGTCGCAGAAGTCGGCGAACTGGGCCATCGCCTCCTGGGGACTGAGCGCGCCGCGCAGGTCGCGGTCGCTGAGGCCGGTGAGGCGCTGCACCGCCAGGGGGACGGGCATGCCGGGGTCGACGAGCAGCTCGAGGCGGTCGCGCTCGGCCATGTCGGCGCCGAAGCGGACGGCGCCGATCTCGATGACCCGGTCGCTCTTGGGGGAAAGCCCCGTCGTCTCCAGGTCGAAGGCGACGAAGTCGGCGGCAGGGCCCATCACCCGATTGTACGGTCAGGCGTTCGGGCGGCCCCCCGGGGGGACCGCCCGAGCCGTGCTCTGAGGCGCTGCCGGTCCCTAGACCGCCGCGCGACGCCGCCGCCAGGCGAGGATGGCCGCGCCGACGCCGAGGAAGGCGATCGCCGCCCCCGCCGCGCCGGCCGGCTGCGGTGCGCTCGATGCCGTGTTGGGCAGCTGCGTCGGCGCGCCGACCCCGGTGGGCGTCGTCGGCAGCGACACCGTGCTCCCAGACACCGTTCCGGCGCAGCCGTCGGGGCTGTACACCGTGACCGGGTGGATCTGGAAGATGGCATGGTGGTCCTGGGCGGCCTCGGTGATGGAGAGCTGGTGCGGTGCCACCGGCTTCTCGAACACCCCCTTGGCGTAGAGCATGGCGTCCTTCATGGCGTACTGCGCGTGCAGGTAGTCGCCCTGCTTGAACAGCGACGAGGCGAGGTCGCGGTACTGCTTCATGGCCCGCTCGCGCGCGCCGGTGTTCTTGGTGGCGCTGGTGCGGCCCGAGGCGCCGTCGGTCCAGTACGCGTCGGAGATCCAGTCCTGCGCCTCGCGCATGTACTCCGCCGTGTGGCCGTACATCAGGCGGTCCTGGTCGATGTCCTCGTACTGGTTGTAGTCGCCGGCATACGTGGTCGGCGACGCCGTGATGTCGTACAGCCACTTCAGCGTCGTGTAGTAGCGCGTCCAGCTGCCGTCTTTGGCCTTGCCGACCGGCGCGGCTCCGTCGTGGGGATGGTTGAGACCGAGGAAGTGGGCGGCCTCATGGGTGACCACGTAGGTCAGGTAGTAGTCATGGTGCTGCGGGTTGGCGTCGATGGTGCTGCACGCGCCCGGCGCCGAGTTGTTGCAGTCCACCGCCGCCTTGGGGATGAGGTCGTCGTTGACGTTGTCGAGCTGGCCCCAGCCCTCGCCGCCGTTGACGGGAAGGGCGATGCCGCCGACCAGCAGCGGCAGCGCGGCGTTGAACTGCTTCTCGAACATCACGTTGAACACCGGCACGCTGAAGGCGCCGTCGACCAGCGGCGCGTACTGGGCGCGGTGCTCGTCGACGTAGTCGCGGATCGGGTTGACATCGACAGCGTAGTCGGGAATGTTGACACCGCCGACGTTGAGAGTGACCAGCTCGCCGAGTCCGTTGGCCTTGCCGTCCTCGATGGCCTGCTGCAGGCCGTCGGGGTTGGTGCAGGTGGGGTCGTCCACCTGCTGGTGGATGGCCAGCACGAATCGCCGTGAGGCGCAGCCGAGGGTGATGTATTTCACGAAGCTGGGACTGAAGTACGCGTACGGTGCGGCCGAGCTGAGCGCCTTGAGGCCGACGGACGGCTGGTACACCTTGGAGAGGTCGACCGAGTAGAGATCCTGGCCGCCCTGCGACGGCGGCAGCGAATAGTGGTCGGTCACCTGCAGGGTGTTGATGATGTAGACGTCGTTGGGAATCGGGCGGTACAGGTAGCCGCCGATGAACTTGAACGACAGGCCGGTGGTCAGCTCGAAGCCGAGCACCTGGCCGAGGGTGTCGCCGGCGTAGTGGTACGGGACGCTGGTGGACAGCTGCTGGTAGGTCACCTGCAGCGCCGCGCCGTTGACCGGGTTGGTCCCGTTCCAGTTGGGATCGTTGCGCCACTGCCAGATGGGCGGGTCGAAGAACGCCGAGCCGTCCTCAGGGTTGACGTTGGCCGACACCCAGTCGCTGCGCTCGTAGGACGACGGCGCAGCGCCGAGGTCGAGCAGGTAGAAGCGGTAGCGACCGCCCCAGCCACGACCGTTGTCCGGGCCGGCGGGCCCGCCGGTGTCCGGGTCCTTGATGTCGTCGAGGGTCGTCCACGCGTGGTAGTGGTCGGTGCGGAAGTAGTCCTTGGCGTACGACGGGCTGAAGGTGTCGACGAGGAAGAAGGTCAGCCCGGTGTTGGCGCCCTGGGGATCGCGGTCGACGTCGACCGGACGCGTGCCGTTGCCGTCCCAGTAGATATCGCGCGTCGCCGTCGGGTCGGGGTTGATGAACTGCGCCCCCTCGGTCTGCTTGGTGGCCAGATCGGTGAAGGAGTTGCAGTACTTGGCGTCGAAGCGGGTGTTCTGGATCCAGTCCTCGACCTGGAAGCCGTCGATGAGGTCGATGGTGCTGGTGTCGGTGACCAGATGGTCGGTCCCGCGGTACTGGCCGTACTCGGCGTTGTACTTGGTGAGGTAGCTCTGCTTGAACGACGCCTGCGCGTTGGTGAAGGGCACCCGCCCGCTGCTGAACTGCGCGCCCTGCTTGGTGGCCTTGGCAATGCTGGCGAAGAGGTCCTTGGTGTAGGTGTCGTCGGCCGCCAGGTAGTGGTAGTCGAAGTCGAACTGCAGCGGCTCGAAGTAGGGCACGGTGGAGCTGCCCTGGCCCTGGTCCAGCGACTTGTCGGTGCCGGTGTAGTTGCAGTTGGTGCCCTGCACCAGCCCGGCGACGTTGCCGGTGTTGTCGTCGAAGCAGTCGGCGGACTGCTTCTCCGCCACCGAGATGCGGTACTGCGTCGCCGAGTTTCCCTCGAGGTCGGCCAATTCCGTGGCGCTGGGCTGCCAACCGACGAACACCACGTTGACGCGCTGGTTGCGGGTCAGATGGCCGGTCATCTGGTCGAGGTTCTCGCGCAGCGCGGTGAGCGGGGACGAGGCGGTCAGCGAGGCGGTGCCGGTGTACGCCTCGCCGTGGCTGTGCACGGCGGCGACGCGGATGGTCCAGGTGCCCGGCTTGGGATCGGGGATGGTCACCTCGTCGAAGGGCAGGGTGGTCTGGTTGCCGCAGCCCTTCTCGTAGGAGTCGCTGTCGCAGCCGAGCGGCTTGCCGTGCACCGTCTTGCCGTCGGGTTCGATGGCGTACATGAAGAGCTGCCAGACGGGGTGCTGCCAGGCCACCTTGAGGTACAGCGTCGAGGCGCCCAGCCCGTCGGGGACGGTGAGCTTGACGTCCTCGCAGAGCTTGGTGCCGGTGGGATCGCAGGCCGTGGTGGTCGAGGCCCCCGGGATGCCGCCCTCGGTGACCGGGGACTCCAGCGCCGCACCCTGCCAGGTGTAGACGTCAGGGTGGCCGGCGCTGGGCCTGGCGAAGCTGTGGGTGGGCTGCTGGTACGCGTCCGCGTGCGTGGAGGCCACCTGCGTCGAGACGGGCCCGAGGCAGGCGAGGGTGAGAACGAGCGCGGTGAGTGCACGTCGGCGCGAGGGCACGAGGGCGTCCTCCCTTCGGTGATGCTGACCTTGCCGGGCCTGGACGAGCCGGGTGCATTGCTCGTGAGACCGGCCCGCCGACAGGGAAAGACGGCCGTTCGGGCCTCCGCATTGCGGTCAGGGCCGGACGAACGCTCGCTCTGAGCTCGGGATCAGGCCGCCGGGGAGGCGGCGGAGACGTCGCTGCCGGGCGCGAAGACGCCGCGGTACCTGACCGGGAGCATGGCCGCGACGCGGGCCATCATGTAGTCGGCGCTCTGCTGGTGGGTCATCGGCGTGCCGTCGGGATTGCGCTCGGGAAGCAGGAAGGGGTCGCCGAACTGGATCCAGACATGGGCCCGCTTCGGCCACGACGCGCCGGCGGGGAGGATGTCCTCGCTGCCCCACACGGCGACGGGGACGATGGGTGCATTCGACTTGCGGGCGAGGAAGCCGGCGCCGGCGTAGGGACGGTGCAGCTGCAGGTCGCGGGAGCGCGTGCCCTCGGGGTACATCATCAGCACGTGGCCGTCCTCGAGCACCTGCAGCGCCTGCTTGAGCGAGCGCCGGTCGGGGCTGTGGCGGACCACGGGAAATGCGTTGTAGCTGCGGAAGAGCCAGCCCTGCACGCGCCTGGTGAAGTACTCGCTCTTGGCCATGTAGTAGACGTCGAAGCGCTTGATCAGCGCGCCGGTGAGCGGCGGGTCGAGCGAGGCGATGTGGTTGCCGACCACCAGCACCGGGCCGCTGCGCGGCACCTTCTCCAGACCCGAGATGTGCTTGGTGCGGAACAGGATGAGCCCGGCGAGCACATGCATCACCGCGCGGAGGATGGGATACATCCGCGGCTTACTCCCGTGCCCCGGCGCCCAGGCCGGCCTGTCGACAGACGCGCAGCGCCGCGGAGACCATGTCGTCCACGTCGAGGCTGCCCGTGTCGATGATATGGGCGTCGGATGCCGGTCGCAACGGCGACACGGCGCGCTCCATGTCCAGGGCGTCGCGGCCGGCGATCTCGGCCTCGAGCTGGCCGGCGTCCACCTCGATGCCGGCGGCGCGCAGCTGCTCGGCGCGGCGGAGGGCGCGCACGTGCGGCGAGGCCTGCAGGAAGAACTTGACCGGCGCGTCGGGGAAGACCACGGTGCCGCAGTCGCGGCCGACGGCGACCGCGCCGTCCCTGGCCAGGTCGCGCTGGCGCTGGAGGAGGACGGCGCGCAGCTGGGGCAGGCGGCTCAGCTCGGCGAGCAGCGTGGCGTTGCGCGGGTCGCGAGCGTCGGCGGAGGCGTCGCGGCCGTCGACGCGCACGGCCCAGTCGCCGGGGGGTGCGGCCGGGTCGGTGTTGAGCTCCAGGGTGGTGCGCCGGGCGAGGTCGGCGATGGCGTCGGGGTGGCTGGCGTCGAGGCCGCTGCGCACCGCGGCGACGGTGATGCCGCGGTAGAGCAGGCCGGTGTCGATCAGGGGCAGGTCGAGGGCCAGGGCGAGGCGGTGGCCGAGGGTCGACTTGCCGCTGCCGGCAGGTCCGTCCACGGTGACCACAGTGGCGTGCTCGGCCATCAGCGCTTCGGGGGTGTGAGGCCGACGGCGGCGTAGAGGGCGCGCAGCTCGGCGCCGCTGAGGGGGCGGGCGTGGCCCTCGCGGAGGTCGCCGAGGGTGACCGGGCCGACGGCGGTGCGGCAGAGGTCGGTGACCCGCAGGCCGGCGGCGGCGAAGAGGCGGCGGACCTCGCGCTTGCGGCCCTCGGCCATGGACACGTCGACGATGTCGCCGTGGCGGGTCTCGCCGGCGTGGCGGGCTTCGAGGGCTCTGGCCGGGCCGTCGTCGAGGGTGACGCCCTGTTCGAGGCGCCGCAGGGCAGCCGCGTTGGCGTGGCCCTCGACGGTGACCCGGTAGTGCTTGGTGATGCCGTAGCGCGGGTGGGTGATGCGGAAGGCGAGGTCGCCGTCGGTGGTGAGCAGGAGCAGGCCGCGGCTGTCGGCGTCGAGGCGGCCGACCGGGTAGAGGCCGGTGGGGTCGTCGACGTGCTGGAGGACCGTGGGGCGCTGCTGGGGGTCGGTGCGGGTGCTGACCACGCCGGTGGGCTTGTTGAGCATCAGGGTGCGCAGCGGGACGGGGCCGGCGACGGGCCGGCCGTCGACGGTGACCTGGTCGACGGCGGGGTCGACCCGGGTGCCCAGGGCGGCGGGAGCGCCGTTGACGGTGACGCGGCCCTGCTCGATGAGCACGTCGGCGCCGCGGCGGGAGGCGACGCCGTGGTGGGCGAGGAAGCGGTTGAGCCGCTCCGGTGCGGCCGTGGCGCCGGTGCGGGTCATGGGTACCAGGGGGGGCGGCCGGCGGGGTCGCTGCCGCCGTCCTCGTGGTCGGGGTGCTCGTGCGGCGCGTCGTGGCCGGGGGCGGCGTCCTCTGGCGTCGCGTCCTCTGGCGTCGCGTCCTCGACATCCGGGTCGTCGAACAGGCCGGGGCCGGCGTCGTAGCCCTCGTCGGGGTCGAGGTCGGGGGCGACGCCGAGCAGGTCGAGGCTGTCGCCGTTGGCGCTGTGGCCGGCGTCGGCGTCCGCGGGCAGGGCGGTGCCGAGTACCGCTTCGCCGCGGACCTCGACGGTGGCATCGGTGAGGGTGTCGCCAGTGGCGTCGCTGTGCGTGTCGACGGTGGCATCGGTGAGGGCGTCCGCGGTGGCGTCGGTGAGGGTGTCGAGGGTGGCGTCGGTGAGGGCGTCCGACGGCGGCGCTGGGGCCGGTGCGGTGCTCGCCGCAGCGGTCTCGGGCGCTTCGGCCGTCTCGCCCTCCCAGTCGGCGGCGGGGAGCTCGGGGACGGTGAGGCCCTCGGGCAGCGGGGGCAGGTCCTCGATGCGCTCCAGGCCGACGACCTGGAGGAAGCGCAGGGTGGTGCCGAAGAGGCGGGGGTGGCCAGGGGTGTCCTGGCGGCCGACCTCAGCGATCAGGCCGCGGCGCTCCAGGCTGTCGAGCACCGCCTCGCAGTTGACGCCGCGGATGGCCTCGACGCCGGCGCGGGTGAGCGGCTGGCGGTAGGCGACGATGGCCAGCGTCTCCAGCGCGGGGCGCGAGAGGCGGCCGGGCTTCTCCGGGTTGAGGGCGCGCTGCACCGCCCAGGCGACCTCGGGGCGGGTGACGAGCTGGACCTCGTCCTGGTGGCGCTGCAGCATCAGGGCGCTGCCGCGCAGCGAGGTGGCGAGGTGGTCGGCGGCGGCGGCGACGTCGCCGTGGCTGCGGCCGAGCACGGCGGCGGCCTCGGCCAGGGTGACCGGCCGGTTGAGGGCAAAGCAGACCGCGGCCAGCGCGGGCGAGAGCTCCTCGGGGCTCAGGTCGACGACCCCTTCGGGGATCGGAAAGGGAGGCGGGCCCGTGTCGTCCAGCGGCTGCGCCGAGGGCTGGGGCTCGTCGGCCGGCGGCAGCTTGTCCTCAGTCAACCAGGCTCACCGAGATGTCCGAAAAGGGCTCGGGCTGCTCCACCCGGGCGGAGCCGGACTTGAGCAGCTCCAGCAGCGCCAGGAAGGTGGCGACGGCTTCGAGGCGGGAGCGGACGCCGTGGAAGAGCTCGTCGAACTTCAGGGTGCGGCGGCTGCGCAGCAGGTCGCGCAGCCCGGCCAGCTTCTCCTCCACCGAGAAGAGCGCGGTGTCGACCTGGTAGGGCTCGACGTCGGGAATGCGCTCCAGGACGGCGCGGAAGGCGGCGGCGAGGCGCTCAGCGGGGATGGCCAGGCGCTCGACGGGGATGACGTCCGGCGCGACCAGGCTGAGGAAGCTGCGCGCGCCCTGCTCGGCCACCTCGGAGAGGAGGGCGTCCGCGGCTTCGCGGAAGAGGCGGTACTCGGCGAGGCGGGCGCCGGGGTCGTCCTCGGCAGCGCCCTCCTCCTCCACCGGCTCGTCGACTTCGAGCGGTCCGTCGGGGAGGAGCCGCTGTGCCTTCAGGGTGAGCAGGCGGCCGGCCATGGTGAGGAAGTCGGCGACCTCGCGGGCCTCGGGCTTGGGGTCGCTGGCGTCGAGGTGGTGGCGGTAGCCGGCGGTGATCTCACTCACCTGGACTTGGGCCAGGTCGACCTCGCCGCGCTGGGCGAGAGCCACCAGCCCGTCGAGGGGACCCTGGTAGACGGGGGTCTCGACGCGGAAGCGGGCGCCTGCCTCGGTCAGCTCGGCGCCGCTCACCACGGTGCCGTTGAGAGGGATGTCCGCCGGCGCGGGAGTCGCGTCGCTCGGGGGCGTGCCGGTGCCGTCAGTGGAGGGGTTCGGCTGCTCGGGCGTGGCGGCGGAGGGGCTCTGGGAGTCGGGACCGTCCGTCATCGGGGCGCAATGGTACGAGGCAGGACACCGTCCGGCCGCATCCGCCCCTCCTCCAGCAGCTCGCGGGCGCGGGCAAGGGCGGCCTCGGTGGTACGGCCGGACATCAGGCGGGCGATCTCGGCGACGCGCTCCTCGCCCTCGACGGCGGCGACGCTGGTCTGTGGACGGCCGTCGACCTCGTCCTTCTGCACGCGCAGGTGGCCGGCGGCGCGCGCCGCGATCTCGGCGCGGTGGGTGATGACCACCACCTGGCGCGTCTCCCCGATGGCGGCGAGCACCTCCCCTACCCGAGCGGCGGTCTCGCCGCCGAGCCCAGTGTCGACCTCGTCGAGGACCAGTGTCGGGCTGTCGTCGGCCAGGGCGACGACGCTGCGCAGGGCCAGGGCCAGCCGGGAGAGCTCGCCGCCCGAGGGGCCCTGGGCAAGCGGCAGGGGAACCCCGTCGCGGGCCGTGGCGAGGCGGAAGTCGACATCGTCGGCCCCCTGCGCGGAACACGCGACCCGGACGCCGTCGAGCTCCAGCCCGTCCGGGTCGGGCGTGCGACTCAGCACCACGCGCAGGCGGCCGTGGGGCAGCCGGAGCTGGCGCAGGCGGGCGGTCACCTCCTTCTCCAGGCGGGCGGCAGCGCGAGCGCGGCTCTCGGAGAGGCGGGAGGCGACCGCGGCGGCCGCCGCGCGGCGCTCGGCGACCGCCGCCTGCAGGCGCCCCAGGCCGCCGGCACCGGCGTCGGCGCTGGCACAGAGCTCCTCGGCCCGGGCCAGGGCGTCGAGCGCTGCCTCGATGCTGCCGCCGTGGCGGCGCTTCACCCGGTCGAGGAGGTCGAGGCGCTCCTCGACCGAGGCCAGCCGCCCTTCGTCGACCACGAAGCCGTCGGCGCAGCGGCGGGCCCCGGCGGCGAGGTCGCGCAGGCGCTCGACGAGGTCGTCCGCTTCGGCGACCAGCCCGTCCACGGCGGGATCGAGGGCGCGAAGCGACCTGCCCTCCTCCGCTGCGGCGGCGAGCATGTCGGCGGCGCCGAGGGCGTCGTCGCTGCCGTGGCAGGCGGCGTGCAGCGCCTCGGCGGCCGCAGCCAGCCCGACGGCGTGGCGCAGCCGCAGCCGCTCGGCGGCGAGCTCGACGTCCTCGCCGGGCCGCAGGTCGAGTGCGCCCAGCTCCGCCACCACCTCACGCGCCCGCTCCACCTCGGCCGCGTCCGCCTGCGCCGACTCGGTGGCGCGGGCCAGTGCCTCCTCGGCCTCGCGCCAGGCGCGCACCGCGGCGGCGGTCTCGGCGCGCAGGCCGAGCAGGGAGGGACCACCGAAGGCGTCGAGGAGCTCCCGCTGGCGCGCGGGGCGGAGCAGGCGGTGGCTCTCCCCCTGCCCGGTCACCTCGACCAGCGCCTCGCCGATCTCGCGCAGTGTCGCCGCCGAGACCAGGGCGCCGTTCACCCGGCAGGCGCCGCGGCCGCCGCGCGGGAGCTCGCGGCTCAGGGTGAGCAGGTCGTCGTCGGGGACGCCGAGGCCGTCGAGGCGGGCACGCACCGCGTCGGGCACGGCGTCGAAGACCGCCGCGACCGAGGCGGCCTCGCAGCCGGTGCGGACCAGCTCGGGATCGAAGCGGCCGCCCAGGACCAGGCGCAGGCCGGCGATGCACACCGTCTTGCCGGCGCCCGTCTCGCCGGTGAGGGCGACCAGCCCGGCGGGGCCCAGCTCCAGCCGGGCGCTGCGGACCACGGCGAGGTTGGCGATGCGCAGCTCGACCAGGGGCATCAGTCACTCCTCCCCGGGGTGTCGGCTTGGCGCGCGCGGTCGGTCTCAGCCTCGCGCTCGCGGAAGCGGTGCCCGTCGGCGTCCTCCAGCGACTCCTTGAGCGGCATGCCGAAGTGCACCTTCTCGCGGAGGCGGCGGAGGAAGGAGGGCGACCCGGCGATCTGCACCACCTGCAACTCCGGGCCCGGCCGGATGGTCAGCCGGCTGCCCTCGGCGAGGGCGCAGTTGGCGTGGCCGTCGGCGGCGGTGACGGCGCGGCCGTGCAGCAGGCTGACGTGGATGGTCACCGCCTCGGGGACCACCACCGCCCGGGTGATCACCGCGTGCGGCGCCAGCGGCACCACCATCAGGGCGCGCACCCGCGGGTCGACCGGCGGGCCGCCCGCGCTCAGCGCGTAGGCGGTCGACCCGGTCGCGGTGGCGACGATGACGCCGTCGGCATCGAACTCGCCGAGCAGCTCGTCGTCGGCCTCCACCCGGATTCGGGCCAGGTTGACCGTGGCCGACTTGACCACCACCTCGTTGAGGGCGAGCGCCTCGAAGCGGGAGCCGTCGCCGCTGGGAACCTCCAGCTCCAGCAGCGAGCGCCGCTGGATGCGATGGCGGCCGGCGACGAAGTCGTCGATGGCCTGGTGCAGCTGGCTGACCTCGATGTCGGTGAGGAAGCCGAGCTGGCCGCGGTTGACGCCGAGCACCGGGATGCCCAGCGGGGCGGCCAGGCGGGCGCCGAAGAGGAAGGTGCCGTCGCCGCCCAGGGTGATCAGCAGCGCCGTGTCGGCGCGGTGCTCGAAGAGCGCCTCCTCGGGGTGGGCCACGCAAATCCAGGTGGCGAAGCCGTGCTCCTCGGCGAGGCGGACGGCGCCCGAGACCAGGTGGCTGTGCTCGTTCTCACGGGGGTGGAGCAGGAAGCCGATGCTGCGCTGCTCGGTCATGTCGCCTCTCCGGGGAGGTGGAGGTGCAGGAGGAGCTCGCGGTTACCCTTGGTCCCGGCGATCGGCGAGTCGATCGGGCCGGTGACCTCGGCGCCCAGCTCGGCGGCGGCCCAGCGGGTGAAGTCCTGCACCGCGGCGTCGACCGCGGCCTGGTCGCGGACGATGCCGCCCTTGCCCACCGCCTGGCGACCCACCTCGAACTGCGGCTTGAACAGGCACACCACCCCCGCGCCGGGAGCGGCCAGCTCGCCGACCCGCGGCAGCACCGAGCGAAGCGAGATGAAGGAGAGGTCGAGGGTCACCAGGCTCGGGGCGGGACCCGGCAGCTCGCGCAGCAGGCGCAGGTTGGTCCGGTCGAGGACGCGCACACGCGGATCGCGGGCCAGGCGGCCGGCCAGCTGCCCGTAGCCCACGTCGACGGCGTAGACGAGGCTGGCGCCGCGGCTGAGCAGCACGTCGGTGAAGCCGCCCGTCGAGGCGCCGGAGTCGAGGCAGACCCGGCCGGCCGGGTCGACGCTGAAGGCGTCCAGCGCGGCCGCCAGCTTGACTCCGCCGCGGCTCGCCCAGGGATGGTCGCGGCCGAGCAGGCGCACCTCGTCGGCGGGCGCCACACGGTGGGCCGCCGAGGCGGCCTTCTCCCCCGCCACCTCGACCAGCCCGGCCGCGATCAGTGCCTGGGCACTCTCACGCGAGGGCGCCAGGCCACGCTCGACGAGCACGACGTCGAGCCGGCGCGGAGCGGAGGGAGGCGAGGCGGTCACGGTGGCCATTATTACACAGAGCTGTGGTATTGTGAAGGCCCCAGCCGGGGTGGCACAGCCGAGGCGATGCTCAGAAGGGGATGTCGTCGAGGTCGATGTCGGCATCGGATTCCCGGCGCGGCGCGGGCGGCGGCTCCAGGCCGGGCAACGCCGGCTCGGCGTCAGGCCCGGGCGCGGGCGGGGTCGGCGCCGTTCGAACCGGTCGGGCACGAACCGGCGCGCTGGCAGGTGGCGGCACGGTCAGGGGCGGCGGTGGCGCGAAGGCACGCCCCGGCCCGCCACCGGCGGGCGACGGGACCGGTCCCGGCCCGCCCGCACCACCGGCGGGCGACGGCACCGGTCCCGGCCCGCCCGCAGCGGCCGCGGCACCCGAG
>CAZCJX010000075.1:7653-13334 GCA_964499205.1 uncultured Actinomycetes bacterium | reverse complement strand
TACGACCTGCTGCGCTACGAGCTGGTGCTGATCTACATGGCGGTGGCGCTGGGACTCAACTTCAGCTTCGGCGTCGCCGGGCAGCTCGCCCTGGGACAGCCGGTGGTGATGGGTGCGGCCGCGTACACCGCGGGAATCCTCAGCGCCGAGTACGGTTGGGACGCGTGGAAGACGCTGCCCGCGGCGCTGCTCGTCGGCGCGTTGGTGGGCATGCTGATCAGCTCGCCGAGCTTCCGCCTGCGCGGCTGGTATCTCGCCATCACCACGTTCTTCGCCGCCACGGTGTTCCCCGACCTGATCGCGTCCGCGCAGCGGTGGACCAATGGCAGCGACGGCATCGGCGGTGTCGGCGGGCTCCCCGTGGTGGGTCCGCCCGACGGCAATCCGACGTGGCAGTACGAGGCGATCCTGGTGGTGGTGGCGGTGGTCTGGGTGGCGCTGCGCAACCTCTCCACCGGCACCTGGGGCATCGTGCTCCGCGGCGTGCGCGACACGCCGCCGGCCACCAGCGCCTGCGGCGTCAACGTGCCGTCGGTGCAGGCCTGGGTGGCGCTGATCTCGTCGCTGCCGGTGGCGCTGGCCGGCTGGCTGTGGGCGCACTCCACCCAGTTCATCGCGCCCGAGACCTTCGGGCTCGGCCTGCTCATCCTGCTCATCGCCTCGGTGATGCTGGGCGGCAAGGGAACGCTGTGGGGACCGGTGATCGGCACCATCGTCTTCCAGGCGTTCAGCCTCTGGGTGGGGCCGTTCAGCCGCTTCAACCAGCTGGTGCTGGGCGGCGCACTGCTGGCGGTGAGCGTGCTGGCGCCGCAGGGCATCATCCCGCTGGTGGTGCACAGCGTGCGCGGCCGGGGCAGCCGCCTGCTGCGCCGCGCCGGACCGCCGCCGCAGCGCGCCATCGTGCTGCGCCCGTCCGCCGAGGGCAGCGTCGAAGCGCCCGCCGCCACGGCGGCCGTCCCGCTGGTTGCTGCCAAGGGTGTCGAGAAGTCGTTCGGCGGCATGCGGGTGCTGCGCGGCGTCGACGTCGAGGTGCACGCCGGGCGGGTGGTGGGGTTGGTGGGGCCCAACGGCTCGGGCAAGACCACCCTGCTCAACGTGCTCACCGGGTTCGTGGCGCCCGACTCCGGCTCGGTCAGCGTGGCCGGGGAGCAGGTGACCGGACGATCGACCCACCGCATCGCGCGCGGCGGCATCCGCCGCACCTTCCAGGTTCCCCAGCTGATCGACGAGCTGACCGTGCTGGAGAACGTGGAGCTGGCGCTGCTCGGCGGGCGGCAGTGGATCCTCGGCTCGCTGCTGCGCACGCCCGGCTACCGCCGCCACCGCGAGGCCGTGCGCGCCCGCGCCCGCCGCGCCTGCACCGAGCTCGGCTTCGACGCGCAGGCGCAGGACACCGCGGCCGGCGAGCTGCCGCTGGGACTCAAGCGCATCGTCGAGGTGGCCCGGGCGATGGCCGCCGACGCGCGGGTGATCTGCCTCGACGAGCCGGCCGCGGGGTTGAGCGGCTCCGACCTCGAGCTGATCGGCGACACATTGCGCCGCCTCGCCACGCGCGGCTACGCGGTGCTGCTCATCGAGCACAACCTCGCCTTCGTGCAGCGCTACTGCGACGCCATCGTGCTGCTGGAGAGCGGCGCGGTGATGGTGCGCTCGACCGCCGGCGCGCTCGACGCCGACGCGGCTGCCGACGAGCGCATGGCCGCGTTCTTCGGCAGCGTCTACGTCGCCGGGCAGCGCAGCATGGCGGAGGGCTGAGGGCGATGCCGACGAGCAGCCCGCGCGGCGCCGACCTGCGCATCACCAGGCTGAGCGCCTGGTACGGGCAGGCGCAGGCGCTCTTCGACGTGTCGCTGCACGCCGAGCCCGGCGCCATCGTCGGCCTGCTGGGGCGCAACGGCGCCGGCAAGTCGACGCTGCTGCGCACCGTCGCCCGGGTGCACCGTCGCGCCGCGGGAACCCTGGACCTCGACGGGACCGGCATCCTCCCCGAGCGACCCGATCGCATCGCCGCGCGCGGCGTCAGCCTGGTGCGCGAAGGTGCGCGCGTCTTCGCCAACCTCAGCGTCGCCGACCACCTGCTGCTCGCCGAGCGGCTCGCCGAGATGCGCCATCGCGAAGCCCGCAGCCTCGACGAGGTGCTGGAGCTGTTCCCCGTCCTCGGCGAGCGGATGAAGCACGCCGCCGGCTACCTCAGCGGCGGACAGCGGCAGATCCTGGCCCTGGCCATGGCGTTTCGCTCGCAGCCCTCGCTGCTGCTGCTCGACGAGCCCTCGGCAGGACTGGCCCGCACCGTTGCCACCAGCGTGTTCGAGAGCATCGGCCGCATGGCGCAGCAGGGGATGACGCTGATCATCGCCGAGCAGGAGCCGGCGTGGCTGGAGGGCCTGGTGGGCAGCATGGTCACCCTGGAGACCGGTCGATTCGACGGAGGCACAGCGTGAAGGTTGTCGATCCCGCTGAGGCGATGCTGCAGTCGCTGGTCACCGCACGGCGGCACGGACAGTCGGAGACCACCAACGACATCGACGCGGTGATGGCCACGGTGAGCCGGCAGGTCTGCTACATCATGCCCGACTTCACGCTGTCCGATCCCACCCTGGTGGTGCTCACCGAGCGCGAGCAGGTGCGGGAGTTCTACGAGAACGAGCGCACCACCATGGAGGTGGTCGACTCGGCGCACGTCGCCCAGGTGTCGAGCGACTGGTACGCGTTCTACGAGGGCGTGGCGACGACGCGCTCGGTCGCCGACGGCAAGCTCTACAACTCCAACCACGTGGTGCTCTTCCCGGTCGCTGCCGACGGCATCATCGGCGAGATCCTCTGGGCCAAGCGCAGCTTCCTCGACCTCTACGGCGGCGTCCCGGCGCCGCCGCCGCCGGTGCCGCCGGCCAACGTCGCCGACCTGCCCTGGCTGCGCTGGCGCAACCAGCAGCTGCACGACCACTTCCTCGACGCGCTGCGCGAGGGCGACGTCGACGCGGCGGTCCGCTCCTTCGCCCCCGATGCGCGCGTCGCCGTGCGCGACTACCGCGAGGGCGGCGGCGCGGTGCTGCAGGGCATCGGCGGCGACGCGGTGCGCGAGCGCTGCCGCATGGTGGTCGACGGCGTGCAGGACCGCGAGATCAGCGTGCTCAACCGCGTCGCCGGCGACTGGTACGTCTTCGCCGAGTGGGTGGTGCGCGGCCGTGCCGCAGGCGGTGTGCTGCGCGGCGTTGCCGACGGTGCGCGCGTGCAGCTGCGCCTTGCCAGCATCCACCCGGTCACCGACCAGCCGCGGTTGCGCGCCGAGCTGGGCTACGGCATCGAGATCGCCGTCGATCCCTGACGGCGCGCCGGCCGCCGCCGGCCCTGGCAATCATATATATAATAGATCGGAATACTCAGGCGGAGTTGGAGGCGCTGGAGGGCGAGCATGGCCACCACGGTCGAGGACATCCGTTTCCGCATCGCCGCGGCCCGGCGCATGCTCCACCGCGAGGGCTGCGACAGCAACGTCGCCGGCCACGTCAGCGCCCGCGCCGAGGGCGAGGACGCCTTCTGGGTCACCCCCTTCCAGTACTTCGACGAGACCGTGCCGGACGACGTGGTCAAGGTCGACTTCGACTTCAACGTGCTGGAGGGCGACCGGGTGATCTCGCCCGCGGTGCAGTTCCACGCCGGCATCTACAAGGCGCGCCCCGACATCGGCAGCGTCATCCACACCCATTCGCACTACGCCACCGTGCTGGCCAGCACCGGCCAGCCGCTGGGCATGTACAACGTGCTCTCGGTGCTCTTCCACGACGACGTCGTGTACCACCGCGACGACGGCACCAAGCCGCCCGTCGACGGCGTCGAGCTGGCCACCGAGCTGGGCAGGGACAAGCACGTGGTGCTGATCGCCAACCACGGCGCCATCATCACCTCCGGGAAGCTGGAGGACTGCACCGCCGAGGCCATCGCCCTGGAGCAGGCGGCCCGCCACCAGCTCGACATCCAGGCGCACGACGGCTTCGAGATCCCCCTCGCCGAGGTGCTGCGCGGCCGCGAGGCGTACAAGGTGTACTGGCGCCAGATGATGTGGGAGTCCAACCTGCGCCGCCTGCGCCGCAGCGACCCCGACCTGTTCGAGCACCTCGTCGACCAGCCCGTGCAGGCGTAGGACCGTGCAGGCAGTGGAGCTGCGCCGTTTCGACGCATCCTTCGGTGCCGAGCTGCTCGGCGTCGACCCGCACCAGCCGCTCGACGGCGCCACCCGGCAGGCCATCGTCGACGCCGTCGACGAGCACGTCGTCGTGCTGCTGCGCACCGGCCCTCCACTCAGCCACGCGGCACTGGAGCGGTTCGCCGCGGCGTTCGGCCCGCTGCGTCCCAGCCTGGCCGTGCACAGCCACGTTCCCGACCATCCTGGCATCAACTTCGTCTCCAACGTGGTCGAGGACGGCAACGCCATCGGCACCGGCGGCACGGCGGCGATCGACTGGCACTCCGACCTCGGCCTGGAGCTGCCGCTGACCCGCTGGCTGATGCTCGACTGCCTGGAGACCGCCGCCGGCGCCGGTGGCAACACCAGCTTCGCCAACTGCTACCTGGCCTGGGACGGGCTCGACGCCGGCACCAAGCAGCGGCTGCGCAGCCTTCATGTGCACTACAGCATCCCGGCCGACGAGACGTTCGTCCCCGAGGACAAGCGCGGCGCCGGCATCACCCTGCCGCTGGTGCAGCGCAACCCGCGCAGCGGCCGCGAGTCGGTGTGGCCCAACCTCGGCTACTTCGACGCCGCGGTGGCCGGCATGCCGCGCAGCGCCAGCGACGCGCTGCTGCGCGAGCTGCGCGAGCACTGCGTGAGGCCGGCGCACGTCTACGAGCACGCCTGGCAGGTGGGCGACCTGGTGATCTGGGACAACGTCGGCGCCATGCACCGCCGCGACCCGTTCGACCCGGCCACCCGCCGCGTCCTCCGCCACGTCAGCATCACCGACGCGGCGCCCGTCCCGGAGCGCTGAGGCGGTGGCCGTGATGGTGACGGGGGCGGGCCTGGTCGGCTGCCACGTCGCCCTGCAGCTCGCCGCCCGCGGCGAGCAGGTGGTGCTCTGCGACGCGAATCTCGACCCGCAGCGGCTGCGGCTGCTGCGCGACGACCACGCCATCGTGACGGCGCAGCTCGACCTGCTCGACATGCCCGGCCTGATGCAGCTGCTCCACCTGCTGCGCCGCCACCAGGTGACCTCGATCGTCCACACCGCGGCGCTGACCAGCCTGGTCTGGCAGCAGCCGCATCGTGGCGTCACCGTCAACGTCGGCGGCATCGCCAACCTGCTCGAAGCGGCGCGGCAGCACGGCATCGAGCGGGTCGTCTTCAGCAGCACCTCGTCGGTGTACGGTCGGGGACGGCGGCAGTGCGGCGAGCTGGTCGGCGAGGACACGCCGCTGCAGCCCTGCGACGTCTACGGCGTCACCAAGGTGACCGGCGAGCAGCTCGGCGCGGTGTACCAGAGCCTCTTCGGCATCACCTTCTGCGCGCTGCGCTACCCCATGGTGGTCCCGCCCGCCGACGCGTCGTTCCACACCGTGCCCTCGACGGAGATCAGCCGCGCCGGTGCGGTGATCCCCACCATGGTCGCCACCGTGCTGCGCGGCGAGGCGTTCACCGGCCGCGACTGGCCGCGCATGGAGTGGGTCTACGTCGACGATGCCGCCGC
>CAZCJX010000075.1:0-7553 GCA_964499205.1 uncultured Actinomycetes bacterium | reverse complement strand
TCACCGGCCGCGACTGGCCGCGCATGGAGTGGGTCTACGTCGACGATGCCGCCGCGGCCACCGTGCTGGCGCTGACCCGCGAGGATCTCCCCGGCGGGGTGTGGAACATCGGCTCCGGCGAGCCCTGCACCCTGGCTGACTTCGCGGCCCACCTGCGCGAGCTGGTCCCCGATGCGCGGATCACCCTGCAGTCGTCGCAGGCGGGGATGATGGCCCATCTCCCCGGCGCCGATCCCGGCGAGCCGGAGAAGCCGCTCGACATCAGTCGGGCGCGTCGCGAACTCGGCTACCAGCCGCAGTGGACGGTGCGGCGCACCGTCGAGCGCATGGTCGCCGACCTGCGCGCGAGCGCCCCGCGGTGAACCCGCTGCTCGCCGCCGCGGTTGGCCGGCATCGCCTGCGCTTCATGCACTGCGGGGGACCGGTCGCCGACCGTCGCCAGGCCGCGGACCTGCACACCGCGTTGGGCGCGGGACCGTGGGCGCACGCCGCGCCGCGCCTCTACACCACCTACGACGGTGACCGCGGCGCGCTGGTGCGCAACACCCTGGGCATCAGCTACGGCCGCCTCCCCGGCGGCGGCGTCATCGAGTTGGTCGAATGCTCGCCGGACGACGGCGACACGCCGCAGAACCGCCTGCTGCGGGCGCGTCCCGGGCTCAGCCACGTGGCCTACTGGTGCGACGACGTCCCCGCCACGGCGGCCGCGCTGCTCGACGCCGGGGCGACGCTGTGGACCGCCTCGACGGTGGACGCCGGCGCCTGGCCGGCGCTGCTCGAACGCGGCCCAGCAGCGCTGGTGGAGCAGCTCGCGGTGGGCTATCTGCGGCTTCCCGACGGTGAGCTGGTCGAGCTGGTGGCCACGGCGATGTGGCCGGACTCGATGGTGGCGCTGCTCGGCGAGGCCGTCCGCGACGTCTTCGACGACCCCCGCCGGCCGACTTGACGATCCGCCTCTATCTAGTAAATGATACGTAAGATTTTAGTATTAGGGGCGAGGGTTGGAGGACCAGCAGATGGGTGAGCCGGTACAGGCTGAGGGCACGCGCAGACGCCTCCGCGGACTGCGCGCAGCGGGCGTCGCGGCGGTGGCGCTCAGCGTCGCCGCGTGCGGCAGCAGTGGCGGCGGCGGCGGCTCCTCGCCGAGCGGCGGCAGCGCCTCAACCAAGCCCATCGTGCTCGGCGCCATCCTGCCCATGACCGGCAACTTCGGCGTCATCGGCCAGGAGGTCGCCGCCGGACTCCACGTCGCCGTCGACCAGATCGACGCCAAGGGCGGGGTGCTGGGCCGGCGTGTCGACCTGGCCATCGAGGACGACCAGTCGTCGGCCTCCAAGGCGGCCACCGCGACGACTCTGCTGCTCGACCAGGAGCATGCCGACATCGTCGAGATCAGCCCCATCGCCACCGAGGCGCTGGCCTCGCTGCCCATCACCACGCAGCGCAAGGTGATCACCTTCACCCAGTCGGGCACGCCGGTGTTCGGCGATCCCAGCAAGTACCCGTACAACTTCATGTACTCGATCCCCTTCCAGGTGCAGGCGCTGGCCGTCGCCTACGAGGCGCAGCAGCTGGGTGCCAAGAGGGTCGGCCTGCTGGCCGCCGCTGACACCAGCGGCAAGGCCGCCATCGGCGCGGTGCAGGACGCGATCACCAACAACAGCAGCCTGGGCATGCAGGTGGTCGACTCCGAGGGCTTCGACCCCACCGCGCAGGACGTCACCGGCCTGGTCGCCAAGTTGAAGGCGGCCAACCCCGACCTGCTCATCCTGCAGACGCCGGCCAACGCCCTCGGCGTGGCCACCCGCGCCGTGCAGCAGCTGGGCTGGACCAACGTCGGCATCCTGGCCACCAACGGCACGGTGACCGGCGACATCTCCAAGCTGGTCCCGGCCTCGGTGGTGCCGCAGTTCAAGGCCCTGGTCTCCCACGTGCTCTCGCGCAGCCAGCAGGACGCGCTCGACCCGCAGTCCGACGCCTTCGCCAAGCAGGCGGTGCACTGGATGTCGACCATCCCGTCGCTGCAGGCGTCGCTCTTCGCCAGCGACATCGCGCGCATCTCCGCGTGGGCGATCCAGAAGTCGGGCGGCACCAATTCCGACGGCCTGCGCAGCGCCCTGGAGAACATCTCCAAGGCGTCGTTGACCGGGACCTTCGCCTTCACCAATCCCGACTACAGCGCCAAGCACCACGATCCCCAGGGCGCCGACTTCAGCACCTTCTGGGCGACGATCACGGTGAGCACACCGCTGTACGGCACCTTCGTCGGCAAGGTGGTCGACATCCCCGCGCTGAAGGCGAACGTGCACTCGTGATCGACGGCCACCTCGTCATCGACGCCGACGCCCATGTCATGGAGCCGTGGGATCTCTGGCTGCAGTACATCGACCCCGAGTTCCGCGACCGCGCACCGCGCGGTGAGCCGGGCCAGGCGACCGGACTGACGGTGAACGGAAAGACCATGGGGCGCGCCCGCGAAGCCGTCAGCGACGGCTACGTGGAATGGATGAAGCAGCTCATCGACTCCACCCACGACCGCGAGAAGGCGAGTGGGTGGTCGGCGCAGACCCAGCTGGAGGTGATGGACGAGGAGGGCATCGACGCCGCGGTGCTCTATCCCAGCCGCGGCCTCTACGCGCTGGCCGTCGAGGACATCGACGGGCCCCTGGCCGGCGCCATCGCCCGCGCCTACAACCGCTGGATCCGCGACTTCTGCTCGGCGGATGCGCAGCGCCTGGTGGGCATCGGCCTGGTGTCGCTGCACGATCCCGCGGTGGCGGTGCGCGAAGTGCGCTTCGCCGCCGAGGAGCTCGGCCTGCGCGGCGTGATGATCCGGCCCAATCCCATTGCGGGACGGCCGATGCACCACCCGTCGTACGCGCAGTTCTGGTCGACCTGTGCCGAGTTGCAGCTGCCGGTGTCGATCCACGAGGGCCTCGGCGTCTACATGGCCGAGCACGGCCCCGACCGCTTCGCCGAGCACATCCTCTGGCACCTCGTCTCCCATCCCTTCGAGCAGATGGAGTCGCTGGCCAGCCTGATCGTCGGCGGCGTGCTGGAGCGCAACCCCACGCTGCGCATCGCGGTGCTGGAGTCGGGCGGGACCTGGGCGCCGTTCTGGCTGGGCCGCATGGACGAGCACTGCGAATGGCTGCGTCCGGTGTCGATGGCGCGCCACCTCAGCCTCAGTCCCACCGAGTATTTCCGGCGCCAGTGCTGGATCTCCGCCGAGCCCGACGAGCCCACCTTCGCCGCCACCGTCGACTACCTCGGCGCGGACCACGTGATGTGGGCATCGGACTACCCGCATCCCGACGCCACCTTCCCCGGCGCGCTGCGCGAGATCCGCGAGCTCGACAGCATCAGCGACGAGACGCGCCGGCAGATCCTGCAAGACGCTCCCGCCACGCTCTACGACCTCGACCTCGCCGCGCTGCGTGCCCGTCGCGCAGCTGCCGCACCGGCCACCTCGGCGCGCTGACTCACATGGGACGCTTCGGCCACTACGTGATCGACGCCGACGGACACGGCGGCGAGCCACCGCAGTGGTGGACGCGCATGCCCTCGCATCTCGCCGCGCAGACCGAGGAGTTCGTCGCCAAGGTGCGCGGCCGCTACGCCGACATCCCCACCTCGCAGGTGGGGGAGGGGATGCGCCCGGGCGCCGGGCACACGCAGTGGGACCCGTCGGCGATGCGCCCCGGCATGTACGACCCCGCGCCGCGCCTCGAGGACATGGACCTCGAAGGCATCGACATGGCGGTGCTCTTCCCGCCCGGCGCCGGCGAGGAGTGGGCGCTGCGCGACCCGCGCTTCGCCATCGCCCTGTGCCGGACCCTCAACGACGCGCGCGCCGAGTACTGCGCGCATGCGCCGCAGCGCCTCAAGGCGGTGGCCAAGCTGCCGATGATCGAGCCGCAGGCCGCGGCCGAGGAGCTGCACCGCGCCGTCACCGAATTGGACATGGTCGGCATGGTGACCTCGCAGCACATCCTGGAGCGCAACCTCGACGACCCCGCCTTCGACGTCGTCTGGCAGGCGGCGCAGGACCTCGACGTGCCGGTGTGCATCCACGGCGGCGGCCAGGCGCCGGATCAGGTTCCCTGGGCGATCGACCGCTTCAGCACCCGACTCATGGTGCACGCGATCACCCATCCCTTCGGCCAGATGATGGCGGTGATGTGCTTCACCGCCGGTGGCGTGCTGAGCCGCTTCCCGCGGCTGCGCGCCGGCTTCATGGAGGGCGGCGTCGGTTGGCTGCCCTTCTGGCTGGAGCGCCTCGACGAGCACTGGGAGCTGATGCGCGACCAGGCGCAGTGCGACCAGCCGCCCAGCACGCTGATCCTCGGCGGCCGCTGCTTCATCAGCGGCGAGCCCGACGAGAAGCTGATCGGCTACGTCAGCGGCCAGCTCAGCGACCGGCTGGTCTGCTACGCCTCCGACTACCACCACTGGGACTGCCAGTTCCCCGACTCGGTGCGCATCGTGGTGGAGCGCGAGGATCTCAGCGCGGCGCAGAAGCAGCGCATCCTCTGCGACAACCCGGCCGCCATGTACGGCCTGGCCGTGCCGGCGGCGGTGTAGGGGCAGGACGCCATGTCCACCAACCTGCGAGCCAACTTCGTTTCCCTGGCCGAGCGGCCCGAGGAGAGCGACTACGCGCCCACCTGCGAGGTCACCGGGCTGCGCTGGACCAAGCGCCTCTCGCCCGACGACTACTCGCTGTGGCTGCGCGTCGCCGCCCTGCAGAACGGCGCCACCATGCGCTGGAACGCGGAGCACGGCGACGAGGTGGTGTACGTCTGCTCGGGGAGCCTGCGCCTCGGCGACGTCACCTGCGCCGAGGGCGGCGCCCTGATCGTCGAGTCGGGCGTCGCCGCCGAGGTGCACGCCGACGTTGCTGCCAGCATCGTCCATTTCGGCCCGGTCGACCACGCGCCGCCCGCGGACGGCCCGTACGGAGCGCCCGCCGGCGAGGGCCACGGCGTGCACGTGGTCGGGCCGCGCGGCCGCTACGAGGCGGCCCCGGGGCGTCCCCATTACCACTTCTACGCCGACTCGACCTGCCCGACCTGCCGGGCCACGCTGCTCTACACCGAGCGCGACTCGACCTACGTCTCGCAGGCGCACCACCACACCCAGGACGAGCTGATCTACGTGCTGCGCGGCTCGCTGCTCTTCGGCAAGGCGCACGAGTACGGCCCCGGCACCTGCCTGGCGATTCCGGCCAACCTCTACTACAACTTCCACGCCGGCGCCAACGGCTTCGCCTTCCTCAACTATCGCCGCGACGCCTCGCACCACGTGCAGCGCAACGGCGGGGGCGCCGGCCTCGAGGCCGGCCTGGCCCAGGGGGCGGTCGAGGTCGAGGGCGAGCACCGGCTGGTGCTCTCGGCGTAGTGGACGGGGCCGTCACCGCCGAGATCGTCCGCAACGCGCTCGGCAGCATCGCCGAGGAGATCGGCATCGCCGTCCTGCGCGGCGCCCACTCGACGGCGATCAAGGAGGGCACCGACGCCAGCGCCGGCATCCTCGACGCGCGCGGCCGCCTGGTAGCCCTCTCCGACGGCACGCTGCTGACCCACGCGGCCAGCCTGCGCAGCTGCTTCCCCTCGATCGCGGCGCGCTTTCCCCTCGACCAGATGCGCGACGGCGATGTTTATGCCATGAACGACCCGTACGCGGGGGGCATCCACTCCAACGACGTCGCCGTCTTCCGCCCGCTGCTCCACGACGGCGCGGTGCGCTTCGTCACCGCCAGCCTGGTCCACGTCGCCGACCTCGGCGGCATGGCACCGGGCGGCCTGCCCACCGCCGCAACGGACGTGTACCAGGAGGGCCTGGTGCTGCCGCCGGTGCGGCTGGTCCGCGAGGGCGAGGTGGACGAGCAGCTCGCCGAGATCATCCGCGCCAACAGCCGCACCCCGGATCGCGTCTGGGGCGACGTGCAGGCGTTGGTCGCCGCCACCGTCACCGGGGGACGGCGGCTGCAGGCGCTGATCGACCGCCACGGCGCGAGCGAGCTTGCCGCCATCGTCGACACCCTGCTCGACTACACCGAGCGCCGCACCCGGGCCGGCATCGCCGCGCTCCCCGACGGCACCTGGCATGCGGAGTACGCGGTCGACGACGACGGCGTCGCCATCGGCACGCCGCGCACCGTGCGCGTCGCCGTCACCGTGCGCGGCGACACCATGGAGTTCGACTTCGCCGGCACCGACGCGCAGGTCGCTGCGCCGATCAACGCGGCCCGCTCCCAGGTGCTCTCCGCGGTGGTCTACGCGTCGCGCTGCTTCGTCGACGCCACCATCCCGCTCAACGACGGCGCCTTCCGCCCGCTGCGGATCAGCCTACCCGAGGGCACCCTGGTCAACCCGCGCCCGCCGGCGGCGGTGAGCGGGCGGATGATGACCGTGCTCGCCGTCATCGAGGCGCTGCTCGACGCCCGCAGCCAGGTCGGGGCGCTGCGCGGCACGGCGCCGTCGGCCATCCACAGCACGGTGATCGCCAGCGGCGAGCGGGCCGGGGGCGGCTTCTGGATGTACATGGACAACGACTTCGGCGGCACCGGCGCGCGCCAGGGACTCGACGGCGTCGACGGCGCCGGCCCGCACATCCTCGGCGGCCGTCCCAACGTGCTGCCCGTCGAGTCGATCGAGATGGAGTACCCGGTGCGCTTCGAGGAGTACCGCCTGCGGCCCGACTCCGGCGGCGCGGGACGGTGGCGCGGCGGCCTGGGGCTGCGCCGCACCGTGCGCGTGCTCGGCGACGCCCACTTCACGGTTCGTGCCGACCGTGTCCAGAACCCGCCGCCGGGCAGGCAGGGCGGGCACGCCGGGGCGCCGGGTGGCTGGCTGGTCGACGCCGGCACCGCCGGCGAGCGGTGGCTGCCCGCCAAGTCCGGCGATGTCCGCCTGCGGGCGGGACAGACGCTCACCATGCTCACCTCGGGTGGCGGCGGCTGGGGCGACCCCAGCCTGCGCGACCCCGCCGCGGTGGCGGAGGACGTGCGCGAGGGCCGGGCGACGGCGCCGGCGAACGTCGGCGCGACGGAGCAGGCCGATGGTTGAGGACATCACCGTCAGCAACGCGCCGGTCTGCGTGATCACCGGCGGTGCCGGCGGCATCGGCGCGGCCACCGCGCGTGCCGTGGCCGCCGACGGCTGGCAGCCGGTGCTGCTCGACATCCGCGAGGACGCGCTGGCCACGACCATGGCGGAGCTGCGCGGCGCCGGCGTGGAGGCGCGCGGCCTCACCTGCGACGTGCTCGACCGCACCGCGGTGGAGACGGCCCTCGACGTGGCCTGCCGCTTCGGCCCGCTGCGCGGCGTCGTCTGCCTCGCCGACGTGGGTCCGCCCGACGCCCGCGACGGCCGCCACCTGGTCCACGCCGCGGTCACCGGCACCGCCGTCACCTGCCTGGCCGCCGAGTCGCGCCTCGCCGGCGGCAGCGGGTCGATGGTGACGCTCACCTCGCAGGGCCGCCACCGCTCCCGTCGCGACGCGGACGGCATCGATCCGCTCGGCGACGACTGGCTGGAGCGGATGGGCGA
>CAZCJX010000074.1:0-13767 GCA_964499205.1 uncultured Actinomycetes bacterium | reverse complement strand
AGACGATGAGGAAGTAGGCGGCGAAGCCGGTCTCCTCGATGACGTCGAGCTCCATGCGCAGCCGCTCCCAGGCCTCCTGGGAAGGCGACGCGCCGTAGCGCTTGCGCAGCCCCGCCTCGCAGAGGTGGCGCAGGTAGGCGACCGCGTCCATGCCCTCGGGGATCGGCTGGTAGCGCGGCAGCAGGGTCTGGCCCAGCTTCATCTGCACGTTGCAGCGCTGCGCGACGTGGAGCGTGTTCGACGCCGCCTCGCCGTACTGGGCGAAGCGGGTGCGCATCTCCTCGCCGCTGGCGACGTAGAAGTGCGGGCCGCTGAACTTGAAGCGCTTCTCGTCCTGGCGGCGGGCGCCGGTCTGCAGGCAGAGCAGGATGTCGTGCGCCTCGGCGTCCTCGGCGCGGATGTAGTGCGAGTCGTTGGTGCAGACCATGGGCAGCCCGGTGCGCCGGGCGATCTCCACCAGGCCTTCGCGGATCGCCGTCTCCTCGGGGATCCCGTGGTCCTGCACCTCGAGGAAGTAGTTGTCCGGCCCGAAGATCTCCATGTGCTGGCGGGCCACCGACTCGGCGGCGTCCATGTCGCCGCGCAGGATCGCCTGGGGGAGCTCGCCGCCGATGCAGGCGCTGAGGCAGATCAGGCCCTCGCTGTGCTCGGCCAGCAGCTCCTTGTCGATGCGGGGCTTGTAGTAGTAGCCCTCGAGGTGCGACTTGCTGACCAGGGTGACCAGGTTGCGGTAGCCGGTGTCGTCCTTGGCCAGCAGCACCAGGTGGTTGGGGTCGCGGTCGGCGCGGCCCTCCTTGTCGTGGCGCGAGCGCGGCGCCATGTAGGCCTCGCAGCCGATGATCGGGTTGATCCCCGCGCCCTTGGCCGCGGCGACGAACTCGACGGCGCCGTAGAGCACGCCGTGGTCGGTGATGCTGACCGCCGGCTGGCCCAGCCGCTTCGCCTCGGCGACCAGGTCGTCGATGCGCGCCGCCCCGTCGAGGAGCGAGTATTCCGTGTGCGTATGGAGGTGGACGAAGGGGTCGGAAGGGGTCTCGACGGGCTGTGCAGGCAGGTCGGCGGCCATGGATCTCCCACTGGGCTGCGAGGCGCGAGGGGCGCCGAACAAGTGTACGCGCCGGCGGCCGGCGTGTGGTGTCCAGTTTGCGGGGCGGACGGCCGTCGGTGTGGGCGGTTGACTTATATGACATCGTTTCGTGTAACATAGGATGGTGACAATGACGTTGGACCAGCCGAGCACGGCCACCGCGATCCCGCACACCCGCATCGCCATCGTCGGCAGCGGCTTCGCCGGGCTTGGCCTGGCCATCCAGCTGCGCCGCAGCGGCGTCGACGACTTCGTCGTCCTGGAGCGCAGCGGAGAGGTCGGCGGCACCTGGCGCGACAACACGTACCCGGGCTGCGCCTGCGACGTCCCCTCCCACCTGTACTCCTTCTCCTTCGCTCCCAATCCCGAGTGGACGCGCACCTACTCGCCGCAGCCGGAGATCCAGGCCTACCTGCGCCGCTGCGCCCGCGAGTTCGGCGTGCTGCCGCACATCCGCTTCCACAGCGCCCTGCAGCGGGCGCGCTGGGACGAGAGCACGGGGCGGTGGGAGCTGCAGACGGCGACGGGCCCGCGCACCGCCCAGTTCCTCGTCGCCGCGCAGGGCGCGCTCAGCGAACCCGCGCTGCCCGACATCCCCGGCATCGAGGACTTCACCGGCGAGGTCTTCCACACCGCGCGCTGGAGGCACGACACCGACCTGCGCGGCCGCCGCGTCGCGGTGATCGGCACCGGCGCCTCGGCGATCCAGGTGGTGCCGCGCATCCAGCCGCAGGTCGAGAGACTGGTGCTCTTCCAGCGCACCCCGCCCTGGATCATGCCCCACCGCGACCGCCCCATCCGCGACTGGGAGCGCCGCCTCTACCGCACCGTTCCCGCGGCGCAGCGCGCGGTGCGCACCGGCGTCTACTGGGGACGCGAGACCTTCGTGCTCGGCTTCAGCGGCGGCGCCATGCCGCTCGGCGAGCGGATCGCCCGGCGCCACCTGCGCAATCAGGTCGCCGACCCCGAGCTGCGCGCCAAGCTGACCCCGCACTACCGCATGGGCTGCAAGCGCATCCTGCTCTCCAACGAGTACTACCCCGCGCTGACCCGGCCCAACGTCGACGTGGTCACCGCCGGCATCCGCGAGATCCGCGCCAACTCGGTGGTGAGCAACGACGCCGTCGAGCACGAGGTCGACGCCATCGTGCTGGGCACCGGCTTCCGGGTGACCGACATGCCCATCGCCCACATGGTGCGCGGCCGCGGCGGCCGCAGCCTCGACGACGTGTGGCAGGGCAGCCCGCAGGCGCACATGGGCACCAGCGTGGCCGGCTTCCCCAACCTCTTCCTGATGACCGGCCCCAACACCGGCCTCGGCCACACCTCGATCGTCTTCATGGTCGAGTCCCAGGTCGCCTACATCCTCGACGCGCTGCGCCGAGTGCAGCAGCGCGGCGCCGCGATCGTCGAGGTGCGCGAGGACGCGCAGCTCACCTCCAACCGCTGGATCCAGTCGAAGCTGGCCAAAAGTGTGTGGAACACCGGCGGCTGCAAGAGCTGGTACCTCGACCGCAGCGGCCGCAACAGCACCCTCTGGCCCGGGCCCACCTTCACCTACCGCCT
Source organism: uncultured Actinomycetes bacterium (assembly GCA_964499205.1). Lineage (GTDB taxonomy): Bacteria > Chloroflexota > Dormibacteria > Aeolococcales > Aeolococcaceae > DASRDZ01. Next base: position 11,114 of record CAZCJX010000074.1, on the reverse strand, counting down.
GCGCACCCGCCGCTTCGACGCCGAGAACTACGCCATGCACCCGGCACCCGCGCAGGCGCCCGCTGAGGCGATGAGCGCCTAGGCCTGGCTGGCACACCGGCGGCGGGACGGGATGGCGCTGAAGTTGCTATGAAGGCGGCGTGAGACGTCTTGTCCTGATGGGCGTCACCGGCATGGTGCTCGCCGCGGCCGCGGGAGCGGCGTGTTGGCTGGGGCTCTCCGGCACCGCGCGAACCGTGGGGGTCGCCGTCGCGGCGGTGTGGCTGCTGGCTGGCGTCGCCATGCTCCCGCTGGCGCAGCGCTATCCGTCGCTGTCGGCCGGAGGGCGCCACACCGCGACGCTGGTCGCTGCGTCAGTCGGGTTGCTTCCGGTCGGCGTGCTCTTCCTCGCAGTGCTGGTGGTCGGCCCGAACTTGCCGCTCGGCATCGGAGGTGGCGGGCGCCGGCGGGAGGATCGGGCGGGCAGCGGCTGAGGCGGTGAGCGCCTAGGCCCGCCGTCGCAGGGAGACCACGGATTCGACGTGGTGGGTCTGGGGGAACATGTCGACGAGGTCGAAGCGGTCCACCACGTATGGGCCGGAGGTGGCAAGAACGTGGAGGTCGCGGGCCAGGGTGGCGGGGTCGCAGGAGACGTAGACGAGGCGCGGCGGGCCGGCCAGGGCGAGCCAGCCGGTCACCCCGCCCTCGCAGCCGGCGCGCGGCGGGTCGAGGACGACGGCGTCGACGGGGGCTTCGGCGGCGACGGTTGAGAGTGCCTTCTCCACCGGGGCGCAGACGTAGCGCAGCCTCTCCTCCATTCCGTTCATGCGCGCGTTGAGCCGGCCCATGTGCACGGCCACGGGATTCTCCTCGATGCACACCACCTCGCCGGCGGTCTCGGCGATGGCGGTGCTGAGCACGCCGATGCCGGCGTACCCGTCGACCACCCGCGCACCCCGCACGTCGCCGAGCGCGTCGAGGGCCAGGCCGTAGAGCACGTCGACCTGCCGCTGGTTGACCTGGATGAAGGACTCGGGCTTGACCCGGAACATGTGGCCGCGCCAGTGCAGCGTGGTCGAGTCGGTGTTCCAGTGCATCTCCGGGGGCAGCTGCTGGGCGGCGCGGTCGATGGCGGCGGCGTCGAGCGCCGGCCTGGGCTTGGGGCGCACCAGCAGCTCGCGGCCCTCATCGCCGACGGTGAGGTGCAGCACGGTCAGCGTGTCGCCGCCGCCCGTGCGCACCGCTTCGCGCAGCGCGGGCAGCGAGCGCGACACCGTCTCGTGGTGGATCCGGCAGTCGTCGACGGCGATGGCGGTCCAGGAGCGGGCGCGGTTGAAGCCGAGCCCGGCGTCGCGCATGCCGTGCGGACCGGGGACGACGTGGAACTCGCCGCGCCAGCGGTAGCGCCAGGGCTCGTCCATGCCGTGCAGGCGCAGCTCGGGCACCTCGACCTTCTGACGGCGCATGGCGTCGAGGACGATGTCGCGCTTGAGCACCAGCTGGTGCTGGTAGTCGACGTGCTGCAGCTGGCAGCCGCCGCAGTCGGGCACGTAGGGGCAAGGCGGGTCGACGCGGTGGGGCGACGGCTCCAGCACCTCGACCACCGCGGCGTACCACAGCTTGCGCCGCCGGTGGCGCAGCTCGACGACGCAGAGCTCACCGGGAATCGCCCCGTCGACGAAGATCAGCTCGCCCTCGTCGCTGCGGGCCATGCAGGCGCCGCCGTGCACCATGTGGCCGCAGCGCAGGGTGAGCCGGTCGCCGCGGGCGCGCGGCGTCACCGCGTGGGTCGGGCGCTCAGCCTCCGAGTCGCTCACGGAGCAGCGCGTTGACCAGCTTGGCGTCGGCGCGCCCCTGGGTGGCCTTCATCACCTGGCCGACCAGGGCGCCGAGCGCCTGCGCCTTGCCGCCGCGGTAGTCCTCGGCCGCCTTCGGGTTGGCGGCGATCACATCGTCGACGATCCGGCTCAGCTCGCCGGTGTCGCTGACCTGGGCCAGGCCTCGCTCCTGCACGATGGCCGCGGGGTCGCCGCCGGAGAGGTACAGCTCGTCGAGCAGCGCCTTGGCGGTGGGACCGTTGATGCTGCCGCCGTCGAGCAGCCCCAGCAGCGCCGCCAGGCCGCTGACGCCCAGCCCGCTGCGCTGCAGCGGCACGCGGTGCGCGTTGGCCAGGCGGGCGACGTCGCCGGTCTGCCAGTTGGCGGCGAGCTTGGCAGGAACTCCGGCGCCGACCAGCGCCTCGTAGGCGTCGGCGTCCTCGCGGTTGCCGGTGAGCAGGCCGGCGTCGTAGGCGCTCAGCCCGTACTGCGACTCGAAGCGCGCCTGCCGCGCATCGGGCAGCTCGGGCAGGCGGGCGCGGACGCGGTCGACGAACTCGCGGTCGAGCTGCAGCGGGGGGAGGTCGGGCTCGGGGAAGTAGCGGTAGTCGTGCGCCTGCTCCTTGCTGCGCTGCGAGACGGTGCGGTTCTCGGTCTCGATCCAGCCGCGCGTCTCCTGCACCAGGGTGCCGCCGCGCTGCAGCTCCTCGACCTGGCGCTCGATCTCGTACTCCAGGGCGCGGAAGACGGCGCGGAACGAGTTCATGTTCTTGATCTCGACCTTGACGCCGAACTCCTCCTGCCCGACGGGCCGGACCGACACGTTGGCGTCGCAGCGCAGCGAGCCGTGCTCCATGCTGCCGTCGTTGACGCCGAGGTACATCAGCACCTGGCGCAGCCGCACCACGTACTCGCGCGCCTCCTCCGGCGTGCGCAGGTCGGGCTCGCCGACGATCTCCATCAGCGGCACGCCGGCGCGGTTGAGGTCGACCAGCGACGACGTCGCCTCGTGGATCAGGTCACCGGCGTGCTTGAGGGTGCCGGTGTCCTCCTCCAGGTGCACCCGGGTGATGCCGCAGCGCACGGTGCGCTCGCCGAGGGGGAACTCGAGAAAGCCGTTGCGCGACATGGGCAGGTCGTACTGCGAGATCTGGTAGCCCTTGGGGAGGTCGGGATAGAAGTAGTTCTTGCGGTCGAACTTGGTGAAGGGCGGGATCTCGCAGTGCAGCGCCAGCGCGGTGAGCACGGTGTCCTCGACCGCCTCGCGGTTGATCACCGGCAGGGTACCGGGCATGCCCAGGCAGACGGGGCAGGTGTTGGCATTGGGCGCGGCGTCGTTGTAGGCGGCGCTGCAGGAGCAGAACATCTTGCTGCGCGTCAGCAGCTGCGCATGCACCTCGAGGCCGATGACCGCCTCATAGTCGGTGCCGGCGATGCCGCGCGGCGTGCCGGTGCGCTCGGCCGCGGTGCTCATGCCGCCGCCTCCGCCACCAGCGGCGAGCGCGTCGACGCGGCGATGCCCGCCGCCTGCTCGTAGGCATGCGCCACGCGCAGCACGCGCGCATCCTGGAAGCGCGGCCCGATCACCTGCAGTCCCACCGGCAGCCCCTCGGAGAAGCCGCAGGGCACCGAGATGCCGGGCAGGCCGGCCAGGTTCACCGGGATGGTGAGCACGTCGCAGAGGTACATGGCCAGCGGGTCCTCGCGCGCACCCTGGGGGAACGCCACCGTCGGCGAGGTGGGGCAGACCAGCGCGTCGACGCGGTCGAAGACGCGGTCGAACTCCTCGGCGATCACCGTGCGCACCTTCTGCGCCTTGCGGTAGTAGGCGTCGTAGTAGCCGCTGCTCAGCGCGTAGGTGCCCAGCATGATGCGGCGCTTCACCTCGGCGCCGAAGCCGGCGTCGCGGGTGCGCAGGTAGGTCTGCAGCAGCGACGGCTGGGGCTCGCGCAACCCGAAGCGCACCCCGTCGAAGCGGGCCAGGTTGGAGGAGCACTCGGCCGGCGCGATGATGTAGTAGGTGGCCAGGCCGGCGTCGGTCGAGGGCAGCGACACCTCCTCCACCGACGCACCCAGCGAGCGCAGCACCTCGATGGCCTGCTCCACCGCGGCGCGCACGCCGGGCTCGACGCCCTCGACGAAGTACTCGCGCGGCACGCCGAGGCGCGTGCCCTCGACGCCGCTGCGCAGCTGCTCGCTCGGGTCCTCCACCGCCGTCGGCGACGACGTGGAGTCGAGGGGATCGTGCCCGGCGATGGCGCCGTACACCGTGGCGACGTCCTCGACGGTGTTGGCGAAGGGCCCGATCTGGTCGAGCGACGAGGCGAAGGCGATCAGCCCGTAGCGCGAGACGCGGCCGTAGGTGGGCTTGAAGCCGACCACGCCGCACAGCGAGGCAGGCTGGCGGATCGAGCCGCCGGTGTCGGTGCCCAGCGAGTACGGGACAACTCCGGCAGCAACCGAGGCGGCGCTACCGCCGCTGCTGCCACCGGGGACGCGCTCCACGTCCCAGGGGTTGCCGACGTTGCCGAACGCCGAGTTCTCGTTGGACGACCCCATGGCGAACTCGTCGCAGTTGGTCTTGCCGATGACCACGGCGCCGGCGTCGAGCAGCCGCTGCACCGCAGTTCCGGTATAGGGTGGCAAAAACCCCTGGAGGATCTTGGACGCCGCGGTGGTGGCAACGCCCTCCAGGCAGAGCACGTCCTTGAGGGCCACGGGGATGCCGCACAGCGCCGGCGCCGCCTCACCCTCGCGGGCGAGGCGCTCGTCGGCGGCACGCGCCTGGGTGCGCGCCATCTCGTCGGTGCGCGCCAGGAACGCGTGCACCCGTCCCTCGACGCGGTCGCGCTGGGCGATGGCCTGCTCGGCCAGCTCCACCGCGGTGACGCTGCCGTCGCGCAGCGCGCGGGCCATCTCGGCGACGGTGCGGCCGGCCCAGCTCGCGGCGCTCACTCCTGGATCGCCCCGACGCGGAACATGCCGTCGTCGCGGTCCGGCGCGTTGGCCAGGGCGCGCTCGGCGCCGATCGACGGGCGCGGCTCGTCCTCGCGCCACACGTTGACCAGGCCGCCGACCTGCGCCGTCTCCGCCACCGCCGAGGTGTCGACGCTGTTGAGCTTGTCGATGGCTTCGAGGATGGCGTCGAGCTGGGTGCCGAAGCGCTCCATTTCGGCGTCGGAGAGCCCGAGGCGGGCGAGCAGGGCGACGTGGGCGACGTCGTCGCGGGAGAGGGTCATGGGAGCGCCATTATCCCTACAGCGGCAGCCAGCTCAGGACTGTCTGCTCGGTGGGGGTGAAGCCGGCGCGGCGGTAGGCGGCCAGCGCGGCGGGGTTGTCGTCGCGGGTCCAGACGCAGGCGAAGGTGACGTGGCGGGTGCGGAACAGCGCCATCGCCTCGCGCAGCAGCCGGGTGCTCAGGCCCCGCCCGCGCGCGTCGGGGCGGACGAAGAGCTCGGCCACCTCGCCCTCCAGCCCGGTGCCGGGGTCGAACAGCACGCACCAGCAAACGCCCAGGGCGTCGCCGCCGGCATCGCGGGCGACGAAGACGTGGTTCTCGCCGGTGAAGGTCGAGCGCAGCGGCGGCATGCCCCGCTCGATCTGCTCCCGCGTCTGCCGGGGGTGGTCGTACTTGTCCTGCTCCTCGACGGCGAGGTCGACCAGCAGCGCGCGCACCCCGGCATCGCCGGTGTCGCCGAGCAGGTCGATGCGGATGCCGTCGTCGGTCATGGACCGAGCGAGGCTAACAGGCGGCTAGGGTGCGGTGACGCCCGGGTGTCCGCTGGCGGGGGCGAGCGTGGACGGCTTGCTCCTGTCGGTGCAGGCGGGACGGTCGACCAGGGTCTCGCTGGCATCGGCGCGGCCCTCCTGCAGGCGGAGCTCGACGATGCCCTGCGTGCCGCACCAGTTGCTCCAGAGCAGGGCGGTCGGCGCAGTGCCGCTCACCTGCTGCCCGTTGCCCTGGACGGACAGCGGCTGACCGTTGCCGTCGACCAGCCGCACGGTCACCGGGCCGCCGGGGCATGCCCCCACGTTGCCGATCGGCGACAGGGCGATGGCCACGCCCCCGGTCGGGTCGGGCATGACGCGGATCGAGGGAGTGCCGCAGGGGCCGGGCACCGGCTGGCCGGTGATCCTGATCATCGGCGCGACGGGGTGCGGCTGGTTCTGCCAGTCGGGCACCGGCCCGGCGCGGTGGGTCCAGGCCTTGCCGTCCCAGGTCCAGGTGTCGGCGGCTTCGGCCGGGCCGCTGCGGCCGCCGAAGAGCACCACCACGCCATGCGCGGGATCGGCGGCGATGGCCGGCGACGTGCGGAAGATCAGCGCCTGCGGTGCTTGGTGCATCGACCAGGCCGACCCGTCCCAGATCCAGGTCTGCCCCCCTTCGACGACGAGAAGGTGGCGGCCGGCGGGGTCGGACACCATCCAGCCGGCGTTCGGGCCGCGCGCTGAAGGGCTGTGCTGCGCCGCGTGCCAGTCACTGCCGTCCCACCACCACTGCTGCGTGTCTGGGCATCCGTTGCAGCGGCCCTCGGTCGACGGCGACGTGGCCAGCGGGGCGGCGCAGGACTGCATCGAGCCGCCCACCGCGACCCCCACCGCCGGGACGGGCAGGTGCGCGGACGGGGAGGGCAGCGGCGACGGCGCGGGGGCGGTGTGCAGCGTGGTGACGGAGCAGATGCCGCCGAGGTTGGCGGTGACCAGCACCAACCGGTGCGCCGCCGCGTCGTAGGCGAGCGACACCCCACGGACGGTTCCCCCGGGCACGGTGTGGGGCGAGCGCTTCTGCCAGTCGGAGCCGGTCCAGACCCAGGTCTCCACCTGAGCGGTGGCAGGTTGGAAGATCGGCGCCGGCACCGGCTCGACTTTGACGGTCCCGCTCGCCGGCGGGGGAACTGCCGGCGCGGTTCCCGCGGGAGTCGGCAGGGCGAGGTGCGCGGCCGGGGGCACCGCGATGGGCCGCGGCTGCGGTCCCGGCGGCTCGGCCAACTCGCCTCGCGTCTGGAGCGCGAGGACCAGCTGGTGTGAGCTCTCGTCGTAGGCCATCGCGGGCGCCGGCGGGAAGGGCGACGGAGCATGCAGGGTGGGCACCTGCCGCCAGTCCGACCCGTCCCAGGTCCAGGTGTCCACGTTCTGCGTCATGCCCTGGGGCCCCCGCGCCTGGCCGCCGAAGAGCACCACCACACCGTGCGCGGCGTCGTAGGCCATGGCCGCGCCGCTGCGCGCCGACGGGGAGTGGGCCGGGTGGCGCTGCGTCCACGAGCTGCCGTCCCAGGTCCAGGTGTCGGCGAAGGCGTGGTACCCGCCGCCGTCGCTGCTGCTGCCGCCGAACAGCACCACGTCGCCGTGGGCACCGTCGAAGGCCATCGCCGCCGCTTCGCGGGCCGGCGGGTTGGGCGCGTTGCCGGAGCCGCTGCTGCCGCCGCCGAAGTGCGCGCCCAACTGCAGCGCGCCGCCGACGGCGAGCACCAGCAGCGGCAGCACCAGCGCGGCCGCCAGCGGCCGCAGCCGCCGCTCGCCGCCGGTGGTGAACAGCGCCAGCAGGGGTCGGGCCAAGCGCCGCGACCAGCGCCTGCCCGCGCCGGCATCCGCGCCAGCCGCCGCCGCGGCGTCCGCTGCCGCATCCCAGCGCCGCATCGAAGCGGGCGCCTCGACCTGGCGGAAGGCGTCGTGGAGGCGCCGCTCCTCGGCGTCGAGCTCGTCGGTCATCGCTGTCCCTCCTGCACCGCGGCGCGCACCCGCGCCAGCGCCCGGTGCGTTGCCGTCCGCACCGCCTGCTCGTTGCCGCCGACCACCTCGGCGATCTCGGCAAAGCTCAGTCCCGCCGCCACCCGCAGCCCCACCAGCTCGCGGTCGCGCCGGCGCAGCCCGCGCAGCGCGCCAAGCACCTCGCGCAGCTCGGCGCGGATGCCCGCCACCGTCTCCACGTCGATGCTCGACGGCGCGGTGCCGCTCAGCCGGCCGAGCAGCAGCGCCCGGCGGCGGCCGCGGCGGTGGTGGTCGATGGCGGCGTTGCGGGCGATGCGGAACATCCAGCGCCGCACCCCTTCGTCGTCGACGCCGGCCAGCCGCGGCCAGGCGGCGCAGGCGTTGCCGAAGGCCTCGGCGGCGGCGTCCTCGGCGGCGGCGGCGTCGCCGAGGAGGGCCAGGCAGTAGCGGTAGACCGCGTCGGCATGGGCCTCGTAGACGCCGGCAAAGCCGCGCTGCGGCGCAATGACACCCTCGCTGGGAAGCCCTGCCACCCTCTCGGCCCTCGTGTCCTTCCTCGCCGGCATCGCGACAGCGCCGGCATCGCCGAGCATCATGCACTCAACAACGCCGCCAACGGGCGGATGTGACACGTCCGTCCGCCAACCAACGCGAAGCGCGAAGGAGGAGCCGCCCCGTGATCGTGACCACCACCGAGAACATCCCCGGCTACCGCGTCACCAGCGTGGTCGGCCAGGTCTTCGGCCTCACCGTGCGCAGCCGCGGCGTCGGCGGCAACATGGCCGCGGGCCTCAAGAGCCTGATCGGCGGCGAGATCCGCTCCTACACCAAGCTGCTCGAGGACGCCCGCCGCGAGGCCATCGACCGCCTGGTCGAGACCGCCACCGCGGCCGGCGCCAACGCGGTGGTGATGATGCGCTTCGACTCCTCGGAGATGGGCCAGACCATGAGCGAGATCGTCGCCTACGGCACCGGCGTGGTGGTCGAGCCCGCGCAGTAGCCTGCGCGGGTGGACATCCTGCGCTTCGTCGACCCGACCCACCTCAACGGGCTGGTCGTGCTGCTGGCCATCGTGGCCGCGGTGGTGCTGGCGCTGCTGGGGTGGGAGCGGTACCGGCCGCGGCAGCGGGCGCTCAACCCGCTGCCCACCAGCGAGGTGTTCGTCGACCCGGCGACGCACCGGCGGCTGCGGGTGTGGGTCGACCCGGTGACCGGGGCGCGCGAGTACCGCGAGGATCTCGACCCGCGGGCCACGCCCCTGCCGCCGCTGCAGCGCCCCGGGTTGCACCTGCCCCCAGGGTGGCCCGAGCAGCCCCAGCAGCTCGGCGACGACGACCCGCGGCGGCTCGGCGGCGGCGGGGACTCCGAGCCGGGCTAGCCACTGTCGCCGGCGCGTCCGCAGTGGTAGACCGGTCTGCATGGACGCCGCCGAGCTCTTCCGCCGCTGGATGCACCACCCGGAGGCGCCGTCGAAGGACCCGGAGAGCGGACCCGAGGAGATGCTCGACCGCCTGCGCCGCGGCGGGGTGCGCGACGCGCGGGTGCTGGCGGCGATGGCCACGGTGCCGCGCGAGGAGTTCGTCGAGGCCGGTATGCGCGAGGCGGCCTACGCCGACCGCGCGCTGGCCATCGGCCACGAGCAGACCATCTCCCAGCCCCTGATGGTGGCCCTGATCGTGCAGGCGCTGGAGCTGCGCCCTGGCGACCGGGTGCTCGACGTCGGCACCGGCTCGGGCTACCAGGCGGCGGTGATCGCCGCCTGCGGGGCGCGGGTGGTCGGCGTCGAGCGCATCCCCGAGCTGGCCGAGCTGGCCCAACGGCGCCTGGCCCGGCTCGACCTCGACGTCGAGGTGGTGGTCGGCGACGGCAGCCTCGGCCACCCCGAGGCCGCGCCCTACGACGCCATCGCCGTCGGCGCCGCCGCCCCGTGGGTGCCGCCGTCGCTGCGCGCGCAGCTGGCGCCGGGCGGCCGGCTGGTGGTCCCGGTGGCCACCGGCAACGACGGCGAGCAGCTGGTCCGGGTGCGGCGCAACGGCGAGACGTTCACCCGCGAGGAGCTCGGCCCCTGCCGCTTCGTGCCCCTGCTCGGCGCCGAGGGCTACCCCGACCCGGAGAGCTGAGCACCGGAGCGGAGCAGCAGCCCGCTGACGTCCTCCCGCGGCGTGGCGCAGGGCTTGCCCGGGGCGTGGCGGTAGAGGATGCGGCCGGCGTCGTCGACGGCGATCGACGAGGAGGACAGCGTGCCGTACCCGTCGAGCTCGACGCAGGCAGCGTCGGCGCCGTCGCGGCCAGGCTCGCCGCGCTCCTCGAGCAGCGCCTCCATGCCGGCGAGCAGGGTGGCCGCGTTGTCCGCGGGCAGGGCGGCGAGGGCGCCGGCGAGGAAGGCGACCTTGGCGTGGCTGGTGTCGTCGACGTCGAAGACGGTGAGCACGTGCAGGCCGGGGTCGAGGCGGCGCAGGTCGACGGCGTCGCCGTGGGCGTGGGCCACCAGGGCGGAGCCGGGCGAGACGTAGAGCGCGTTGAAGGGGTTGTAGTCGGCGGGGCGGAGCGAGGCGAGCAAGGCCTCGGCGGCGCCGTCGTCGGGGGCGTCGAGCAGGAGCAGCGGCAGCTCGCCGCGCGAGCGCCGGCTGGGGTCGCGGGCACCGGCGCGGCGGTTGGTCACCGCGGCGACGGCGCCGTCCTCGCGGACCGCCATCCAGGTCCCGCCGGCCAGGGCGTCCTGCCCGCCGGCGACCAGGGGCTGCTCGCGCAGCACGTGGGGCGGCAGCGAGGGCCGGGTGAGGATCTCGTCGCGGTTGGCGGCGAGCACGATCGGCGTGCCGGGGAGGTGGCGCCAGGCGAGCAGGATGGTGCACATGGGCGACGGCAGCGTACGCCGGGCACTGCGGCGGCCGCCGCGCCCGTCGCGGGCTGACCGGCCCCCGAGATCTACTGCCCGCGCTGTCCCATCGCCGAATCGGCCACGCCGGGCTCGGGCGGAGGCGGCGGCTCGGCGCTCAGCACCCCGTCGACAGGGGCGCGGAACATGCGCACCACCGGGCCACCGGCCAGGCGCTCCTCGACGCGCTCGGCGGCCTCGCCGAACAGCGCGTGGAGGACGCGGCGCGTCTGCGCCTCCTCGGGCGGGTGGTCGAGCTCGAGCCGGGAGATGGTCACCACGTAGGTGTCCTGGCCGCCGGGCCGGTTGGGGTAGCGGCCGCGGGTCAGGCTGACGTGGAGGTCGAGGTCGGGCAGGTCGACCTGGTGGCGCCCGCTCTCGTGCTCGGCGGGGGGATGGAGGAAGTCCTCGTCGGCGCGCTGGCGCAGCTCGTGCAGCACCGCGTCGGCGGACGGCCCCTGGGTGCCGTGGATGCCCATGGCGCCCAGGGTAACCCGCCGGTACGTTTAGGATGAGCCGCCCACACGGTATCCGTTGGACGCGGCCACTCCCGGGTTCTCGACGGTGACGGCGGCCGCCCCAGATTCGGCAATTCAGAGAAAAAACCCCAACGGAGGCGCAGATTCGCATGGCAAAGACCGTCGGTATCGATCTCGGCACCACCAACAGCGTGGTCGCCGTGATGGAGGGTGGCGAACCCGTCGTCATCCCCAACGCCGAGGGCGGTCGCA
>CAZCJX010000073.1:0-14103 GCA_964499205.1 uncultured Actinomycetes bacterium | reverse complement strand
GACTGCGTCAGGTGCGCGGTCTGCGACACGTAGGCGATGCCGATGCCGGCGCAGATGCCGATGATCGGCAGCAGCGGCAGCGGCGTGCGCGGACCACCGCGGCGGGTGCGCGGGCGGCGGCGGCGCGACGCCTGTGCGGCGATGTCGTCGGCGCGGTCGCCCTCGATGGCGGCGAAGGCGTCGAAGACGTCGTCGAAGGAGTCGAGTGGGGTGTTCTTGCTGGCGGGCACGGCCCGGGGTACTCCGGCGGAGATGGACGTTCGGCTGCGGCTGCGGGAGCGGTGCGGGGGGTTGGCGGCGGCGAGGACCAGGGCGGTCCTCGCCGCCTAGGGGCAGAGGGAATTTCGAGAGCGAGGGTGGGACTCCCTTGTCCCGTCAGAGCTTCTCGGCGACCCGCAGCCGCGCCGAGCGCGCCCTCGGGTTGGCGGCGACCTCGGCCGGATCGGCCTTGATCGCTTTGCGGGTCAGCAGGAAGAGAGAGGCCCGGTGGGCGCAGGTGCAGATGGGCTGTTGGGGCGGACATACACAATTCTGTGCTGCGACGTGGAGTGCGTTCTTGACAAGGATGTCCTCGAGGGAGTGGAAGGCGATGACCCCAAGTCGCCCACCGGGCCGGAGTTCGCTGATGGCTGCCTGCAGTCCGCGCTCGAGGGAATCCAGCTCGTGGTTCACCTCGATGCGCAGCGCCTGGAAGGTGCGCGTCGCGGGATGGATGCGCCGCGGCCAGTAGCGCCGCGGGATCGCCCGTTCCACGCATTCGCGCAGCTGCGCGGTGGTGGTGATCGGCTGCTTCGTTCGCTGCCTGACGATTGCGGCGGCGACGCCGCGGGCGAAGCGCTCCTCGCCGAGATCGCGGATCAGCGCGGCGAGGTCCGCCTCCGACCAGGTGTTGACCAGGTCGGCCGCGGTGGCGCCGCCGCTCGCCGTGTCCATGCGCATGTCCAGCGGTCCGTCGAAGCGGAAGCTGAAGCCGCGGTCTGCCGAGTCGAGCTGGAGCGACGAGACCCCCAGGTCGAGGGTGACCAGGTCGACGGCGTCGATGCCGAGGTCGCGGAGGATCTCCGAGAGGTCGGCGAAGTCACCGTGCACGATCGTCAGCGCATCCCCGTATGCGGCGAAGCGCTCGCGACCGCGTGCCACCGCCGCGGGGTCGCGGTCGATGGCGATCACCCGTCCGCCGGGCAGGACGCGCTCGAGGAGCGCCGCGGTCACGCCGCCACCCCCGAGGGTGCCGTCGACCGCGATCTGGCCCGGCCTGGGCTGCAGGCTCTCTATGAGGGGGTGTAGAAGGACCGGCCGGTGGCCCCCGTCCCGATCAGGGACGGCGGTACCGGGCGTGGCGTCGAGCCTCTCGTCCATGCTCGCCACGGTCGTCATGGAGGCCATCAGATTGCAAGGGGGTGCACGGCCGGCGGATCACGCCTGGGGCCGCTGGGCCGGCGCGGCGCCGGCGCTGCTGGTGCTGGTGGGGCTGCTGACCCGGTCGCCGAGGGCGGTGAACGCGGCCGGGTCGAGATCGGCGTTCTCGCGGTCCCAGGTCTCCTCGCCGACCACCTCGACGACGTTGCCGAGGCCGACGAAGACGGCGCGCTCACCGATGGCCGCCCAGCGGCGGTGCTCCTCGCTGAGCAGCAGCCGGCCCTGGGCGTCGAGGTCGACTTCGCGCGCGGAGGCGTAGAGGGCGCGCAGGTAGCGGCGCTCCTCGGCGGGGGTGTCGGCGGTGAGGCGGAAGCGCTGCTCCATCGCCGACCACTCGTCGGGCGGGCGGATCACCAGGCGGCCCTCCGCGCCGATGGCGACGACGCTGCCTGGGGGCAGGCCCTTGCGGAGCTGCGCGGGGACGGCGACGCGGCCCTTGGCGTCGACCTGGTGGCGGTAGGAGCCGATGAACATGGCTCAGCCACCCACCCGGCGAGCGACGGGTGTCCCGCTGTCGCTCTCGGGTGCTTGGTCGTGCAGTTCATGTGCCCCACTTTTCACCACTTCATTCCACCGATGCGCGGAACAGTAGCAGCCGCGACCGTGGGCGTCAACGCGAACGTCCGTGCCGTCACGGCTCCGTCACATCCGGCCTTGGGTGACAAAAACTAGGCGGTGCAAGGGGTTTCGCCCGTCATGCCCACGCCTGGTGGAGTGCGGTGGGGAATGATCCCATGATGTTGCGGTCGACGGCCGGTCTGCGGTCTTGACTCGAACATATGTTTGCGAGTAGGCTCGTTCTCCCCGGGGCGGACGGCGGCGGAGATTTGGGGTGTCGCCACTGCCTCGGGGTTCGGCGGGTTCGGCCCGGCCGGCGCGGGGGTACGATGCTCGATGCAAGTCGGCCGGACGGCCGCGGCCGCGCGCTCGCGTGCGGTCGAGGAAAGTCCGGGCTCCGCAGAGCAGGGCGCTGGGCAACACCCAGTCGGGGTGACCCGAAGGAGAGTGCCACAGAAATCACACAGCCAGCGGCTCGCCTCGGCGAGTGCGGGCAACGGTGAAATGGTGGGGTAAGAGCCCACCGGCGGCCGGGTGACCGGCCGGCCAGGTAAACCCCGTCCGGAGCAAGGCCGAGCAGGGACGGGCCGTTCGCGGCCCAGGGGTGGCTCGCCCCGTGTCCCGGGTCTGGCCGCTCGAGGCGCCGGGCAACCGGCGCTCCAGATGGATGGTCGTCCCCCGCTCCCCGGGAGCGCGACCCCTCGGGGTCGAGCGCGGGGGCGGGGACAGAACCCGGCTTACAGGCCGACTTGCAAGGCTCCCAGCGGGTCCCTGGCCCTCACCGGCCAGGGGCCCGTCCCCACGGCGCGCGGGCGCGCCGCGGGGCCCCCCGATTCTCCAAGGGGGACATCGGGTCCCCCTCGCTCCGGCGGGCGGAGCCCACCTGCGCACACCCCCTGCTCGCCGCGACTCCGCGGCGGGCGCGGCGCGAGGCCGCGCGGGCTACGCGGGTCCGGCCGCGGCTCCCATGTCGCGCTGCAGCGCCTTGTAGGCGGCGACGGCGAGCTGGTCGACACGCTCGTTGCCGACGTCCCCGCTGTGCCCGCGCACATGCTCGAAGCGGACGCGCTGGTCGACCAGCGGATCGATGCCGGGAAACAGGTCGAGGTTCTTGTTGCGCTTCCAGCGCCGCGTCAGCCAGTTGATCGCGCCCAGCGAGTCGGTGCGCACCACGATGCGCCAGCTGGGGTCGCCGTCGATGCGCGCGCGCACCGCCCGCAGTCCCTCGCGCACCGCCTTGAGCTCCTCGCGGTTGTTGGTGGTGTCCGGCTCGGCGCCGGCGGCCTCCTCCACCCTCCCGTCCGGCCACTCGATGCGATACGCCCACGCCCCGGCGCCGGGATTGCCCGAGCACGCGCCGTCGGTGTAGACGACGACGGTGAAGAGGTCGCTCACGGCGCCAGGATCCGGTCGCAGTTGGCGCACTGCACCACGGTGTCGCCGACGCGCGCCTCGCGTGCCAGCCGCGCGCCAAGCGGCAGATGGCAGCCCCCGCAGGTCTCGTTGACGACGCGCACCACCGCGGGCACGTGCCGCGCCGCGACCCGCCGGTACAGCGCCAGCGACTTCTCCGGCACCTGCGCCACCAGCGCGTCGCGCGCCTCCACCGCGTGCTCGAGTTGCTGCCGCAGCCGGCCCAAACGCTCGGTCTGCGGGCCCTGCGCCTCGGCGCGCCGCGCCTCGATGGCGCGCACCGCCTCCTCGGCGCCGGTGCGCGCGGCGACGGCGGCCTCCGCCTCCTCCATCGCCTGCAGGGTGGCGTCCTCCTGTTCCGAGAGCTGCGCCTTGAGCGTCTCCAGCTCGTGCTGCAGGGTGAGCAGCTCGGCGGGGTTGCGCACCGAGCCGCCGTAGAGCTGGCGGTCGAGGGTGCGGCTGCGTGCCCGCAACGACTCCACCTCACCGTCGAGCGCGCGCACGTGCAGCTCCGCCTCGCGCTGCGCCGCCGCCGCCTCCTCCGCCGCCGCCCGTGCGCGGTCGAGTTCGGGGTCGCCGGCCAGCGACATCTCGACCGCGGCCACCTCCTTGCTGAGGCGGTCGACCTCGTCGTCGGCCTGCTGCAGGGTGAGCAGCTGCTCGGCGGCGCGGTTCACGCCGCCTCCGCGCCGGCGACGCGCGCCACCCAGGTGGGATAGCTGTGGCCACGTTCGACCGGAACACACGAGGCGAGCACCGTCCACCCCTGCTCGCGCAGCCAGGGCTCGACGTGCTCCCAGTCCTGGATGCACTGCAACCCGACCCAGCGCACCCCGCGCGCCGCGGCGCCGGCGCAGATGGCGAGGATGTTGCGCGCACCCATGCCGGCGGCGACCACGCCCTCGACCTCGCCGTCGGCGATGGGGTCGAGGTTGGCGCCGAAGCGGGCTTCGACGTGCCCGTTCGCTCCCCACTGCGAGAGGTTGCGGCACAGCTCGTCGTACGGCCCGCGGCGCTGCTCGGTGGCGATCACCTTCTCGACTCCCGCGTGGGCGAGGTGCACCGCCAGCGCGCCGTGGCCGGCGCCCACGTCCGCCACCGCGTGTGCCGGCGGCAGCAGCGCCAGCAGCGCGCGCAGCCGTCGGGGCAACCTCGGCTCGGTCACCCCGCGACCGCCTGCGAGGTGCGCACCAGGTCGTCGAGACAGCGCCGCGCCGCGCCGGAGTCGATCGCCGAACGCGCCTGCTCCAGGCCCTCGGCGAAGTCGGGCGCGCGCTCGGCGGCCACCAGCGCGGCGGCGGCGTTGAGCACCACCACGTCGCGACCCGGTCCCGGCTCGCCGTCGAGGATGGAACGGATGTGGGCGGCGTTCTCCGCCGCGTCCCCGCCGCGCAGCGCGCTGAGCGGCGCATGGGGGAGGTCGAGCGCCTCAGGATCGAGCTCGAAGGTGCGCACGCCCTCGAGGCTGACGTCGTGGCACTGCGCCGGGCCGGTGAGGCCGAGCTCGTCGATGCCGCCGGGACCGGCGAACACGATCGCCCGCCGATGCCCAAGACGGTGCAGCACCCGGGCCATGGTCTCGGCCAGCGCCGGATCGCCCGCGCCGAGCGCCTGGTGGCGGACACCGGCGGGATTCGCCATGGGGCCGAGCACGTTGAACGCGGTGCGGATGCCCAGCTCACTGCGCACGGGCGCGGCGTGGCGCATGGCGGGGTGGTAGGCGGGGGCGAACATGAAGCCGACGTTGGCCACCTCGACGCAGCGCCGCACCCCGTCCGGCGGCAGCGCGATCGCCACCCCGAGCGCCTCCAGCACGTCCGCACTGCCGCAGCGCGACGTCGCTGCTCGGTTGCCGTGCTTGGCCACGGGACACCCGGCCCCGGCGACAACGAACGCCGCCGCTGTCGAGATGTTGAAGGTGTTGCTGCCGTCCCCACCGGTGCCGCAGGTGTCGACCGCCTCGACGTCGAGCTCCACCCGCGTCGCGTGCGCCCGCATCGAGCTGACGAACCCGGCCAGCTCGTCGACACTCTCCCCCTTGGTGCGCAGCGCCGCCAGCAGCGCCCCCATCTGCGCCGGCGTCGCCACCCCCTCCATGACCCGGTCCATCACGGCACGCGCCGTCTCCAGGTCCAGGTCGTTGCCCCGCACGACGCGGTCGAGGGCGTCGCGCAGGAGCGTGTCGCCGTCCGTCATCGCGGCCGGACGGTACCACGTCCGGCGCGGGGCGCTGCGATCAGTCGCGCGTGTACGGGGCGCTGCGCTGGGGACCGAGGGCGACGCCGGCGACGAGCACCCCCAGTGAGACGCAGCACGACGTGAACAGCGTGTGCGGCCAGCCGAACGACGGCACCAGCACCAGCGCGAGAACAGCCCCGAGCAGCATGCCGAACGACGCCGCCGTGACCGCCACCGCATTGACCCGTCCGAGCACCATCGGATGGGAGCGCGTCTGCATATCCGTGGCGCCCCATGTCTGCCACACCATGCCGCAGGCGCCGCTGATGCCGAGCGGCAGGAGCGCCGCCCACAGCGGACCGTGCACGGTGACGATGGCCAGGCAGACGATCTCGGCCGCGCACACGGCGATGATCACGTCGCGGGTGACGTGGCGGGGGCGCAGCCTGAGGAGCAGCGGCCCGACCACAACGGCGCCGCCGCCGACCGCGGCATAGAGATAGCCGACCAGCGACGCGTCGCCGAAGCCGCGCGCAATGAGCACGAGGACCGCCGAGGCGGTGGTCACGGCGAGCGCGCTGGCCAGCCATGCGGCAGCGATGGCCCGAAGGGCAGGGTCGTTCCAGACGACGGCGAGCCCCGCGGTGGCGCCGCGCGGCGGAGCCGCCTCGCTGGCCGCCCGCGAGCCGATCCGAAGCGTGCCGATGAACACGGCAGCGATGGCGAAGGTCACCGCATCGATGACGAGCAGCAGCTCGGGACCGGCCGCGCTGAGCAGCGGCGCAGCCAGCGCGGGACCCACGGCGATGCTCGAGGCCTGGCTGAGGCCGCACAGCGAATTGGCCCGCTGCAAGCGCTGCGGCGGCGCGACCCGGGGCACCAGCGCGCCGAGCGCGGGCCGGGCCAGGCCGCCGGCGAACTGGGCGATGACGACGGCGCCGTAGACCGCCCATACCGCGTGGATGCGTGCCGCGGGGATGATCGCGATCGTCGCCAGCCCCTGCAGCGTGGCGCAGGCAGCGACCAGGTGTTGCGGGGCGAACCGGTCGGCCAGCGAGCCACCCATCGTGCCGCTGAGGAGGCGCGGCAGCACGCGGGCGACCATGTAGCCGGCAGGCGCGGCGGGGCCGCTGAGTCGATAGAGCAGCACGACCAGCGCCACGGTTGTGAACCAGTCGCCGTAGTAGGAGAGGGTCGCCGCCGTGAGGTAACGAGCGAACCGGCGGCCCAGGCCCTCCCAGCCCGTGCTGACAGGCCGACCCCGCACCGCGAGCGCCGCTTGGGCGATGACGACTTCGGGCTCCACACTCCGCACCTGGGGGGTGACGTCCGCCCTCTCCGTGGGAAGCCCCACGGGCTGCCCGGTCGTCATTGTCGCGTCTCCGGCGCGGTCATGGTGCTGATCTGCCCCCAAAAAACGTAGTGGCGCGAGTACCCCGGGGTGTGACTACCCCGCGACACTCGCGCCACTGCAGCGTCATCGTGCCTGGGTACGGTTATCTCGCACCCAGTGCCGACGATCGACTAAGCCCAGGATCCGGCTTCGTGGCCCGTCCAGGTAGCCATAGCTCGGAAACACCTCCTTTTTGGGCAGATTGGTCGCCGCCCGGTCCGATGCTGCAACATCGGGGCCGGACATTCCGGAGCGCCCTCTCCGGTTTGTGCTCCTCGCCCGTCACCTCGTGGTCACGGGTCCGTCGCGTTGATGGCGTAAGGGTAACGGGAGGCCTGACTTCCCGTCAATCACTAAACTTCCGCCGTCATTGCTCCGTTACAAGGCGGCCTTCGCCTGGCGGGACGAGGCGTGCGTGAGCCGACGTGAGAGCTCAGCTTGCTGCCTCAGCGGCGAGGCCGCGGCGCCGGTCTAGCGAGCGCCGGCGAGTACGGGGAGGGCGAGCTCCTCGACCGTGGCCTTGGGCGAGACGAGCAGGTCCAGGCCCACCCGAGCACGGATCGCCGCGATCTCGAGCAGGTCGCTCTCGGACAGGGCCAGAAAGGCGTCGACGGCGTCGGGGTCGAACTGGCTGCCACGATGCTTGCGAAGCTCCTCGCGCGCCTCGTCGAAGGAGCGACCGCGGCGGTAGGGCCGGTCCTGGGTGATGGCATCGACGGTGTCGGCGATGGAGAAGGCGCGCGCGCCCAGGGAGATCTGGGTGCCGCGAAGGCCGAGCGGATAGCCCCGGCCGTCCCACCGCTCGTGGTGGTGCAGGATGATGCGGCGGGCCTCGGTGAGGTACTCGACTTCCTCGACCATCAGCGCGCCGATCTCGGGATGGCGGCGCATCACCTGCCACTCCTCTTCCGTCAGCGGGCCTGGCTTGTGGAGGATGGCGTCGGGCACGCCGATCTTGCCGATGTCGTGCAGCAGGGCGCCGTGGCAGAGGAGCTTCAGTGACTCGCCGGTGATACCGAGGCGCACGGCGACGAGCCGGGTGTACTCGACCACCCGGCGCGAATGGCCCTCGGTCTCCTTGTCGCGCGCGTCGAGCGCATGGGTGAGGGCGATCAGCGTTGCGTCGTACGACCTCTCCACGCGGATGCTCTCCTCCTTGAGCTGGTCGAGCAGATGGTTGCGCTGCTCCTCGTGGAGGCGAGTCCGGCGGGCGAGGATGATGAGGAAGACCTGCAGGGCCGCCACCGGCGCCAGGGCGAAGGTGAAGCCCAGCGGGCCGAAGCGATCGTGCAGGGCCACGTAGCCGATGGCGGCATATCCGTAGCAGAGGTTGTACGGCGCGACGGCGATTGCCTCGCGCATCTGGCGCCAATAGGAGCGACGGGTTGCCACGGCGACGATGCCACTGAGCAGCCCGTAGTTGACGGCCCAGTGCACCAGGCCGGTCGCCGTTCCGGCGAGACCCGCGAAAACTGGGCCGCTGTGATGGAGGTTGACCAGGCCGTTGTACGTGGCCCACGCCGCCAGGTTGGCCAGGAAGATGAGGGGCAGGTTGAAGGCGGTGCGGAAGAGGCCCGTCTTGTAGCGGAGGAGGATGGCGACGCCCTCGCTGGCCGAACCGGCCAGTGCACCGAAGGGGCCGACGCTGAGCGCCAAGCCGAGGTGCAGGAAGGTCGAGGTGCTGAAGACGGTGTTGACGCCGCTGACCAGGCGAACACTGAAGAGAGCCAGCAGGAAGATCGCCACCGAGACGATGGCCACGCCGAAGCCGTCCAGCGGCCGGCGCACCGTGAGCGCAGCCAGCACCACCGACACAGCTCCGGTCGCCGCGACATAGGCGACCAGCTGCGAGGTGTACTCGACCGGCGCCGCCGCCTCGCCGCCCTGGGTGAGCAGAGACGACAGGCGCCGCCACATGAGTCTAACGGCCGCCCAGGCGGGTTCGCCCTCGGACACGGATTGCGAGGCCTCGAGCGCCTCTACCCTTTGCACACGCAAGATCCTATGAGCCTGCACGGGCGTGAATCGTCTGAATTCACAGCTTGTGACCGGAACGTTCTGTCACTCCCGGCAGTAGGGGACGGAATTGACCGGATCGTGCGCCCGGCGTGACCCCGGCGTGACAGCTTGACCGGGGAGGGGCGGATCCGTGACGGGGAGATCGCCTGTCTATACTGCGGCGCGGAGCCCTTTGCACCATGACCGCACGCACGCTGTTGCCCTTCGATCCGGAGGTGGTCCGGCCCTGGACGCTGGGGTCGGGGCCGCGGGGAGCGCTGCTGCTGCACGGGTTCGCGGGGACGCCGCCGGAGCTGCGGCGGCTGGGTGAGCACCTGGCGGCCAACGGCTGGCGGTGCCATGCCCCGGCGCTGAGCGGGCACGCCACCACACCCGAGGATCTGGCACGGACGACGTGGCTGGACTGGGCCGCCTCGGCCCGCGACGGGCTGGAGCGCCTGGCGAAGGAGTGTGAGCAGGTGGTGGTGGCGGGGCAGTCGATGGGCGGCACCATGGCCCTCCACCTCGCCGCGCACGACGACCGCATTCGCGCCGTGGCCACCCTCGCCGCACCGGTATGGCTGTCGGATTGGCGGCTGCGGTTGCTGCCGGTGGCCAAGTACCTGGTGCGGTGGGACATGCCGGGCGACGACGTCGACCTCTTCTGGCCCGAGGCGGTGCACGAGCTGTACTCGTACGGGCGGCGCCCGACGCGGGCGATCCGCCAGCTCGACATCTTCGTCGGGCACGTGCGGCGTGAGCTGGCGCTGGTGCGGCAGCCGGTGCTGGTGATGCACGGCGGCGGCGACCGGGTCATCGACCCACGCAACGCCGCCGACATCGAGCGCGGACTGGTGTGCAGCGCCCAGGTGGAGCGGCACATGTACCCGCGCAGCGGGCACGGCATGAGCGTCGATGTGGACCGTGACGACATCAACGCCCGCGTCCTCGCCTGGTTCGACCGGTTTGTGCCAGCCGCGGTGACAACCGGGGAGCGACAGGCCTAGCCCGAGTCCTCGCCGAAGCGCTCGCGCAGCAGTTTCGCCATGTCGGAGTCGATCACGGGATTCTCCGGCGCACCCTGGTCGAGCGGCCGCCGCTGCCGGTTGCGCCCGCCACGTCCCTGCGCGGCGCGCTGCTGCGCCGACTCGTCGCGGTCGCGCGGCGGACCCTGCTCGGTCGCACCGCAGGACTGGCAGCGGAACACCGTCGCCTCCTGCCCGCGTCCCAGGTAGACGACGTGCGATCGGCGCATCGCGCCGCCGCAGGCGGGGCACGTCCGTTGCGGCGCCGTCGGCCGCTCTTCACCTGCCGTCATATCGAATCCGTCGCAACGTCACCGCAACCGACCTGGCTCGTCGTACGTTTCCCCCTACGAGCCGTCCACGCCACCGAGGAGTATGCCGCAATGGCTCCCGAGGAGATCCAGGTCCTGGCCGACGCCAAGGAGGCGGACGCCGCGGCGCGCTATCAGCGCCGCCAGCAGTTCCACGCGCTGGTGGCCGAGGCCATCCGCCGCGCGGAGGCGATGACCCGGCTCGAGATCCAGCTGGAGCGCACCGCGCGCTGACGCCGGCCGCGTGCCCCGGCGCGTCACACTCGTGGCCTGATGGCCACCGCCGACGCCGCACCGCACGCCCACGACCTGCTCGACCGCCTGCGCGCCGCCGTGTCGCCCGCGACTCCCGCCGGACAGCCGCAGCCGCCCGATGCGGCGGCGGTCGTCCTCCTCTTCGACCCCGCCGACCACGACCTTCCTCTCCTCTTCATGCGCCGGTCCCAGCTGGTGCGCACTCACCGCGGGCAGATCGCGTTCCCCGGCGGCGGCGTCGAGCCGCACGACAGCGGCGTGGTGGGCACCGCGCTGCGCGAGCTGCACGAGGAGATGGGCATCGCACCCGACGACGTCGACGTGCTCGGCCAGCTTCGGCCAGTCCTGACCGCAACGTCGGCACGGCAGCTGACGCCGGTGGTGGCGCTGCAGCGCCGCGACCTGGTGCCGGTGCCGGACGCCTACGAGGTGGCCGAGACGTTCCACATCACGCTGCGCGAGCTGCTCGACGCACCGCTCACCGCACGGCGCATCCCCGGCGACCCGATGGGACGCGTGGTGTACTTCTACGAGGCGGCCGGGCGGGTGATCTGGGGCGCGAGCGCCGCCATCCTGCACGACCTGCTGGAGCGACTCGGCCGCGCCGCCTAGCGTCCTAGCGGTAGCGCGGGTGCACCACGAACGGGTTGTACTGCATCTCGTCGCGCACCGTGGTGCGCGGACCGTGCCCCGGATACACCACCGTCTCGGGCGGCAGCGCGTAGATGGTGTTCTCGATGGAGAAGAGCAGCGTCTCCCACGAGCCGCCGGGGAGATCGGTGCGGCCGACGCTGCGCTGGAAGAGCGTGTCGCCGGCGATCAGGTCGGGACCGATCAGGAAGCACACCGACCCGCGCGTGTGTCCCGGTGTGTGCAGCACCTTGACGTCGAGGCCCTGCCAGCGCAGCACCTCGCCGGGACGCAGGTCGGTCTCCGCCACCACCGGCGGCAGGTCCTGGGGCACGCCGGGCAGGCGGGTGGCGTGGGGCAGCAGCTCCCGGTCGTCGGGGTGGATGGCGGCGTCGCAGCCCTGCGCGCTGCGCAGCGCCGGCACGCCGTTGACGTGGTCGGGATGCCCGTGGGTCAGCAGGATGCGCTCGCAGCGCAGGTTGTGCTTCTCCAGCAGCGCCAGGGTGCGGGGATGCTGCAGGCCGGGATCGAAGACCAGCGCCGCGTCGGTGTCGCGGCGGTGCAGGACGTAGCAGTTCTGGTCGTAGGTGTCGTCGACGACGACGGCGAGCTCGACCAGGTCACGCAGCGACTCGGTGGTGGACATGGCCGGTCGAGTCTACCGGGCAGCCCCGCCGGTCAGGAGAGGGCGGCGAGGTCGCCGAGATCCTCGGCCACAGCCGGCTCCGGCTCCGGCTCCGGCTCCGGCGGCGGCGGCGGCGAGGGCATCGGCGACGCGGCCGCCTGGCCCTCGAACTGGGTGCGGTAGAGCTCGGCGTAGAGCCCGCCGGCGGCGAGCAGGTCGTCGTGGGTGCCGCGCTCGACGATGCGGCCGTCGTCGACGACGAGGATCAGGTCGGCGTCGCGCACCGTGGAGAGGCGGTGGGCGATGACCAGCGAGGTCCGCCCGCGCAGCGCCGCGCTGAGCGCCTGCTGCACCGCCACCTCGGATTCCGAGTCGAGGTGGGCGGTGGCCTCGTCGAGCACCACGATGTCGGGCGCCTTGAGCAGCAGGCGGGCGATGGCCAGGCGCTGCTTCTCGCCGCCGCTCAATCGGTACCCGCGGTCGCCGACCACGGTGTCGAGCCCGTCGGGCAGCGAGTCGACCAGGCTGAGGATCTGCGCACCGCGCAGCGCGTCGCGCAGCTGCTCGTCGCTGGCCTCCGGCCTGGCGTAGAGCAGGTTGCTGCGGATGGTCTCGTGGAAGAGATGGGCGTCCTGGGTGACCACGCCGACGGCATCCTTGAGCGAGTCGAGGGTGACGTCGCGCACGTCGAAGCCGTTGATGCGCACCGCGCCGGCGCGCACGTCGTAGAGGCGCGGCACCAGGTGGGAGATGGTCGTCTTGCCGGCGCCCGACGGGCCCACCAGGGCGACCAGCTGCCCCGGCTCGGCGACGAAGGACACGTCGTGCAGCACCTGCTTGGACACCGTGCGCTCCAGCACCGCCACCGACTCCAGCGAGGCCAGCGACACCTCGTCGGCGGTGGGATAGCTGAAGTCGACGTGCTCGAACTCGATGCGCGCGGGACCGCGCGGCAGGGCCACGGCGTCGGGCTTGTCCGCGATCATCGGCGGCAGGTCGAGCACCTCGAAGACGCGCTCGAAGGAGACCAGCGCCGTCATCACGTCGACGTTCACGTTGCTCAGCGCGGTGAGCGGCCCGTACAGCCGGGTGAGGTACGCGGCCAGGGCGATGACGGTACCGACCTTCAGCGCCCCGCTGGCGGCCAGGGCGCCGCCCCACCCGTAGACGATGGCCGTGGCCAGCGATGCGGTGAGCATCAGCGAGGTGAAGAAGATGCGGCTGTACATCGCCTGCTGCACGCCGATGTCGCGCACCCGTCCCGCCTTGTCCTCGAAGCCGCGCGCCTCGTCGCGGCCGCGGCCGAAGAGCTTGACCAACAGCGCCCCGGCGACGTTGAAGCGCTCGGTCATGGTGGTGTTCATCTGGGCGTTGAGCGCGTAGGACTCGCGGGTGATGGCCTGCAGCCGCCGGCCCATGAACCGCGCCGGGAAGATGAACACCGGCAACATGGCCAGCGACACCAGGGTGATCTGCCATGAGAGCACGAACATGGCCGCCAGCACCAGGGTGACGCTGATCAGGTTGCTCACCACCGTCGAGAAGGTGCCGGTGAACGCCTGCTGGGCACCGAGCACGTCGTTGTTGAGACGGGTGACCAGTGCACCGGTCTGGGTGCGGGTGAAGAAGGCGACCGGCATGCGCTGCACATGGCGGAACACCTTGCTGCGCATGTCGAAGATCAGGCCCTCGCCGATGCGCGCCGAGTAGTAGCGCATCGCCAGGGTGAACCCGGCGTCGAGCACGGCCAGCACCGCGACCACGATGGCCAGGTCGATGACCACCGACCGCTTCCGGGACACGATGTTGTTGACGATGTTGCCGAAGAGCAGCGGCGTCACCGCGGTGATCACCGCGTCGATGATGATCAGCACCAGGAAGATGCCGAGCATGCGCTTGTAGGGCGCGGCGAAGCTGCCGATACGCCGCACCGTGCCCTTGGCCAGCTTGCGATCGGGCAGCTGCTCGCGGCGGAACCAGCGCATCATCGCGCCGCCGCCCATCCCCATGCCCGGATCCATCATTGCCGCATTCTCTACTCGCCCGCGGCGGCGATGCGGAAGCCGACCGACCGCCGCGTTGCAGCACGCGCACCGCCGACCGGCAGCAGCGCCTGGTCGAGCACCTCGGCGACGTTGTCGACGGGGATGACCTCGATGCGGTCGAGGATCTCCCTGTCCACCTCCTCCAGGTCGCGCACGTTCTTGCGCGGCAGCAGGAAGGTGGTGATCCCCGCCCGGTGGGCGGCGAGCAGCTTGTCCTTGACGCCGCCGATGGGCAGCACCCGGCCGCGCAGGG
>CAZCJX010000072.1:0-14268 GCA_964499205.1 uncultured Actinomycetes bacterium | reverse complement strand
CCCGGGATCTGCCCCAGCGTCACGTTGACCGTCGCCTGGCTGCCGTCGGCATGGATCACCGCCACCTTGGCCAGGTCCCCGGGCTTCAGCGTCGCCAGCACCGAGGTGAGCGCTGCGGCGTCGGCCGTGTTCTGCCCGTTCACCGCGGTGATCACGTCGCCCGCCTGCAGCCCGGCGCGGGCGGCCGGCCCGCCGGCGTCGACGCTGGTGATCAGCACGCCGCCGCCGGTGACGGTGGCGACGCGCACGCCCAGGTAGGCACGGTGCGAGTTGACCACCTTGCCGTTGTTCTGGATCAGCTGCGCGGCGATGTCGCGCACCGTGTTGCTGGGGATGGCGAAGCCGATCCCCGGCGCCGCGCCGCCGCCCAGCTGCGGGTCGGTGGCCGCCAGGGTGGGGATGCCGACCACGTTGGCGTTGAGGTCGACCAGCGCACCGCCGCTGTTCCCCGGGTTGATCGCGGCGCTGGTCTGGATGGCGTTGGGGATGGTCACCCCGTTGCCCTCGCTGACGGTGCGCCCGGTGGCGCTGACGATGCCCTCGGTGACGCTGGACTGCAGGCCCAGCGGGTTCCCGACAGCCATGACCAGATCTCCCACCTGCAGCGTCGAGGAGTCGGCGAAGCCGGCGGCGGGCAGCGAGGCGCCCGACTGGCTCACCTTGACCACGGCGAGGTCATCGGGGACGAAGGCGCCGACCAGCGACGCGGTGTAGCTCTTGCCGTTGGCCAGGGTGACCTGGAAGGTGGTGCTGCCGGCGACGACGTGGGCGTTGGTGACGATGTCGCCCTGGGTGTCGAAGACGATGCCGGAGCCCAGGCCGCTCTCCGTCTTGATCTGCACCACCGAGGGGAGCACCTTCTTGACCACCGAGGTGAAGGTGTTCTGCAGCTCGCCGGCGCTGACGGGGGCGCCGCCGGCGGGCGGGGCCTTGCCCAGCGAACCGGTCGCCTGCGCGGCCGGGGACGGCGACCCCGACGGCGTGCCCGTGCTGCTGCTGCACGAGGCGAGCAGGACGGCGGCGCCCACGGGGAGCAGCGCGCGCTGCAGAGAGGAGGTGGCGATGCGCACGTGGGCGATCGTGCCCGATCGGGGCGGGCACCGGCAACGCCGCCCGGCGCGCTAGGGTAGGCCGCGATGCGCGCCCCGGCTCCCCCCGCCGCGGTGCGGCACCGCGAGCTGACCGGCCGCACCGCCACCGTGGCCCTGCTCGTCGCCTGGTGGGCCGGCTTCAACCTGCGCTCGGTGCTGCTCGGCGTGCCGCCGGTGCTGGGCCACGTCCGCGACGACCTCGGCCTCAGCTACACCGCCGCCGGGCTGCTCACCTCGCTCCCGGTGCTGGTCTTCGGCGTCCTCGCCCTGCCCGGCGCCGCCCTGGTGCGCCGCCTCGGCGGCCACCGCGTCGTCGCCGCCGGGCTGCTCCTGCTCACCGCCGGCGCCGCCGCCCGCGCCCTGCCCGGCGGGGCCAGGCCGGTCTACCTCGGCACCGTGCTCCTCGCCGGCGGCATCGCCGTAGCCCAGCCGGGCCTGCCGGTGATGCTGCAGTCCTGGTTCCCCCGCGACGTGCAGCGGGCTTCGACGGTCGTCACCCTGGGGCTGATCGTCGGCGAGGTGGCCGGCGCGGGGATCACCGGCCCGGTGGCGCCGCGCATCGGCGGCTGGCGCGGCAGCTTCCTGCTCTGGGCGGCGCCGGCGCTGGTCGCCGCAGTGCTCTGGCTGGTCGTCCCCGGCCGCGGCCCGGCGGGACGCGGCGAGGCCAGCACCACCCTGCTGCGCTCGCGACTGCTCCGCTCTCCCCTGCTCTGGTGGGTCTCGGTGCTGTTCGCCGCCCAGAGCCTGGTCTACTTCGCCGCCAACACCTGGGTCCCCAGCACCGTGCACGGCGGCTCCGACTCCGCCGCGGCCACCCTCGACCTCACCCTGCTCAACCTGGTGATGCTCCCGGTCACCCTGGCGCTCACCCTGACCCGCCGCCCCTTCGTCCGCTCGCGCGCCTTCTACGTCGGCGCGTCGGGCTTCGCCCTGGCCGGCACGCTGGGCTGGCTGCTCGCCGCCGACGCCGCCGGGCCGCTCTGGGTGCTGCTCATCGGCGTCTCCACGTCGTCGGCGTTCACCGGCCTGCTCGCCTACCCGCCGACGGTCGCCCGGCCCCAGGACGTGGCCCCCTTCGCCGGCATGATGCTCACCGTCGGCTACGCGGCGGCCTTCGTCGGCCCGCTGCTCGGCGGCACCGCCCGCGACCTGCTGCACCGCCAGTCCGCCCCCTTCCTCCCCATCGTCGCCGCCGCCGCGGTGATGCTGGTCGCCTCGCTGCGCCTCCCCCACCCCGACGCGCCGCCCACCGACCCCGCCTGACCGAGACGCCCGACTGCGTATGCTCGGCGGCGATGTCCGCAGCCCCGCCCACCCCCGTGCGCTTCGACTACGACGACCCCGGCCGCGCCCTGGTGGTCGAGTGGTCGGACGGCGCCACCCACCACATCCCCTTCGGCATGCTCCGCCGCGCCTGCCCCTGCGCGGTGTGCTCCGGTGAGATGGGCCGCCCCGGCCGCTTCGCCGTCAAGCCGCAGCTCGACCCCGGCGAGGACGAGCTGGCCGACATCTCCCTGGTCGGCCTCTACGGCCTCAACGCGGTGTGGGGCGACGGGCACAACACCGGCATCTACACCTTCGAGACGCTGCGCGAGCTGGGCGAGCGGAGCGCGGCGACGCGCTGAGCCGCCGCGCCGCTAGGGCGTGCAGGCGACCGCGCTCTTGTCGACCAGCGTGGGGTTGCTGCCGGGTCCCGCGCTGAGCCCGGCGCCGGCGCAGGTGCTGCTGTAGTAGAGGCTCGGCGCCACGTACAGCGGCTGGGTCTGCGGCGACGGGCCCGAGTCATGGCTGCCGTCGTGGGTACCCGGTGGGGTCTGCGTGTTGCTCAGGCCGATGGGGCCGGGACGGTAGCCGGGGGGCAGCGTCGGGACGGACGGAGCCGAGGGCAAGGCCACGCGTGGCGCGGCAGGCGCGGGCGCCGCCAGGGTGTGCTCGCCGCCGACCGCTGCCGCCACCACCCGCGGGGCGAGGGGACGGTTGCCGTCGCTGTGCGGGTAGCTCACCGCCTGGGCGGGACGGGCCAGCCCACCCACGGTGAGCAGCACCGCCGCGGCGAGCAGGACGTGGTGCCCGGAGTCGAGCAGCTGGGCCGCGGCGCGGGTGGCCCGCTCGCGGTCGCGCGGCAGGGCGAGGCGGGCGAGCAGCCCCAGGCTGGCCCCGATCACCGCGCGGGCCGCCAGCGCCGCCCGCCGGCGTGCCCGCGACACCACCTGGGCGGCGGCGCCGTAGGACACCCCAAGCATGCTGGCGATGTCGGCCAGGGAGTCGTCCATGAGCAGCACCCGGGCCAGGGCGCGGCGCTCGCGCCCGCTCAGCGCCTCGAACGCCGAGCGCAGCGCGTCGCGGAGCAGGGCCTCGCGCTCGGGGTCGTCGCGGCGGGTGTCGGGCGTGTCCTCGTCGAGGGTGGTGCCGATGCCGCGCACCTTCTGGCGGCGCAGCTGGTCGAGGCAGTAGTTGCGGGCCACCGTCTGCAGCCAGACGTGCGGCTCGCGCAGCTCGGTGAGCAGCGGCAGGGCGCGGCTGAACACCTCCTGGGTGGCCTCGGCGGCGTCGTCGGTGTTGCGCAGGATGGCCAGGCAGGTGCGGAAGACGCGGGGCTGGCAGGAGGCGTAGACCTCCTCGAAGTGCGCCTCGGGGTTGGGCCGCAGGGCGACCTCGGCGATCACCGCCATGCCACGGCCCTCGCACCGGTGGCGGCGTCGGGCGTGCGGCGTCGTCGGATGGGCGTCGCGGCGTCGGCGGGTCCGACCGAGCCGGGGATGGGTCGGGGCACCGGGCAACCTCGTCTGCTGAGCGGGCTCTGCAGATGCAACGCTTCGGCGGGCCGGTTTCGTGCGCCTTGCATGGGTTCCTGTTGGGCAGCCAGGGGGCAGAGGGGAAAAGGTGGGGAGGCGGTGCGGGATCCGCCCCCCCATGTACCAGAGCAGGAGTCCGCTCGCTGCCCTGGGGCCGGACGGGAGAGGGTGTCGCCGCGGCTCGCCGGCGCTCGCCGGGCCTCTGCCCAGGCCTGGGGCGCACGGCCGCAACCGCGGCGACGCGGGTCGTGTTGGAGTGTCAGTGAGGCTGGCGGCTGTCGTGCGCTGCATCGACGTTGCCCGCAGCCGCCTCTCACCAAGTCCAGACGCACCTCTCCGCCGGTCTTGACACGGCTGCCGAAATTCCGCCGCCGCGGCGCCCGGTGGCATGCTTGGCCGCCGCAGTGAAGCCCGACGACCGCGCCATCCTCCGCCTCGCCGTGCCCGCCCTCGGCGCCCTCGCCGCCGAGCCGCTCTACCTGCTCGCCGACACCGCCATCGTCGGCCACCTCGGCGCCCGACCCCTGGCCGGCCTCGCCGTGGGCAGCACCCTGCTGACCACGCTGCTGTGGCTGACCAACTTCCTCGAGTACGGCACCACCGGCACGGTGGCGCGGCGCTTCGGCGCGGGACGCACCCAGGAGGCGTTGGGCGCCGCGGTGCAGGCCAACTGGCTGGCCGTCGCCACCGGCGTGGTCGTCGCGGTGCTCTGCGAGGTGCTCGCCGAGCCGGCCATCGCCCTGATCGGCGGCGGCCACACCGCGGTGCAGGCGCAGGCGGTGCAGTGGGTGCGCATTGCGGCGCTGGGCGTGCCCTTCGTCTGCGTCACCCTGGCCGGGCAGGGATGGCTGCGCGGGCTGCAGGACACCATGACCCCGCTGATCGTGGTGGTCATCGGCAACGTGGTCAGCGCCGGGCTCTCCGCGGGACTGGTGTACGGCGCGCACATGGGCATCCGCGGCTCGGCCGTCGCCAACGCGGTGGCGCAGTCCGGCAGCGCCGTGGTCTTCGTGCTGGCGCTGAAGCGGCGCGGCGCGCCGTGGCGGATCGACTGGGCGGTGATCCGCGCCGAGCTGGTCACCGCGCGCGACCTCTCGCTGCGCACCGTGGCCTTCCTGGTGTCCTTCTCCACCGCGACCGCGGTGGCGGCGCGCATGGGCGGGGCGGTGGTCAGCGCCCACCAAGTGGCCATCCAGCTGTGGGGCTTCCTCGCCCTGGTGCTCGACGCGCTGGCCATCGCGGCGCAGGCCATGGTGGGTGCAGCGCTCGGCGCCGGCGAACGCACCCGCGCGGAGATGCTGACCCGGCGCCTGGTGCAGTGGGGCCTGCTCTTCGGTGCCCTGTTCGGCCTGCTGCTCGGCGCCGGCTTCGACGTCATCCCCCACTGGTTCACCGGCGACCAGTCGGTGGTGCAGGCGACCCATGCGGCCTGGCCCTGGTTCGCCGCCATGATGCCCATCGCCGGCGTCGTCTTCGCGCTCGACGGCGTGTTCATCGGCAGCGGCGACGTCGCCTTCATGCGCAGCGTCACCCTGGTGGCGGGGCTGCTCTTCTACGTGCCCATCGCGCTGCTCGCCTACGCGCTGGGTTGGGGGCTCGGCGGCGTGTGGGCCGGGCTCACCGCCTTCGTCGGCGTGCGCTTCGTCGCCGCGGTGCTGCGGGTCCGCTCAGGCGGGTGGACCCATGCGGGGCTGCGCGACGCCGAGGCGCTGGGGGCGGAGCTGCGTCAGGCGTAGAGCGCGTGGGCGAGCAGCGCGAAGGCCAGCAGGGCGAGGAACCAGGCGAGGCCGAGGCCGGCCGCCTCGCGCACGCCGCGGCGTGGCACCGCGGGGACGCGCTCCGGCTCGGCCGCCCAGCCGCACACCGGGCAGCGCTGCTCGGTGAGCGCGGGGGCGAAGTCGACCTGGCACTCGGGGCACACCTGGCGCGCCGGCTCGCGCTCCCACAGCGCGGCGTGGACCGCGTGCAGCACCCGCCGCGCCAGAGTTGTGGCCATGGCTGTCAGCTTCTCGAGGCTCTGCCTCATGCTCCCAGCCTCCGGCGCGCCCGGGCCATGGCGGTGAGGTTGCTGAGCAGGATCAGCTCCAGCAGGCCGAACACGGTGAGCAGCAGCGGCCGGCGGTCGTTGCCCTTGCCGTAGACGACCGCATAGCTGGGCGGCGTCGGGATCGGCGGCTTGACCGCCTTGGGGTAGACGCCGCCGCTGGTCACGTTGTTGACGATGGTCGTCGTGGTGGTGGTGCTGCTGCCGCCCTGGTCGGGCAGGTTGGGCATCGCCGGTCCGGTGATGTCCTGCACCGACGCGGCGGCGCTGGGGAACAGGTCGGTGTGCAGCTGCAGGCTGGAGGTGCCGACGATGGCGTAGAAGGAGATGCCCGACCAACCCGCCCGTGGCGCCGGCGGCGCGGCCTCGCAGAGGCTGCCGTTGGTGAAGTAGCCCGCGTCGGGCGTGTAGCCGCCGTTGTCGCCGACGGCGTGGAACTCGACGAGCAGGCCGGAGACCGACGCGGTGGCGGTGGTGTCGCTCTGCGAGGTGGCGCTGCCCAGCCGGCAGACGTTGAAGCCGTGCGTCCGCAGCTGCTGGTTGAGCTGGTCGTTCTCGCAGAGCGGAGCGCTGTGCGACTCGGCCTGGGTGCAGATGCCGGCGGCGGTGATCGAGTAGTCGCCGCAGTCTCCGGCGACGCAGACCTGCTCGATGTCGTTGCCCGTGGTCACGTGCGTGCCCGCCGCGGTGCCGTCGCCGACCGCGTGCGCCGCGGTGTGGATGCTGCCGACGGTGATCAGGCCGTCGAGCAGCCGGGTGCCGTTGACCTGGCTGGTGGCGTCGACCACGGTGCCGTTGCTGTCGGTGGTCACCTGGCTGGTCGAGTCCGAGGCCGACGCCGAGACCAGCAGGCTGTGCAGCGGCAGGTCGTTGGCGCACACGGTGCTGAAGGTGCTCAGCGGGCCGGCGAGCGGCCCCGGCGCGGTGGCCGGGCTGGTGGCGCAGGGGGGCGCGGCGAGCTGCGACGGCGGCGGCGCGTTGCCGGGCTTGTTGATCGCCTGGCTGTAGACGTCGTTGACCAGCGCGTCGAAGAGAGTGGCCACCTGGTCGAAGGGCGCCACCCTCTGCTCGCCGTCGCTGGCGGTGGCCAGGGCGGCGTAGAGGTTGGCCTGCGAGTGCGCCTTGCCGCCGCTGAGCTCGACGCGGCCGCCGTCGAGCGACTGGTCGGCGGTGCCGTCGGCGTCGGCGGTGCGCGGCGCGCTGCAGACGTTGCACTGCGCGTCGGCCTGGGTCGCGTAAGGCACGGGCACATTGTTCAGCCCGGTGGCCGCCTGGGCGACCGCGGGCGGCTCGACGTAGGCGGCGTGGGCCAGCGTCGACGGGCCGTTGTCGGCGGTGATGCCGGTGAGCGGGAAGGCGGTGTTGACCACCGGCGCCGGGTCGACCGCCGAGCCGGTCTGGAAGCCCATCACGTTGACCGCGCTCGAACCGGCGGTCGCCTGGTACACGTCCGGCTGCGTCGCCCTGGCCGTCTCGGTGGCGCGCGGCCCGGTGCCCAGCGCGGCGAGCATCGCCACCACGGCGGCGAGGACCAGGCCCCATCTCGCAGATGCGCGCATCAGACCGCTCCCGTTCTGGCCAGCAACGACTGCAACGCCTCGCGGCCGAGGTCTTCCGCGGTGGTGCCGCGGGCCCTGGCGAGGTCCTCCAGGCGGCGCATCTCGTGGGCGGAGAGGTGGACGCCGATGGGCTCGCGGAAGGCGGGCCCGTCGGGTGTGGCCGTCCCCTGCAGCACCGGCGCGCCGCCGAGGTAGCTGGCCTGCACCACGCTGACGTCCTCGGCCAGCTGTGCGGCGGCGCCACTCAGCCGCACGCTCCCCTTCTCCAGCACCACCGCGCTGTCGGCCAGGGCCAGCGCCGCGCCGACGTACTGCTCGACGAGCAGCACGGCGACGCCGTCCCGGTTGATGCGGCGGAGGATCTCGAAGAGCTGCTCGACGATGGTTGGTGCCAATCCCAGCGACATCTCGTCGAGCAGGAGCAGGCCCGGGCGCACCATCAGGGCGCGGCCGATGGCCAGCTGCTGCTGCTCGCCGCCGCTCAGCGTGCCGGCCAGCTGCGAGGCGCGCTCGCGCAGCCGCGGGAAGTAGCCGTGAACGCTCTCCAGCGCCGCCTCGAACTGCTGCTGGGTCAGCCTGCCGGTGGGCATGCGCAGGTTCTCGCGCACGGTGAGGTCCGGGAAGATGCCGCGGCCCTCGGGGACGTGGGCGATCCCCAGGCGGGCGATCTTCTCGGCCGGCATGCGGTCGAGGCGCTCACCCCTGAAGCGGACCTGCCCGCGGCTGGGACGGTGCAGCCCGGTGATGGCGCGCAGCGTCGACGACTTGCCCGCTCCGTTGGGGCCGAGCAGGGCGAGCAGCTCGCCGGGGCGGATGCTGAAGCTGAGGTCGCGCACCGCGACGATCTGCCCGTAGCAGACCTCGAGGCGGTCGACCTCGAGCAGCGGCTGGCTGCCCTCAACCGGCGGCATGGGCAACCTCCGGAGTGCCGGCGCCGAGGTAGGCCTCGATCACGGCAGGGTTGGCACGAACCTCCTCCGGCGTGCCGTGGGCGATGAGCCGGCCGAAGTCGAGCACGTAGATGTAGTCGCTCACCGCCATCACCAGGCGCATGTCGTGCTCGACGTAGAGCATGGCCAGGCGAAAGCTTTTGCGGATGCGCAGCAGCAGCTCGGCGAACTCGTCGGTCTCCGTGGAGTCCATGCCCGAGGCGGGCTCGTCGAGGAGCAGCAGCGACGGTTCCAGGCAGAGCGCGCGGGCCAGTTCGGTGAGGCGCTGCTCGCGCAGGGGCAGGTCGCGCGCGGCGCGGTCGAGGAGGTGGCCGATGCCGCAGAACTGGGCGACCACGCGGGCGCGCTCGCGGAAGCGGCGCGTCTCGGTGCGGCCCATGCCGACCATGTGGCCGAGCATGCCGGTGACGCCGCGCGACTGCGCCGACACCACCAGGTTGTCCCACACGCTGAGGTCGCCGAAGAGCTGCACGGTCTGGAAGGTGCGGCCGACGCCGAGCAGGGCGCGCTCGTGCGGCGGGGTGGCCAGCAGGTCATGGCCGTCGAAGCTGACCCTGCCCTCGTCGGGCTCGATGAGGCCGCTGAGGCAGTTGAAGGTAGTGCTCTTGCCGGCGCCGTTGGGGCCGATCAGGCTGACCATCTCGCCGCGGTGCACCCGCAGCGAGACGTTGTCGACGGCGACCACGCCGCGGAAGCGCTTGGTGACGTTCTCGACCTGGAGCAGCGCCATCGCCCTACGCCTCCACCGGCTTGGGGGTGGGCTGGCGCGGGCGGCGGCTGCGCGCGCTGCGCAGGCGCTTCATGGTTCCGGACAGCTGCGACGGGATCTCCTCGATGCTGCCGACGATGCCGCGCGGGTTGAGGATCACGGTGAGGATGAGCAGGGCGCCGCTGAGCAGCTGCTGCCAGTTGTCCGCCTGCCCGGTGTCGAGCCCGAAGTGGCCGAGCACCGCGGCGATCACCGTCGGGCCCCAGATCAGGAAGAGGCTGGCCACGAAGGCGCCCCACACCGAGCGGATGCCGGCGAGGATGACCAGGGCCAGGTACTGGATGGAGACGCCGGGGTTGAAGCTGGTGCCGCTGACCGTCTGCACCGTCAGCGCGAACATGCCGCCGCCCAGCGCGGCGATGAAGGCGCTCAGCGCGAAGGCGCCCAGCTTGACGCGCGTCAGCGACACCCCCGAGGCGGTCGCCGCGTCCTCGGAGTCGCGCACCGCGAAGAAGGCGCGGCCGCTGGGGCTGCGCTTGAGCGCGCCGACCAGGGCGCTGATGCCGACCAGGGTGCCCAGGAAGATCCAGTAGAGCTGGCGGTAGGTGAGGTCGCCGGTGACGTCGACGCCGCCGAGCACTCCGTTGATCTGCCGCCCCGCCGGTCCGCCGCTGAGCGGGAACGACTGGGCGAAGAAGAGCTGGTCGCCGACCACCGCGAAGCTCAGCGTGACCACGGCCAGCTGCAGGCCGCGCACCCGCAGTGCGGGGATGCCGATCACCGCGCCGATGGGCGCGGTGCAGACGGCGGCGAGCGGGATGGCGAAGAGGAAGGGGATGCCCCAGCTGGTCACGAAGATCGCCGAGAGGAAGCCGCCGAAGCCGGCGAAGGTGGCCTGGCAGAGGGAGATCTGCCCGACGAACCCGGTCAGCACCACCAGGGAGAGGAAGATCACCGCGTCGGCGAAGACCTCGGCCCAGTGGAAGCGGTTGGTGTCGCCGAACCAGCCGGTGTGCGAGCTGCTCAGGCCGACCAGCAGGAAGAACAGGCCGATGGCGCCGTAGAGCGCCCAGCGCGTGTAGGTCCAGCCGCGGCCCTTGACGATGTGCACCGCCTTCTCGCTCACCGCTGCCGCGGAGGTTTTGGCCAGGTCCGGCCGCAGCAGCAGGGCCGCGACGATGAACACGAAGGCGGTGGAGAACTTGATGCCGGGGATGCTGTTGACCCCGGGGATGATGCCGATGAGGCTCTGGATGAGGCCAAGTGCCAGCGCGCCCAGCGCGGTGCGCGGCAGGTTGCGCAGGCCGCCGATCAGCGCGGCGGCGAAGGACTGGATGACGTAGAGGGTGAGCGTCGAGGCGTCGATGGCGCCCAGCCGTGGGGTGACCAGGATGCCGCCCACCGCGGCCAGCGCGCCGCCGATCGCCCAGGCCAGCCCGCTGACCCGGTTGACGCTGACGCCCATCAGCCGCGTGGCGCTGACGTTCTGCGCCGCCGCGCGCATCGCCACGCCGGAGTAGGTGCGGCGGAAGAACCAGGTGAGACCGGCGCCGATGGCGGCGGCGGCGATCACCGTGACCGTGTCCTGCTGCGACACGCCGAGCCCGCCGATGGCGAACAGCTGCGACTCGCTGGTGAGGGGCGGGATGTTGGTCGACTGGCCGGCGTCGAAGAGCAGCGCCGCCAGCGCCTGCAGCAGGATCAGCCAGCCGATGGTGATGATCGCTTTGTTGAGCGCGCTGGCGCCGCGCACCGGTGCCAGGGTGAGCCGGTCGACCAGCCACCCCAGCGCGGCGCCGACGGCGACGGCCAGGACCATCGCCAGCAGGTAGGGATGCACGCCGTGGTCGAGCAGCGTCTTGAGCACGAAGATGCTGACGATGGCGATGGCCCCCTGGGCGAAGTTGATCACCCCGCTGGTGTTGAAGATGATCACGATGCCCGTGGCCAGCAGGCCGTAGAGGCCGGCGATGACGATGCCGCTGACGACGGCGGGACCGATCAGCGACATCCGCGTCCCCGGCTCACCAGGGCTGCCAGGCGGTGATCTGCTGGTACTTCGCCGCCTGCGGGTCCCACTGCAGCCAGATCAGCTGCCGGTTGGGGCCGTGGTCGGAGGTCATGGTCAGGTCTGGCGTGAACCCGGTGTGGAAGTTCTTCAGCGCGTCCAGCGCCGCCAGCAGGTTGTTGCGGGTGAGGTTGGGACCGAGCTGGGTGGCCACCTGGGTGAAGACCTGGGCGCCCAGCCAGGCGCCCTCGGCGTAGGAGTTGGGGTCGAAGCCGGGGAAGTAGCGTCCCTCGGTGGCGATCCAGTCCTGCACCTCGGGGTTGGTGGAGTCGGCGCGCTCGTAGTTGCGCTGGGTGTACACGACGTGGCCGGCATGGTTGAGCCAGCTCTTCGAGGAGTTGTTGACCACCGGGTCGGAGCTCGAGGTGGTGCCGACCAGGTTGGGGTAGTACTTGTTGCTGTCCATGGCGTTGAACTCGCGCACCACCGAGTTGGCGTCCATGATGTTGACCACCACGTCGGGGCCGTCGTGGGCCACCTGCAGGGTGTCGGTGGGATACGAGTTCGAGGAGATGTTCTCGGCGAACTGGTCGACGATGGTGTCGCCGTTCTTGGTCACCTGCGCCTTGAAGGCGTCGTAGCTGGCGTGCCCGAAGTCGAAGTCGAGGTAGAACACGGCAAGCTTGAGCGGCTGTCCCGGCTTGGCGAACTTGGCGTGGGCGAAGTTGGCGGTGGAGATGCCGAAGCCCGCCGGCGACTCGGCGAACGAGTACTCCACCGGGTTGTCGTACTCGTTGATGCCGACGCCCTCGATGCCCACCACCGGCACGCCCTGCTGGATGAAGTACTGCGCGGTGGCCGCGGTGGTCACCGGCTGCACGCTGCCCACCAGGGCGAAGACGCCGTCCTCCTGCACCAGCTCGCGCGCGTCGGCGGCCGCCTTCTGCTGGTCGAGGCCGCCGTCGTCGAGGTAGGTGAAGGCGACCTTGCAGCCGTTGATGCCGCCGGCGCCGTTGACCTTGGCGAAGTAGGCCTGCACCGCGTGCGCCGCGGTGGCCTGGGTGACCGGGCCGGTGATGGGCACGATCTGGCCGATCTTGATGACGCCGTTCTGGCACGCCTTCTGGTTGCCGTTCTGGCCGCCGACGCCCGGAGGCGGCTGCTGCGTGGTGCCGCCGGCGCTGCCGTTGGTGGTCGTGGTGGTGTTGCTGCCCGGCCCGCTCACCGGGGTGCCGCCGGCGCCGGGCGTGGCCAGGCCGCCGTCCTGCACCTGGTTGCCGCCGGTGCTGGCGACGATCCGCGCCGTCTGGTTGGCGGCCGCGTTCTGGCTCGCCTTGTAGTCCTGGACGATGAAGACGCCGAACGCGCAGATGGCCACCAGCGTCAAGGCCAGCGTCATCAGGTATGCCCGGTCCCGGCTGGCGACCATGCGAAGAATCTCCTCCCGAGGCCGGCCCCCGGTGCGGAGCCTGGCCTACAAGCTCAGACGCTGCCCACGCCCGGATGATTGCAGTGGGTTTGTTCAGGGGGGCGGCGACCGCCTATCCTGGGTCGCGTATGGCCAGCCTTCCCGCCCGCCTCGCCGGCGGCGACACCCCCACCCGCGACCGCCTGGTCCGCACCGCCCTGCGCCTCTTCGCCGAACGCGGCTACGGCGGCGTCAGCAACCGCGAGATCGTCGAGGCCTGCGGCTGCACCAAGGGCGCGATCTACTGGTACTTCGAGTCCAAGGAGGACCTGTTCCGGTCGGTGATGTCGGAAACGCTGGCCGACTTCCAGATGCGGCTGGCCGACGGAATCGGTTCGGCAGCCACCTGGCAGGAGAAGCTGGCGCGCCTCTTCGGGCTCTTCGCCGAGGTCCTCGAGGCCGAGGACGATCCCCATCGCGACCTGCTGCTGCTGATGCTCCACCGCACTCCGCGGGGGCCGGGACAGGCCGACCTGGGGCCGGCCACGCAGCAGCGGCTGGTGCACTGGATTGCGGAGATCCTCGCCGGGTCGGAGGCGTCCGGCCTCGCCGTCGACACGGCCGACCTGGTGGCGCTGATCCACGCGGCCGGCCTGGGCGTGCTGGTGCAGGCGTCGGCGGGCGCCTCGACCGCCCGGCCGGTGCTGAGCGCGCTGCTGCGGGTCATCGGGGGCGGGGAGCTGGAGCTGCCGGCACGCTAGAGTGGGCCGCGCCCATGGCCACCGACGCAGCCACCGACGTCCTCGCCGTCTCCCGCGACGGCGGCGTCCTCACCCTCACCCTGAACCGGCCCGACCGGCTCAACAGCCTCGACGAGGCACTGCTGGCCGCCCTCCTCGACGGCCTCGACACCGCCCGCCGCGACGACGCCGTGCGCGCCCTGGTGATCACCGGCACCGGCCGCGGCTTCTGCGCCGGCGCCGACCTGGCCCAACCCGCGATGAGCGGCGCCGACGTCGGCACGACGGTGCGCCGCCACCTCCAGGAGTGGTACGCGCCGCTGGTCACCGGGCTGCGCGAGCTGGAGAAGCCGGTGCTCGCCTCGGTGAACGGCGTCGCCGCCGGCGCCGGCATGTCCCTGGCCCTGGCCTGCGACCTGCGCATCGCCGCCGAATCGGCCAGCTTCATCCAGGCCTTCGTCCGCATCGGGCTGGTGCCCGACGCCGGCTCGACCTACCTCCTCCCCCGCCTGGTCGGCATGGCCAAGGCCATGGAGCTGGCCATGCTCGGCGACCGCCTGTCCGCGGCCGACGCGCTCGCGGCCGGGCTGGTCACCCGCGTCGTCCCCGACGCCTCGCTCGCCGCCGCCACCGCCGAGCTGGCCGGGCGCCTCGCCGCCGGGCCGCGCTCGCTCGGCCTGGTCAAGCGCGCCCTCTACCTCTCCATGGAGGGCGACCTGCGCTCCGCCATGGCGCGCGAGGAGGACCTCCAGGCCCTCGCCGCCACCACCGCCGACTTCGCCGAGGGCGTCGCCGCCTTCCTCGAGAAGCGGCCCGCCCGCTTCCAGGGCAGGTAGCGGAGCCGCCCCTCGGGGGGTGCGGTATACTCGCTCGCCGCCGCTCGGAGCGAGCGGGAGTAGCTCAGTGGTAGAGCGTCTCCTTGCCAAGGAGAAGGTCGCGGGTTCGATACCCGTCTCCCGCTCCA
>CAZCJX010000071.1:0-14619 GCA_964499205.1 uncultured Actinomycetes bacterium | reverse complement strand
CACCCAGCCGGCGTCGACGCGCAGCACCTGGCCGAGGTGGTAGTCGCCGTGGATGCGGATGGCGAGGCCGGCGTCGCCGTCGAGCGAGCGCAGCACGTCGAAGTGGGCGAGGATGGAGGGGCGGCGCGCCCGCAGCGGTGCGAGCAGCTCGGAGTCGCTGCGCAGCAGGCGGTCGAGGTCGGCGGCCATCTCGTCGGCCCAGCTGTTGAGCATCTCGGCGGTGATCGGCTCGGCGCGCATCGCCGGGTCGAGATCGGCGCTGGCCAGGGCGAGGTGCATCTCGGCGGTGACCTCACCGAGCCGCGCCGCCTCGGGCTGGAACGACGAGCCCTGCTCCAGCACCGCCTGGCGCCGCGCCGCGTCGTCGCGCTCCCCCGACTCCTCGGCGTCGGCATACAGGTCGCGCAGCGAGGTCAGCGCCAGCGTCCAGCCCTCGGTGCCGTTGTGCAGGTAGGGCTGCAGCATGGCCACCAGCGCCGGCTCAGCGCCCACGGCGGCGTACTCGCCGGAGCCGAGCGGCGCGGCGATGCTGGTGAAGCCGGCGTGCGACAGCGCCAGGGTCATCTCCAGCTCCGGCGTGGGACCGGACTCGATGCGGCGCATGATCTTGAGCACCTCGCTGTCGTCGCGCACCAGCGAGGTGTTGCTCTGCTCGCGGCCGAGGCTGCGGATCAGGCCCGGCTCCTCGGGCTTCAGCTCCAGGCCCTCGGAGCGGTAGCGCAGCTCGCCGCCCTGGGTGCGCAGCGAGCGAGATTCGGCCATCGCCTGCCAGAACCACCAGGCCAGCGCCGGCTCGGCGAGCGCGTCGTAGACCGAGACCAGGCCGCCGTCCTGCTCGTTCTGCACCAGGAGCTTCTCGCCGATGTCGCCGGGCGCTTCGCCGTGGCGCACCGCCAGGGGCAGCTGGTAGCGCTCGTCGGGGCCCTCCTGGTACGACGCGCCGAGCAGGACGAAGAGCAGCGCCGGCTCGCCCTCCTCCAGCACCGCCACGTCGAGCACCTCGACGCTGCGCAGCGCCCGCCCGCGCCCGCCGAACCAGCGCTGCCGCTGCAGGAAGTCGCCGAGCACCGCGGTGTCGGGCAGGCCGTGCGCGCTGAGCAGTTCCAAGCTCATGAGGGCGAGCCCTCCAGTACGAACCAGTAGAAACCGTGGGGCGCGAGGGTGAGCAGGTAGGGCAGCTCTCCGATGCGCGGGAAGTGCACCTTGCCGAGCAGCTCGACCGGGGTCATGCCGTTGAAGCGGCGCAGGTCGAGCTCGACCGGCTGGGCGAAGCGCGACAGGTTGTTGACGCAGAGCACGGTGGTGTCGCTGGTGCAGCGCAGGAAGGCGAACACCGAGGGGTTGGAGGCGTCGAGCGCTTCGAAGCCGCCCTCACCGAAGACGGGATGCCGCCGCCGCACCGCGACGAAGCGCCGCACCCACTGCAGCATCGAGGACTCGGTGCGCTGCTGTGCCTCGACGTTGACCGCCTGGAACCCGTAGGTGGGATCCATCAGCGGCGGCAGGTAGAGCTGGGCGAAGTCGGCGCGGGAGAAGCCGCCGTTGCGGTCGCCGCTCCACTGCATCGGGGTGCGCACCCCGTCGCGGTCGCCGAGGTAGACGTTGTCGCCCATGCCGATCTCGTCGCCGTAGTAGATGATCGGCGTTCCCGGCAGGGAGAGGAGCAGCCCGTAGAACAGCTCCATCTGGCGCCGCCCGTTCATCAGCAGGGGCGCGAGGCGGCGGCGGATGCCGAGGTTCAGCTTCATGCGGGGGTCCTTGGCGTACTCGGCCCACATGTAGTCGCGCTCGTCGTCGGTGACCATCTCCAAGGTCAGCTCGTCGTGGTTGCGCAGGAAGATGCCCCACTGGCCGCCGCTGGTGGGAATCGGGGGCGTGCGCTCGAGGATCTCGGTGATCGGGTAGCGCTGCTCGCGGCGCAGGCCCATGAACATGCGCGGCATCAGCGGGAAGTGGAAGCACATGTGGCACTCCGGCGCCTCCTCGGTGCCGAAGTAGTCGATCACGTCCTCGGGCCACTGGTTGGCCTCGGCCAGCAGCACCCTGTCCTCGTACTCGCGGTCCACCATGGCGCGCAGCTCGGCGAGGAAGTGGTGCGTCTCGGGGATGTTCTCGCAGTTGGTGCCCTCGCGCTCGTAGAGGTAGGGCACGGCGTCGAGACGGAAGCCGTCCATGCCGAGGTCGAGCCAGAAGCGCACCACGTCGAACATCGCCTGGCGCACCTCGGGGTTGTCGTAGTTGAGGTCCGGCTGGTGGGAGAAGAAGCGATGCCAGTAGTAGGCGCCCGCCCGGTCGTCCCAGGTCCAGTTCGAGGTCTCGGTGTCGACGAAGATGACCCGTGCGTCGGTGTAGCGATTGACGGTGTCCGACCAGACGTACCACTCGCGCCGCGGGTTGTCGGGTGACGACCGCGCCTCCTGGAACCAGGGGTGCTGGTCCGAGGTGTGGTTCATCACCATGTCCATGATCACCCGCATGCCGCGGGCGTGCGCCTGCTGCAGCAGCTCGCGCACGTCATCGACGGTGCCGTACTCCGGCTGTACGTCGTAGTAGTCGGACACGTCGTAGCCGCCGTCGCGCTGCGGGCTCTTGTTGAAGGGCAGCAGCCAGAGGCAGTCGACGCCGAGCCACTGCAGGTAGTCGAGCTTGGAGATCAGGCCGCGGAAGTCGCCGACGCCGTCGTCGTTGCTGTCGGCGAACCCGCGCACCAGCAGCTCGTAGAAGACCGCGTGTTTGTACCACCCATGGTTCTCGCTCATCGCGGGCGTACGCGGAAGACGTGCGCGGGCGCCGTCTGGGGGTCGAGGCGCACGTAGTTGGCCGCGCCCTGCCAGACCCAGCTCGCACCGCTCAGCTCGTCCTGCACCTCGTAGTACTGGTCGCCGCGCAGCCCGAGGGCGTCGAGGTCGAGCCAGGTGGTGCCCTCGCGGGGGTTGTGGGGGTCGAGGTTGACGATCACCAGCAGGATGTCCTCGCGCGAGTCGTCCATGCGGGAGAAGCAGAGCAGCCAGTCGTTGTCGACGTGGTGCAGGCGCAGGGTACGCAGCAGCGAGACGGCGCGGCGGTGCTCGCGGCGGATCTGGTTGACCCGGGTGATCATCGGCGCCAGCGAGTCGGCGCGATCCCACATCCGCGGCCGGTACTGGTACTTCTCGCTGTTGAGGTACTCCTCGCTGCCCTCGCGCAGCGCCGTGTTCTCGTACAGCTCGTAACCGCTGTACATTCCCCACGACGGCGAGGCCAGCGCCGCCAGCACCAGGCGCAGCCGGAACGCCGGCGGGCCGCCGTACTGCAGCGTCTCGTGCAGGATATCCGGCGTGTTGGGCCAGAAGTTGGGCCGGAACCAGTCGACCATCTCGGTTTGCGACAGCTCGCGCAGGTACTCCTCGATCTCCCACTTGGCGTTGCGCCAGGTGAAGTAGGTGTACGACTGGGTGAAGCCGACCTTGGCCAGACGCTGCATCACCCGGGGCCGGGTGAACGCCTCGGCGAGGAACACCGCCTCGGGATGGCGCTCGCGCACCGAGCCGATCAGCCACTGCCAGAAGGGGAACGGCTTGGTGTGCGGGTTGTCGACGCGGAACACGGTGACGCCGTGCGAGATCCAGAACAGCACCACGTCGCGCAGCGCGTTCCACAGCGCCTCGCGCTCGGTGGTCTCGAAGTCGATGGGGTAGATGTCCTGGTAGCGCTTGGGCGGATTCTCCGCGTAGCGGATCGACCCGTCGGGCAGGTGCTTGAACCACTGCGGGTGCTCGCGCACCCAGGGGTGGTCGGGGCTGGTCTGCAGCGCGTAGTCGAGGGCCACCTCCAGGCCGCACTCGCGGGCGCGGCGGACGAAGGCGTCGAAGTCGTCGATGCTGCCGAGATCGGGGTGCACCGCGGTGTGCCCGCCCTCCTCGCCGCCGATCGCCCACGGCGATCCCGGGTCCTCCGGCGCGTGCTCCAGCGTGTTGTTCGGCCCCTTGCGAAAGGTGCGACCGATCGGATGGATGGGCGGCAGGTAGACGACGTCGAAGCCCATCGCCGCAATCGCCGGCAGGCGCGCCGCCGCGGCCGCGAAGGTCCCGCTGCGCCCCTCCGCGGCGCCCTCGGAGCGGGGGAACATCTCGTACCACGCGCTGAACACGCCGAGCTCGCGGTCCACCCACAGCGGGAAGGGCCCCGCCACCGTCGCTTCGCGCCGGTCGGCGGTGCGCTGCATCAGTGCAACCATCGGCAGGCGGCCCGCCTCGGTCAGCTTGGCGTCGTCGCTGAGCGCCGGGTTGCGCAGCGCGTCGCGCAGCTTGCCCAACGCGGTGCGTTCCGCCGCGCGCAAAGAGGGATCGCCGAGCCGCTGCTCGACCATCAGCGCCCCGACCTCGTGCTCCACCGCCACGTCCTGTCCCGCCGCGATGCGGGTGCGCAGGTCGCGCAGCCAGGTGCCGTAGTGGTCGACGATGCCGACGATCTCGAACTCCCAGTGACCCTGCCGCGCCGGCGTGATCAGCGCCTGCCAGTGGTCGTTGCCGGTGGCGGTCATGGGCACCTCGGTGCGCCGCCGCGAGCCGCTCGGGCCGTGCCGCACCCACGCGGCCAGCATGTCGTGCCCGTCGGCGAAGACGTCGGCGTGCACCATCAGCGGCTGGTCGACCGCGGCCTTGGCGGGCAGGCGTCCGCAGTCGACAGTGGGGCGGACGTGCTCGACCACCACCCGGCCGGTGCACGGCGCGTCGCGCAGCGAAGTGGAGCGTGGAGGCATCGGCTTCCTCAGAGCTTAGGGGAATGCACCGGCTCGAGTTCAGCTGGTCCGGCGCAGGACGACCAGGGATCGCGAGGTGACCTCCAGCTCACCGCTGCCGCGCAGCCAGCGCGCGCCGGGAATCTCGTCGGGACGTGCGGTGTCGAGGATCACCTCCCAGCCCTCGCCCCAACCGGAGGGAAGGCGCCAGACGGTGTCGTCGTGGTGCGAGTGCAGCAGCACCAGCAGCGTGTCGTCGGTGATGCGTTCGCCGCGCGGACCGCGGTCGGGGATGAGGTCGCCGTTGAGCAGCATGCCCAGCGACATGCGCTGCTGGTTGCTCCAGTGGCGATCGGTCATCTCGGTGCCGTCGCGGCGGAACCAGGCGATGTCCTTGCGGCGGTTGCCGCGGCCGATCTGTCCCTGGAAGAAGCGCTGCCGGCGCAGCGCGGGATGGGCGCGGCGCAGCGCGATCAGGCGGTTGGTG
Source organism: uncultured Actinomycetes bacterium (assembly GCA_964499205.1). Classification (GTDB taxonomy): domain Bacteria; phylum Chloroflexota; class Dormibacteria; order Aeolococcales; family Aeolococcaceae; genus DASRDZ01. Next base: position 9,412 of record CAZCJX010000071.1, on the reverse strand, counting down.
AAGCGCAGCAGCGCCTGGTCGGCGTTCTCCCAGTCGAGCCAGGAGATCTCGCTGTCCTGGCAGTAGGCGTTGTTGTTGCCCTGCTGGGTGCGGCCGATCTCGTCGCCGCTGAGCAGCATCGGGCAGCCCTGCGAGAGCAGCACGGTGGCCAGCATGTTGCGCTGCTGGCGGGCGCGCAGGGCGAGGATCTCGGGGTCGTCGGTGGGCCCCTCGACGCCGTGGTTCCATGACCGGTTGTCGTCGGTGCCGTCGCGGTTGTCCTCGCCGTTGGCCTCGTTGTGCTTCTCGTTGTAGGAGACCAGGTCGCGCAGGGTGAAGCCGTCGTGGGCGGTGACGAAGTTGACGCTGGCCCAGGGGCGGCGGCCGTCCTCCTGGTAGAGGTCGCTCGACCCGGTCAGCCGGTACGCCAGGTCGCTGACGCCCTGCGCCTGGCCGCGCCAGTAATCGCGCACGGTGTCGCGGTAGCGGCCGTTCCACTCCGCCCAGCGCACCGGGAAGTTGCCCACCTGGTAGCCGCCGGGGCCGACGTCCCATGGCTCGGCGATCAGCTTGACCTGGGAGAGCACCGGGTCCTGGTGGATGATGTCGAAGAAGGCAGAAAGTCGGTCGACGTCGTAGAACTGACGGGCCAGCGCCGCGGCCAGGTCGAAGCGGAAGCCGTCGACGTGCATCTCGGTGACCCAGTAGCGCAGCGAGTCCATGATCAGCTGCAGCGTCTGCGGCTGGGCCACGTTGAGGGTGTTGCCGGTGCCGGTGACGTCGCGGTAGTAGCGCGGGTCCTCGTCGTTCAGCTTGTAGTACGCACGGTTGTCGATGCCGCGGAAGCTCAGCGTGGGGCCGAGGTGGTTGCCCTCGCCGGTGTGGTTGTAGACGACGTCGAGGATCACCTCCAGCCCGGCGCGATGCAGCGCGCGCACCATCGCCTTGAACTCGCGCACCTGGCCGCCGTGCGCGCCGGCGGCGGAGTAGCGGGCCTCCGGCGCGAAGTAGCCGATCGAGTCGTAGCCCCAGTAGTTGTGCAGGCCCTTCTCGACGAGGTGCCAGGGGTCGATGAAGTGGTGCACCGGCATCAGCTCGACGGCGGTGACGCCCAGCTTGGTGAGGTGCTCGATGGCGGCGGGGTGAGCCAGGCCGGCGTAGGTGCCGCGCAGGTTCTCGGGGATGTCGGGGTGGCGCTTGGTGAAGCCGCGGACGTGGGCCTCGTAGATGACGGTGTTGGCCCACGAGGTGTTGGGCCGGGGATCCTCACCCCAGGGGAAGTAGGGGTCGACGACCACGCTGCGCGGCATGCAGGGCGCGGAGTCCTGGTCGCTCGGCGCCACCCCCTCGCCCTCCCCCCAGCGATAGCCGAACACCTCGGGACCCCACTGCACGTGGCCGCTGATCGCCTTGCTGTAGGGGTCGAGGAGCAGCTTGTGCGCATTGAAGCGCATGCCGCGCTGCGGCTCGTAGGGGCCGTGGACGCGGAGGCCGTAGTGGCGGCCGGGCCCGACGCCGTAGACGTAGCCGTGCCAGTGCAGCTCGGTGCGCTCGACCAGCTCGTAGACGGCCTCCTCGCGGCCCTCACGGTCGAAGAGGACGAGCTCGACCGCCTCGGCGGCCTCGCTGAACACGGCGAAGTTGGTGCCCTCGCCGTCCCAGGTGGCGCCAAGGGGGACGTTCTGCCCCGGCCAGGCGGCTCGGCTCAACTCCCGGTGAAGAAGACGATGGCCGCCGCGACCCGGTCGCCGCGGCGCGGCCCGGTGCCTGGGGCCCTGCTGCGTGTCATCCCGACCTCCACCTCCGGGTGGCTCTGCCGGCGCGGTGGCCGCCCGCGTTGCGGGGTGGCCGCCTTCGGCCGGTGCTTCGATGCGGCTCGCATAATGATAGTGAGACTAGCAGGTTTCCTGCGGGCAGGCGTTTGACGCGGGGTGACGCGGCGCGTTATGTTGGCGGCATGAACGCCGAGCGCCTGGCTCGCCAGCTCGTCCAGCTCCTCAACGAGGGGGACGTCGATGGCGCGTCCGCCCTGTTCTCGCCCGACGCGGAGCTCTGCTTCCCGCGCTACGCACCCCGCACCGTCTACCGCGGCGAGGCCCAGCTCCGCGAGTTCGTCGCCTGGTTGACGGCGTCCCTGCCCCGCCACACCCTCGCCGTCGGCCGTGCCGGCGGCACCGACGACAGCGCCACCCTGGAGTTCGAGACCGCCGGCACCAGCCGCGCCGGGCGCGACTTCGACAACACCGGGGTGATGGTGGTCGACGCCGCCGGCGACCGCATCGTCGCGGTGCGCGTCTACCTCGACACCGCCGACCTCGCTCGCATCCTGGAGGCCGAGCAGGTCGCCTGACCGCTCCGGCGCACCGCGTGCCCTCACGTCCGAGTGCGAAGATGGGCGCCAGGACAAACACGCGTGGCGCAAGGCCGCCGTCGACATGGCGCGGTGGCAGCGGAGGAGAACGAGGAGATGGCGCGAGCTGACGCCTACGGTGCCCGGGTCCCCCTGCCCGGTGTCGACGGGATCGACTTCTACCGGCTGGAGCGGCTGCACGAGCAGGGCGTCGGCGACCCGTCCCGTCTCCCGGTGACCGTGCGCATCCTGCTGGAGAACCTGCTGCGCCACAGCGGCGACCCCTACGTCGACGAGGGCGACGTCGAGGCGCTGGCGCAGTGGACCGGCGGGCCGGCCACGAGCGCTGACAAGGAGCGGGCCTTCATGCCCGCGCGCGTGCTGCTGCAGGACTTCACCGGCGTCCCCGCCGTGGTCGACCTCGCCGCCATGCGCAGCGCCATGGCCCGCCTCGGCGGCGACCCCGCCCGCATCGACCCGCTGTCCCCCGCCGACCTGGTCGTCGACCACAGCGTGCAGGTCGACATGTTCGGCACCCAGGAGGCCTACGCCGCCAACATCGAGCGCGAGTACGAGCGCAACCGCGAGCGCTACGAGCTGCTCCGCTGGGCCCAGCAGGCCTTCAACGGCTTCTCGGTCGTTCCGCCCGGCATGGGTATCGTGCACCAGGTCAACATCGAATACCTGGCGCGCGTGGTGCAGGTGCGCCAGGACGCCGACGGCCGGCGCGTCGCGCTGCCCGACACCCTGGTCGGCACCGACTCGCACACCACCATGGTCAACGGCATCGGCGTGCTCGGCTGGGGAGTCGGCGGCATCGAGGCGGAGGCCTGCCTGCTGGGCCAGCCGCTCTTCCTGCTCACCCCCATCGTCGTCGGCGTGCGCTTCCACAACGCGCTGCGCCCCGGCGCCACCGCCACCGACCTGGTGCTCACCCTCACCGAGATGCTCCGCCGCCACGGAGTTGTGGGCAAGTTCGTCGAATTCTGCGGCGACGGGCTGAGCGCGCTGAGCGCCGCCGACCGCTCCACCCTCTCCAACATGTCGCCCGAATACGGCGCCACCGCCGCGCTCTTCCCCGTCGACGACGGCACCCTGCGCTACCTGCGCGAGAGCGGCCGCCCCGCCGAGTTGGTCGACCTGGTGGAGCGCTACAACCGGGAGCAGGGCACCTTCCGCGTCGACGGCCAGGAGCCGCCGCGCTTCACCGAGATGCTCGAGCTCGACCTCGCCACCGTCGAGCCCAGCCTGGCCGGGCCGCGCCGCCCCCAGGACCGCGTCGCCCTGCCCGCGGTGTGGGAGTCGTTCTGCAACGTCTTCGCGCCCAAGCCCACCAACGGCGACACCGCCAACGCCCTCGACCGCCTGGAGACCGAGGGCGGCAACCCGCCCGGGGCCGCCGGCAACCCGCATCCCGAGGAGCAGGCGGCCGAAGGTAACGGCCAGAGCGCGCAGAAACTCGAGGACGGCTCAGTGGTGATCGCCGCCATCACCTCCTGCACCAACACCAGCAACCCGTCGGTGATGATCGGCGCCGGCCTGCTCGCCCGCAAGGCGGCGGAGCGCGGCCTGCGCGTGCCCGACTACGTCAAGACCAGCCTCGCCCCGGGTTCGCGCGTGGTCACCGACTACCTCGACCGCGCCGGCCTGCTGCCCGCGCTGGACACGCTGCACTTCAACCTGGTCGGCTACGGCTGCACCACCTGCATCGGCAACAGCGGCCCGCTCCCCGAGGCGGTCGCCGAGAAGGTGCAGGACGACGACCTCGCTGTCGTCGCCGTGCTCAGCGGCAACCGCAACTTCGAGGGCCGCATCCACCCCCAGGTGAAGGCGTCCTACCTCGCCTCGCCGCCCCTGGTGGTCGCCTACGCCCTGGCCGGCACGGTGCACGTCGATCTGGCCAACGACCCGCTCGGCACCGGCAGCGACGGCAAACCGGTGTACCTGCGCGACATCTGGCCCAGCGCTGAGGAGGTCAACGAGGCGATCGGCCGCGCCGTCACCGCCGACCTCTTCACCAGCGAGTACGGCCGCATCTTCGAGGGCGACGAGCACTGGCAGAAGCTCGACGCGCCCACCGGGGCGATGTTCGACTGGAAGCCCGACTCGACGTACGTGCGCGAGCCACCGTTCTTCGAGAACCTCAGCCCCACCCCGCCGCCCACCCAGGACATCCGCGACGCGCGCGTCCTCGCCGTGCTTGGCGACTCGATCACCACCGACCACATCTCGCCCGCGGGCACCATCGCCCGCACCAGCCCCGCCGCGCAGTACCTGCGCGAGCACGGCGTCGAGGACCGCGACTTCAACACCTACGGCTCGCGCCGCGGCAACCACGAGGTGATGATGCGCGGCACCTTCGCCAACATCCGCCTGCGCAACGCGCTGGCGCAGGGCAAGGAAGGCGGCTACACCGAGCACCTCCCCAGCGGCGAGGTCGTCTCTATCTACGAGGCCTCGATGCGCTACCAGCAGGCGGGCACGCCGCTGATCGTCATCGCCGGCAAGGAGTACGGCTCGGGCTCGTCGCGGGACTGGGCCGCCAAGGGCACCGCGCTGCTGGGCATCCGCGCCGTGCTGGCGCAGTCCTACGAGCGCATCCACCGCAGCAACCTGGTGGGGCTGGGCGTGCTGCCCCTGCAGTTCCGTCCGGGCGACGACGCGCAGTCGCTGGGGCTGACCGGGCGGGAGTCCTTCACCGTCGAGGGCGTGAGCGGCGAGTTGCGGCCAGGCATGGACATGACCGTCGTCGCCCGCGACGAGCAGGGCAACGAGCGGCGCTTCACCGTCACCGCCCGCCTCGACAGCCGGACCGACGTCGAGTACTACCGCCACGGCGGCGTGCTCAACTTCGTGCTGCGCCAGCTCCTGGCGCGGGCCTAGCCTCGCCGGCCAGCCCGCCAGGTCTCGACCCCGCCGGGGCTTCCCGGCCGGCCCCGCGGCGACTACACTAGCGAACGTCCGTGCGAGCATCTGTTCCCTCCTCCGCCCGCGTCGCGACGCCCTCGCGGCCACCCCGAAGCAGCCTCAGATGAAGCCCGCACCGCGCCGCTGGGAGATCGCCGACTGCCCGCCGCTCGACGGCCTGCCGCCGGTGCTCGGCCGGGTCCTCGCCGCCCGCGGCTACGACGCCGCCACCGCGCGCGCCCTGCTCAACACGGGGGAGGACGGCCACCACGATCCCTTCCTGCTCGCCGGCATGCCCGAGGCGGTGATCGCCCTCGGCGTGGCGGTGCGGGAGCGTCGGCGCATCGCCGTCTACGGCGACTACGACGCCGACGGGGTGACCGCCTGCGCCATGCTCACCCTGGCCCTGCGCGACGCCGGCGCCGACGTCATGCCCTACATCCCCAACCGCATGACCGAGGGCTACGGCCTCCATGCCGCCGCCCTCGACGAGCTCGGCGCCCGGGGCGTGGAGTGCGTGGTCACCGTCGACTGCGGCACCAGCAGCGTCGAGGTCGCCGCCGGCCGGCCGACCGGCATGCGCCTGGTCATCACCGACCACCACCTGCCCCTCGCCCCCGACGGCACGCCGCCGCGCCTCGCCCCCGCCGACGCGCTGGTCAACCCCAAGCAGCCCGCCTGCACCTACCCCTTCGACGCCCTGGCCGGCGCCGGCGTGGCCTGGAAGCTGCTCCAGGCGCTGGAGATGGAGGGCATCGTGCCGCCCGGCTCGGCGGAGCGCGGCCTCGGCCTCGCCGCCCTGGGCACGGTGGCCGACATGATGCCGCTGCGCGGCGAGAACCGCCTCATCGTCCACCGCGGCCTGGCCCAGCTCTCCGACGATCCGAGTCCGGGCATCCAGGCGCTGCGCGCCGCCGCCGGCATGCGCGCCCCGCTGCGCGCCAGCGACATCGCCTTCGGCCTGGCCCCGCGCATCAACGCCGCCGGCCGCATGGAGGACGCCGAGCTCGCCCTGCGCCTCTGCCTCGCCCAGGACGGCCCCGAGGCGTCGGAGATCGCCGCCAAGCTGGAGGCGCAGAACCAGGTCCGCCGCGACGCCGTCGCCGCAGCCCTGGAGCAGGCCGAGGAGCGCATCGCCACCCTCCCCGACGACCTCCCCGCGGTGATCCTCGGCGACGCGGCCTGGCCGATGGGCATCGTCGGCCTGGTCGCCGGCCGCATCACCGAGCGCTACGCCCGCCCCTCCTTCGTCGCCTGCCTCGACGGCGAGGAGGCCAAGGGCTCGGCGCGCAGCGTCCGCGGCGTGCACGTGGTCAAGGCGCTCGACGCCGCCGCCTCGGCGCTGTTCCGCTACGGCGGCCACGCGCTGGCGGCCGGCTTCAGCCTCGACCCGCGGCGCTTCGACGAGTTCACCGAGCTGCTCATGCCCGCCGTGGCCGAGCAGTGCGGCGACACCCCGCCGGCCCGCGTCTTCCGCGTCGACGCGGTGGTCACCGCGGCCGAGCTGGTCCCCTCGCTGTGCCGGGAGCTGAGCGCCCTGGAGCCCTGCGGCCAGGGCAACCACGATGCGCTGCTGGCGATGCGCGACTGCACGGTGCTCTCTGCGTCGAGCTTCGGCGCCACCCGGCAGCACCTGCGGGTGATCGTCTCCGACGCCGTCGGCGGTGTCGCCGAGGCGATCGCCTTCAACAAGCCGGGCGTCGAGGCTTACCTGCCCCGCGGCCGCCGCATCGACTGCTGCTTCGGCCTCGAGCTCGATGAGTGGGAAGGCCGCGAGCGGGTGCGCATGCGCCTGCGCGACCTGCGTCCCGCGGCCGCGGCGCAGCCGATCACGGTGTCGAGCCAGGTGCCCGCCGCAGCCACCGCCTGAACTCGCAACGGCGCCCTCGCGGCGGGTGCTTCGAACGCCGGCGGGCGGCAGATTTCATGTCTTGCCACATTCCGGCACCGGTGATAGCGTCCGCTCAGCGAACCAGACAGCGGCGTCCAAAACTGCCACCGCGTCGCCGACTCTCGCGCCTCGTCTGGGCTTGTGCCTGAGCGTCCAAAGGGGGGACGACGCGGGAGATGTCCATGTTCGACGAGGTCCGCATACCACGCCTGGTCGTGGCGGGAGCACATTCCGGCGCCGGCAAGACCACCGTGGCCCTCGGCCTCACCGCCGCGCTCGCCGCCCGCGGCCGCACCGTGCAGACCTTCAAGGTCGGCCCCGACCTCGTCGACAGCGCCTACCTCTCCCACGCCAGCCGCCGCCCCTGCCGCAACCTCGACGCCTGGATGCTCGGCCCCCAGGGCCTGCGCCGCGCCCTGGCCCAGGGCACGATGAACGCCGACTGCGCGCTCATCGAGGGTGTGATGGGCATCTTCGACGGCCACGGCCTGAGCGGCGAGGGCGCCCGGTCCGACGGCTCCTACCCCTTCCCCGGCAGCACTGCCGAGGCCGCCCGCCTGGCCCGCTGCCCGGTGGTGCTGGTGCTCGACGTCACCGCCATGGCCGAGACCGCCGCCGCCGTCGCCCTGGGCGTGCGCCAGCTCGACCCCAAGCTGCGCCTGATCGGGGTGATCCTCAACAACGTCCCCAGCGACTACCACCGCCGCCTGGTCGAGGACGCGGTGTGGAGCCTGGCCACCCTGCCCGTGCTCGGCGCCCTGCCCCGGCTCGACGCCGCCCGCATCCCCGAGCTGCGCAAGGGCCTGCTGCCGCTCACCGAGAACCCCCACGTCGATCCCGCCCTCGACCGGCTCGGCGAGGCCGTCGAGCGCCACTGCGACCTCGACCTCATCGAGCGGCTGATGGCCGCCGCCGAGCCGCTGCCCCCCGCGCCGCGCCCGCTGGTGGCGCAGAGCCAGGGCCGGGTCCGCCTCGGTGTCGCCTTCGACGACGCCTTCTGCTTCTACTACCCGGAGAACCTGGAGCTGCTGGAGGACGCCGGCTGCGAGATCGTCCCCTTCTCGCCGCTCGACGAGCACTCCGTGTCGCGCGACGTCGACGGCCTCTACTTCGGCGGGGGCTTCTCCGACGTCTTCGCCGCCCGGCTGTCGAGCAACCGTTCCTTCCTCGAGTCGCTGAACCGGGCCCACCAGCAGGGGCTGCCCATCTACGCCGAGTGCGGCGGGGTGCTGCTGCTCTCCCGCTCGCTGCGCACCGCCGACGGCACCCGCCACGAGATGGCCGGGGTGCTGCCCGTCGACGTCGCCAGCGACGACGTGCCGCGAACCGGCTACCGCGACCTGCGCCTGATGGCCGACTGCCTGCTCGGCCCTGCCGGCACCCGCCTGCGCGGCCACGAGTTCCACTTCTCGACCCTGCTCAGTGGCACCGACCAGTTCCGGGCCGCCTACTCCATGCACGACTGCGACGGCGAACCGCTGGGCTGCGAGGGCTGGACCTCGCCCACCCTGGTCGCCTCCCTGGTGCAGCTCCACTTCGGCCAGGACCCCGACATCGCCACCCGCCTGGTCGAGCGGATGCACGCCGCCCGGCGCCTCCGCCGCGCCGAGAGCGAGGGGCTGCTGACGGTCTAAAGACGCTGAGAATCCGCCCCCGGCCGCCGCGATTCTCAGCGTGGCAGGGGTGGTCGGCTGCGGCGACGTGAAGTCGCCTTCGCCCACGGTCTCTCCTCCGTCAACGGGTGTACGCTGGCGTCCCCATGCCAGCTCTCCCCGCCACCGTCGGCGAGCTTCGCCGTTCCGAGTACCGCGTCGACTCCGTCAAGGCGGAGCTGCGGCGCAACCTCATCCGCAAGCTGTCCGCCGGCGAGCCGCTGTTCCCCGACATCCGCGGCTACGAGGAGTCGGTGATTCCCCAGCTGGAGAACGCCATCCTCGCCGGGCAGGACATCGTGCTCCTCGGCGAGCGCGGCCAGGCCAAGTCGCGGCTGGTCCGCTCGCTGGTGTCGCTGCTCGACGAGCACATCCCCGCACTCGCCGGCTGCGAGATCAACGACGACCCCTACCAGCCGATCTGCCGCCGCTGCCGCGAGCTGGTCGCCGAGACCGGCGACGACGCGCCGATCGCCTGGCTGCATCGCAACCAGCGCTACAGCGAGAAGCTGGCCACACCTGACACCAGCATCGCCGACCTCATCGGCGAGGTCGACCCCATCAAGGTCGCCGAGGGTCGCTACCTCAGCGACGAGCTGACCATCCACTACGGCCTGGTGCCGCGCACCAACC
>CAZCJX010000070.1:12503-14877 GCA_964499205.1 uncultured Actinomycetes bacterium | reverse complement strand
GAGCTGCGCTGCATCGGCGCCACCACCCTGGACGAGTACCGCAAGCACATCGAGAAGGACCCGGCGCTGGAGCGGCGCTTCCAGCCCATCCTGGTCGACGAGCCCAGCGTCGAGGACACCATCTCCATCCTGCGCGGGCTCAAGGAGCGCTACGAGGTGCACCACGGTGTGCGCATCACCGACTCCGCGATCATCGCCGCGGCCACCCTCTCGCATCGCTACATCACCGATCGCTACCTCCCCGACAAGGCCATCGACCTGATCGACGAAGCGGCCTCGCGGCTGCGCATCGAGATCGACTCCATGCCCACCGAGCTGGACACCGTGGAGCGCGAGATCCGCCAGCTGGAGATCGAGCGCGAGGCGCTGCGCAAGGAGACCGACGCGGCGTCGAAGCAGCGCCTGGAGGCGATCGAGCGCGAGCTCGCCGACCTGCAGGAGCGCGCCACGGGCATGCGCGAACGCTGGCAGCAGGAGAAGGGCGCGCTGATGGCTATCCGCGACATCAAGGGGCAGATCGAGCAGGTGCGCCACGACGCCGAGCGCGCCGAGCAGGCGGCCGACTTCGGCCGCGCCGCCGAGCTGCGCTACGGCCGGCTCATCGAACTGCAGCGCGCCCTCGACGCCGAGCAGCAGCGCCTCTCCGAGCTGCAGGGCGGCCACCCCATGCTCAAGGAGGAGGTCACCGAGGACGACATCGCGCGGGTGGTGTCGGCGTGGACGGGGATCCCGGTGCAGCGCATGCTCGAAGGCGAGATGCAGAAGCTGCTGCACATCGAGGAGCGCCTGCATGAGCGCGTGGTCGGCCAGGACGACGCCATCAACGCCGTCGCCGGCGCCATCCGCCGCGCCCGCGCCGGGCTCAGCGACCCCAATCGGCCGATCGGCTCCTTCATGTTCCTGGGCCCCACCGGCGTGGGCAAGACGGAGCTGGCTCGGGCGCTGGCCGCCTACCTCTTCGACGACGAGCACGCCATGGTGCGCCTCGACATGACCGAGTACATGGAGCGGCACACGGTGGCGCGGCTGATCGGCGCGCCGCCCGGCTACGTCGGCTACGAGGAGGGCGGACAGCTCACCGAGGCGGTGCGCCGCCGTCCCTACAGCGTCATCCTGCTCGACGAGATCGAGAAGGCGCACCAGGACGTGTTCAACATCCTGCTGCAGGTGCTCGACGACGGCCGCCTCACCGACGGGCAGGGCCGCACCGTCGACTTCCGCAACAGCGTCATCATCATGACCAGCAACGTCGGCTCGCAGTACATCGCCGAGGCGGTGCAGCTCGACGACACGGTGCGCATCCGTGTCCTCGACGCGCTGCGCGCCACCTTCCGCCCCGAGTTCCTCAACCGCGTGGACGACATCATCCTGTTCTCCCGGCTCGACGAGCGGCAGCTGCACCAGATCGTCGAGATCCAGCTGGGCTCGCTGCGCACGCGACTCGCCGAACGCGGGCTCGCCCTGCAGATCGACGACGCCGCTGTCGACCTGCTGGCCCACGAGGGCTACGACCCCGTCTACGGCGCCCGCCCGCTCAAGCGCGTGTTGCAGCGGCGGCTCCAGGATCCCATCGCCATGGCGGTGCTGGAGGGCCGTTTCCGCGAGGGCGACACCGTGCGCGTCACCGTGCGCGACGGCGAGCTGGTCCTCGACCGCATCGAGGCGGGCGCCGCCCAGCCCGTGCCGCTGCCCGCCGGCGTGGGCTGATCTTGACCAGCCGCGAACCCGGCACGACGATGGGCAGGTGGCCGATACCACCGTCGTCGAATGTCCCAACTGCGGGAAGAAGAACCGCGTGCAGGCGGCGGCGTCCGGCAGGCCGGAATGCGCGGTGTGCCATCACCCGTTGCCGTGGATGGTCGAGGCCGGCGACAACGACTTCGACACAACCGTCAGCACCTCGTCGCTCCCGGTCCTGGTCGACGTGTGGGCGCCGTGGTGCGGGCCCTGCAAGGTGATGGAACCCGCACTGGAACGGGCCGCGCGCGAGCTGGCCGGGCGGATCAAGGTGGTGCGAGTCGACGCCGACCAGGCACCCTCGATCTCGGCCCGCTTCGGCGTCCGCGGCATTCCCACCCTGCTGTTGCTCGACCACGGCAGGCTGGTCGACCGCCAGGTCGGCGCGCTGACCGGCGCCGCCGTCCGGCAGTGGACCGAGCGCGCCCTGTCGTCACTCAGCGCCCACTGACACGGGCGGCGCCTGCAGGACGACGTCGAGCACCTCGTCCATGGTGCGCACCAGCTCGATGCGCAGGCGCTGGCGCACGTCGGCGGGGACGTCCTCCAGGTCGTCCGCGTTGCGCTGCGGGAGAACCACGGTGTCGACGCCGAAGCGGTCCGCGGCGATCACCTTCTCCTTGATGCCGCCCACCGG
>CAZCJX010000070.1:0-12403 GCA_964499205.1 uncultured Actinomycetes bacterium | reverse complement strand
TGTCGACGCCGAAGCGGTCCGCGGCGATCACCTTCTCCTTGATGCCGCCCACCGGCAGCACCTGCCCGTAGAGGGTGATCTCGCCGGTCATGGCGACGCGGCGCCGCACCGGGCGCCGCGTCGCCGCGGAGATCAGTGCGGTGGCAAGGGTGATGCCCGCGGACGGACCGTCCTTGGGGATGGCGCCGGCGGGGACGTGGATGTGGATGTCGTGGGTGGTGAAGAAGTCGGCGGCGAGGCCGAGGGGGTCGGAGCGCAACCGCGCGTAGGTGATCGCGGCGCGCGCCGACTCCTGCATCACGTCGCCGAGCTGCCCGGTGATGCTCAGCCTCCCCGTGCCGCGGACGATGGCGGCTTCGACGGTGAGCACGTCGCCGCCCACCGGCGTCCAGGCCAGCCCGGTCGCGGCGCCGACCGAGATCTCCTCGTCGAGCAGGGGATCCTCGGCGCGCCGCGGCCCCAGCCATTCCCGCAGCAGGTCCTCGGTGACCTCGACGGGCTCGCGGTGGCCTTCGAGATGGCGCCGCGCCACCTTGCGGCAGCAGGTCGCCAGCCGCCGCTCCAGCTGGCGCACGCCTGCCTCGCGCGTCCAGCCGCTGATCAGCGCGCTGAGCACCGCGTCGCTGATCACCATGGCGTCCTCGGCGAGGGCGTGCTCGCGCATCTGCCGCGGCAGCAGGTAGCGTCGCGCGATGGCGCGCTTTTCCGCCTCGGTGTAGCCGCTCAGCGCGATCACCTCCATGCGGTCGAGCAGCGGCCCGGGAATGGTGTCGAGCTGGTTGGCGGTGCAGATGAAGAACACCGCCGAGAGGTCGTACGGCACGTCGAGATAGGTGTCGGTGAAGGTGCTGTTCTGAGCGGGGTCGAGGACCTCCAGCAGGGCGGCAGCGGGATCGCCCTGCAGGCCGACCGAGAGCTTGTCCACCTCGTCGAGCATGAACACCGGGTTGCGCGTGTTGGCCCGGCGCATCCCCTGGATGATGCGACCGGGGATGGCGCCGACATAGGTGCGGCGGAAGCCGCGGATCTCCGCCTCGTCGCGCACCCCGCCGAGCGACGCGCGGATGAACGGTCGATGGGTGGCCCGGGCGATCGACTCGCCGAGCGAGGTCTTGCCCACGCCGGGCGGGCCGACCAGGCAGAGGATGGGTCCGTGCACCCCGCCGCGCAGCGCGGTAACGGCGAGGTAGTCGAGGATGCGGTCCTTGATCTTCTCGAGGTCGTAGTGGTCGGCGTCGAGGATGTCGCGGGCTTCGCGCAGGTCGATGGGATGCTCCGGCGGCGGCCCCCAGGGCAGCGCAGCGATCCAATCCAGCCGGGTGCGCACCATGGCGTACTCCGGCGAGGCGGGATTGATCCGGTCGAGCCGGGACAGCTCGCGCTCCACCTCGGCGCGCACCGGCTCGGGGAGCGGGAGCGACTCCAGCTGGCTGCGCAGGTCGGCGACGTCAGCCTCCTGGGGATCGAGCTCGCCCAGCTCGCGCTGGATGGCCCGCAGCTGCTCGCGGAGCAGGTACTCGCGCTGGCCGCGGCCGGCCCGCTCGCCCACCTCCTGCTGGATGCGCTGCGCCAGCTCCAGCTGGTTGCGCTTGCGCTCGCAGTAGCCGAGCACCAGCTCCAGCCGCTCGTACGGCGCGATCAGCTCGAGGACCGTCTGGCGCTCTTCCGGCTGCAGCTCCAGGCTGGCGGCGACGAGGTCGGCCACCCGGCCCGCGTCCTTCTCGTTGGCGGCCATGACGGCCACCTCGTCGGGGATCGTCGGCGACAGCTGGACCACCGCCCGCAGGCTGTTGAGCACCGCCTCGTGCAGCGGGTTGCCCTGCACCGGCGCCGCCGGCACCTCGATCTCCCCCACCAGCACCCGCAGCGCCGGCTCGCGGCTCACCAGGCTCATGCGGCGGACGCGCGCGACCCCCTGCAGCAGGGTCCGGATCTCGCCGCTCGGCATGCGGACCAGCCGTGCCACCCGCGCCGACACACCGACCTCGGCGGCAGCGTCGACGTCCTCGCCGCCGCGCGCCCAGAAGAGCGCGAGCGGACCGTTGTCGGCCACCGCCTTCTCCACCACGGCGATGGCATGGGCCTCGGAGACCTCCATCTGGGCGAAGAGCGCCGGGAAGACCACGACGGTGGGCACGACCATGCTGGGCAGCACACTCTCGCCGACCCCCGTCGGGATCACCAGCTCGCTGGTCACTCTCTGTGCTCACCCACCGCGACCGGGACGCGCACCGGGCGGCTGCTCGCCTTGGGGATGTGGACGACCAAATGGCCGTCGCTGAGGGTGGTGCTCACCGCCTCCAGGGCGCCGTTGAGGGGAATCCTGATGCGTCGCAGGAAGGGTCCGCGCGCCGACTCCAGCAGCAGCGCGGTGCAGCCGTCGGGCAGGCGGAGGTTGCGCCGCCCGGCGACGGTGATCACCCGACCGTGGACGGTGAGGTCGATGTCCTCGGCGGGGACACCGGGGAGGCTGAAGACGAGCACGAACTCGTCGGGGCTCTCGAAGATGTCGAGCGGTGGCGGCCAGGCAACCTCGACCCCGCTGTCGGTCTCGTCGGCGAAATTGCCAGCCTGCAGCGGCTGGCGTCTCCAGATCAGCATGGTCCTCCCGGCGTGCTCGGCGGCCGGCGTACTGGCCGAGTGTCCCCGCCTGCCCCGCGCGCCACAAGCCGGGGATCACCGGCCACGCTGCGAGATTTCCGCTCTGAAACGCGACGCCGGCCTGCCCACCTTTCTGACCTGCTACCCGGCTTGCGCGAGCGAACCCGGCGGCCGAGGCTGGTGCACGATGACCTCGCTGCTCGGCGACATCACCACCGCCACCACCGACCAGGCGAGGCAGACCGCTCCGCCGAGCGTGGTGCTGGTGGTCGGCGGCACCGGTGACCTGGCGCGGCGCAAGCTGCTGCCTGCCCTCTACGCCCTGGCGGCCTCGCGAGTTCTGGCCGACAACGTCACGATCGTGGGGGCCAGCCGCGAGCCGATGTCGGAGCAGGAGTACCGCCGGGTCACGCGCGAGGCGCTGTCGCAGCACTCCCCGGTGCCGGTGGACGAGGCGGTGTGGGGGCGTCTCGCCGAGGCGATTCGCTACGTCCGCGTCGACCCCAACGTGCCGCAGACGTACCGCGCGCTGCGCGAGGTGCTGCAGTGGAGCGACACCGCCCGCGGCACCGCGGGAAACCGCCTGGTGCACCTGGCCATCCCGCCCACCGCGGTGGCTCCGACGGTGAAGAGCCTGGCCATGGCCGGCGTGCTCACCCGCAACGGCGGGACCGGCTTCTGCCGGGTGATCGTGGAGAAGCCCTTCGGCACCGACCTGGAGAGTGCGCGCCAGCTCAACCGGGCGCTGCACCGCTACCTCGAGGAGAGCCAGATCTTCCGCATCGACCACTACCTGGCCAAGGAGAGCGTGCAGAACCTGCTGGCGCTGCGCTTCTCCAACAGCGTCTTCGAGCCGGTCTGGAACCGCGAGAACGTCGAGCACGTGCAGATCACCGTCGCCGAGACGGTCGGCGTGGAGGGACGCGGCGGCTTCTACGAGGCCACCGGCGCTCTGCGCGACATGGTGCAGAGCCACCTGCTGCAGCTGCTCTCGCTGGTGGGCATGGAGCCGCCCATCCGACTCAGCGCGGACGCCATCCGCAACGAGAAGGTCAAGCTGCTGCAGGCGATCGCCACGCCTGGCGAGGAGGAGGTGCTGCGCGCCACGGTGCGCGGCCAGTACGGCCCCGGGTGCATCGACGGCACACCGGTGCGGGGATACCGCGAGGAGCCGGGCGTCGATCCGCGCTCGCTGCGCGAGACCTACACCGCGCTGCGCATCGCCGTCGACAACTGGCGCTGGGCGGGCACGCCGTTCTACCTGCGCACCGGCAAGCGGCTGATGCGGCGCTGCAGCGAGATCAGCATCCACTTCCGCCAGCCACCCCATCTGCTCTTTCCCGCCGACGGCGGCGGCGGAGAGCGGACCGCCAGGATGCGCTCGAACCTGCTCATCCTGCGCATCCAGCCGGAGGAGGGCGTGACCCTCTGCGTCAACAGCAAGCAGCCGGGCTCGGGGATGCGCCTGGTGCCCGTCGGCCTCGACTTCTGGTACGGCTACCGCGAACGCCCGCCCGACGCCTACGAGCGCCTGCTGGTCGACGCGCTGCGCGGCGACGCCACCCTCTTCGCCCGCGAGGACGAGGTCGAGGAGGCCTGGCGCCTCTGCACCGCGATCCTGCACGCCTGGGCCGCGCATCCACCCCCGGTCGACGGGTTTCCCAACTATCGCGCAGGCAGTTGGGGCCCGGCCGAGGGCGACGAGCTGGTGGCCCGCGACGGCCGCGCCTGGCGCAACCCGTCCGGACCCTCGCTGGCCGCGATCGCCGACAGCTAGGAGGTGAACCGCAGGCTGCCATGCGACCGCTGATCATCGCCTCAGCCCGCGCACCGACCGTGCAGGCGGCGCTGCAGGGCGACCTGGCGGCGCACTACGGCGACGGCTACGCGGTGGTGGCGCCTGCCCGCGAGGAGGACGTCGACGCGTGCCTGCGCGACGCCCGTCGGCGCAACCTGCCGGTTGCGCTGGTGCTGCTCGACTCGCGGGACCTGCTGCAGGGCGTGGACGAGCTCCACCCCGACGCCAAGCGGGTTCTGATCTGCGGCTTCGCCGAGGCCGAGCAGGGCCTCGGCCTCGCCGCCATCGAAGAGGGCACTGCCCACCACTACGTGGTGGCGCCGTGGGACCCCGCTGCGGAACGCCTCCACCCCGCCGTCGACGAGCTGCTCGACGACTGGGCCCGCGGCTACATGGTCCCGTTCCAGGGGGTTCGCGTGGTGGGGCACCGCTGGTCGCCGGAGTCGCACGAGATCCGCGAGCTGCTGGCCCGCTACCAGGTCCCCTACCAGTGGCTCGACGTCGAGCGCGACGCCGAGGGCCGTCGGGTTTTGGCCGCATCCGGCAGCAACGAGGGGGCTTCGGCCAGCGAGTGGCTGCCGCTGGTCATCCTCCCCGACGGCACGACGTTGCGGCATCCCACGGTGACCCAGCTCGCCGCCGCCCTGGGCCTGGTCCACCAGCCGAAGACGGAGAACTACGACGTGATCATCGTCGGCGCCGGGCCCGCCGGGCTGGCCGCGGCGACGTACGCGGCCAGCGAGGGCCTGCATGCCGTGGTGGTCGAGGACCACGCGCCGGGCGGCCAGGCTGCGCAGTCGGCGCGCATCGAGAACTACCTGGGCTTCCCCAGCGGGCTGTCGGGGACCGACCTGGTGCGGCGGGCGATGGACCAGGCGCGGCGCTTCGGCGCCGACGTGGTGTCACTCACCGGCGTGCGCGCCCTGGAGGTGCGCGATCCCTACCGCGTCGCCCATCTCGCCGACGGCCGCGCCATCTCCGCGGAGGCGGTCGTCCTCGCCTGCGGAGTCAGCTACCGGCAGCTCGACGCCGCGGGCGCGGCGCCGTTGACCAACCGCGGCATCTACTACGGGGCGGGAAACGCCGACGCGCCGTTCTGCGCCGGCGAGCGCGTGGGCATCGTCGGTGGCGGCAACTCGGCGGGGCAGGCGGCGCTCAACTTCGTGCGCTACTCGCACTCTGTCGAGCTGCTGGTGCGCGGCGACCGGCTCGACCGGCGGATGTCGGCGTATCTCGTCGACCGCATCAGCCACCACCCGGGCATCAACGTGCGCCTCACCACCGAGGTGGTGCGCTGCCACGGCGAGGAGGAGGGCTGGCTCAACGCCGTCGACGTCTTCGACACCAGCACCGGCGAGGTGCAGCGGCTGCCGCTGCGACTGCTCTTCGTCTTCATCGGCGCCGAGCCGCACAGCGAGTGGTTGCACGGGACGGTGGCGCGCGACGACCACGGTTTCCTGCTCACCGGCGCGGAGCTGCGCGGCCACGCCGTGCAGACCGCCGACGGCACACGCGAGCCCTACGCCCTGGAGTGCAGCGTCCCCGGCGTGTTCGCCGCCGGCGACGTGCGGGCACGGTCGATCAAGCGCATCGCCGCCGCTGTTGGCGAGGGCTCGATGGCGGTCTCCTACGTGCACCACTACCTGGACCGATGAGTCGCGCCGGCGCCCGCGACTCACGCCGTCGCCTGGGGTTTCCGTAGCGTGGCGGCGCAGTGATCAGGGTCTGACGCCGAGGTCGTCAGAGCGTCCGGCTCGAATGCGCGACCACTGCGCTATGGGGCGGCCGTCGGTCCGGTGCGGATTGCCGTTGGGTCCTTCCCACCAGGGCTGCGGCCATCCGGCCGGCGAGTCCTCCCACGTCTCCTGGCGTCCGTACACGGTCAGGTCCATGAGCGCGTAGCTGTAGTCCATTGCCTCGACACCGCGGCGGGTCGTCCAGTAGGTCTCGAAGACGCGGTCGCCGTCGCGCACGTAGCAGACGATGTGCATCATGCCGACGTGGCGCCCGACCAGGAGCGTGTCGAGAGACGGGAGCGCTGAGTACCACGGCACCTCCCAGCCCATGAAGTCGCGGTAGCGGATGCTCTCGTCGTAGGGGCCCTGGCAGAAGACCGCGAAGGTGATGTCGCGCGAATGCAGGTAGGAGAGCTCGCCGACCTGGGTGGTGACCCAGGTGCAGCCTTCGCACTGCTCGGCCGCGGGGTGGCCGGGGTGCCACATGAAGTAGTAGGCGACGAGCTGCCGGCGCCCCTCGAACGCTTCCAGCAGGGTGACCGGCCCGTTGGGCCCGATCAGCGAGAGGTTGGCGTCGACCTCGACCATGGGGAGGCGGCGCCGCGCTGCGGCGATGGCGTCGCCCTCGCGGGTGTGCGCCTTCTCGCGGACCCGCAGCCTGTCCAGCTCGGCCTCGAAGGTCGCCCGGTCGACGGCCGTGGGCAGGCTGGGTGCGGTGTCGTCGCCGGCCGCCGGCGCGCCGTGGGGTGCTGCTCCATCCGTCATGACTCTCTCCGCTTTTGCTGACGGTGCAGCTTCATCTTATGCGAGCGCTGCGGTATCAAGTCGGGGAGTTACGTGGTGTGCGGGCCAATGCCGGTCGGCGATTTCAACGTGGCAAGCGCGCTTGGCCTCCCCGACGGGGCGGTGTACGGTGCGCCGATGGGCGCCAGCAGTCCCGGTGTCCGCCCCGCCCAGGCGGCAACCAATCGCTGGGCTGTGCTGGCGCTGCTGTCGACAGCGCAGCTGATGGTGGTTCTCGACGCGACCATCGTCAACGTCGCCCTGCCGTCGGCGCAGGCCGATCTCCATTTCAGCACCCTCAATCGCCAGTGGGTGGTGACGGCGTATTCCCTGGCATTCGGCAGCCTTCTCCTCCTCGGCGGAAAGCTGGGCGACCTGTTCGGCCGGAAGTGGACGTTCATCGCCGGCCTCGTCGGGTTCTCGATGGCATCGGTGGCGGGAGGCCTGGCGGACTCGTTCGTGTGGCTCGTCGTCGCGCGCGCTGCGCAGGGTGCATTCGCTGCGCTGCTCGCCCCCTCGGCGCTGTCCCTGCTCACCGTCACCTTCGCCGGCTCACCGGAACGCCCACGCGCATTCGGCGTCTTCGCGGCCGTCGCCGCCGGCGGTGGCGCGGTCGGGCTGCTCCTCGGCGGAGTGCTCACCCAGCTCCTCTCGTGGCGCTGGTGCCTCTACGTCAATGCCTTCATCGCGGTGCCGGTCCTCATCGCATCGCGTCGCGTCCTGCCGGATCCCGCCCGCGGTGAGCGGCCGTATCTCGACGTGCCCGGGACGGTCACCGTGACCTTCGCGCTCTTCGCGCTGGTCTACGGCTTCTCCAGTGCGGAGACCAGCTCGTGGTCGTCGCCGGTGACCATCCTCGCCCTGGCCGCCAGCCCCATCCTCGCCGCCGTGTTCGTCGCCATCGAGCTGCGATCCAGCCACCCGCTGCTCCCTCTGCACATCGTCGCCAACCGTGCCCGCGGCGGAGCGTACTTCTCGATCCTCGTGGCCGGCATGGGCGTATTCGCCACCTTCCTGTTCCTCACCTACTACCTGCAGTCGAATCTCGGATTCTCCCCACTGCGAACCGGGCTGGCCTTCCTGCCCATGACTGCCGCCGTCGGAGTGACCTCGTCGACTGTGCAGACCAAAGTGCTGCCGAGGACGGGCGCCAAACCTCTCATCGTGATCGGCATGTGCCTCGGCGTGCTGGCCATGCTCTTCTTCACCCGCCTGCCCGTGGATGGCAGCTACCTGCGCCACGTGCTTCCCGGACTGCTGGTGTTCGGCATGGGAATGGGGCTGGTATTCGCGCCCGCGTTCGGGACGGCGACACTCGGTGTCGACAGCAGCGAGGCGGGCGTCGCCTCGGCGATGGTCAACACGTCCCAGCAGGTCGGCGGCTCGATCGGCACCTCACTGTTGAGCACCGTCTACGCCACTGCGGTGGCCAGCTACGCAAGCAGCCACGCCGGTGCCAGCAATCTGTCCGCCGCAGCGGTGGTCAGCGGGTACACGACCGCATTCGCATGGTCCGCGGGGATCTTCGTCGTCGGACTCATCATCGCCACGCTGGTGCTCCCCTCACGTCGCAGGGCGCCGGTCCCCACCGTCGCGGCGCGCGTCGCGACGCACTGGCATGCACCCACGTCCTCACCCGGTCCCCCCTGTGCCGGCACCGCGCCGCGGTCGGCTGCGGCCCCTGCTGTCAGCGCTCGATGAGGGCGGGTCGCACACCGGTGGCTGTCCGACCTGTTGTCACTGGTCGACTGGCGAGTGCTCGACACCGAAACTGAGTTCGTACCGCCTGTCGTCGTAGGGGTCTCATCGTGTTCTCACGCTGGCGAGGCGGCCTCGCTGCCGCCGTCATCACGCTGGTGGCATGCGTCCTGGTGATCCTCGATGTGACCGGCACCGGGCTGCAGCGCTGGTGGAACGACCACACCCTGACCACCGACGCGGTCGCGGGGCTGCTCCTGCTGATGATCACCGTCCTCGTGGTCGATCAGGTGGTCCGGCTCCGGCAGATGAAAGACCGGGCCCGCGCCGTGGCGGTGCAGGTGGCGATCATCATGGCGCAGGCCAACCGCGCGTCCGAGGCAGTGTCCCAGACACTGGCCGGTTCGGGCGACCGGAACACGGCGGGCGAAGAGTTTCGGACGTACACACTGATGCTGCTGGCGGTCGCGCCCGTACTGATCGACGCCAGGATGTCAAGGAATTTTCTCGAGAAAGCCCAGTACCTGGACGGTGAGATGGCCGGGGCACTGACCGTCCTCGCCAGCGCGCCCCACCAAGGCGACTCCTGGTCCACCCGGCTCGACGACGCGGTCCAAGCGCTCAAGTCCGCATCGACCCCGCTGCTCCAGACGCTGAGCCCCGAGATGCGGTCAGCCGTTCGCGGAGACGCTCCTACCGGACCGGGCGGGCTCAGCTGAGTGGGCTACGTGCGGGCCATCCGCCCGTGTCAGTCCCGCGCGCCGCCCTCCAGCCGGTCGCGAAGCAGGGCCTGCTCGGCGGGGTTGCGGGTCAGCGCGAGGGCTCGAGCGTCGGCCTCGGCGGCCTCGGCGTCGCGGCCGAAGCGGCGGAGCAGCTCCGCCCGGGTGGCGTGGTACAGGTGGTAGCCCTCCAGTTCCGGTCCCAGCCTCTCCACCTCATCGAGCGCTGCGCTCGGGCCGGCGACGTGGAGCAGGGCGACGGCGCGGTTGAGCCGTACCACGGGCGACGGGTGGACCCGTTCCAAGGCGCCGTAGAGCGCCAGGATCTGAGGCCAGTCGGTGACCTCCCAGGAGGGCGCCTCGCAATGGCAGGCGGCGATTGCCGCCTCAATCCAGAACCGTCCCGGCCGGCCCATGCGCCGGGCCGCCTCCAGCAATCGGGAGGCCTCGGCGATGCGGGCAGCGTCCCATCGCGAGCGGTCCTGGTCCTGGAGCAGCACCAGCCGGCCCCCGGCGTCGAACCGAGCGGCGTCGCGGGCGCGATGGAGCTGCATCAGGGCGACCAGCGCCATCACCTCGGGGTGGTTGGGCAGCAGGTTGGCCAGCAGGCGGGTAAGCCACAGAGCGTCGTCGACCAGTTCGGGGCGGTTGGGGGCGCCCCCGGTGGAGAGCTGCCCCTCGTTGAAGACAAGGTAGAGGACGGTCAGCGCCTCGCCGACCCGGGCGTCCATCTCGGCGGCGGTCGGGATGCGCCAGGGGATGCCGGCGTCGACAACCTTGCGCTTGGCCCGGGTGATCCGCTGAGCCATGGTCGGCTCGGGGACGAGGAAGGCGCGGGCGATCTCCGCGGTGGTGAGGCCGGCGACGGCACGCAGGGTGAGCGCCACCTGCGCGTCGCGGGCCAGGGCTGGATGGCAGCAGGTGAAGACGAGGCGGAGGCGGTCGTCGGGCTCGGCATCGTCCGGCGTCGCGCCGGCGAGCTCGGCGAGCTTCTCGCGGCCGCGGCGCTCGCGGCGGAGGCGGTCGAGGGCGCGGTTCCAGGCGACGGTGCGCAGCCAGGCGCGGGGCTGGCGGGGAATGCCGTCGCGCGGCCAGGCGTCCAGGGCGGCGAGCAGGGCGTCCTGCACCGCGTCCTCCGCGAGCGCGAAGTCCCCGAGACGCCGGGTGAGGCCGCCCACCACGTAGGCGACCTCCTCGCGCACCGTGGCTGCGATGGCGGCGGGCACCGGCCCGCCGCCGCTGCCGGTCACTGCCCGGGCTGCTCCACGCAGGGGCGCAGTTCGACCCGATGGGCGCGCGCCGGCCAGGTCCGGGCGATGGCGATGGCCTCGTCGAGGTCGGCCACATCGATGATGCCGTAGCCGCCGATGGTCTCCTTGGTCTCCAGGTACGGGCCGTCGGTGACCACCGGGCGGGCCGGCTCCGGCCAGCTCACCGTGGTGGCCGTCCGGGCGGGGAAGAGCTGCTCGCCGCCCAGCAGCTTGCCGCGGGCGGCCAGGTCCATGAACCACGCGCCGATCCCGGGCATGTCGCGCTCGGCGTCGCTGAACGCCTCCCACTGCTCGTCGTCGCGGATCAGCATGAGCATGTACTTCACGAGCGGGCCTCCTTCTCGGCTTCGGCCGCCAAGGCGGCGAGGATGGGTTCGAATCCTGCCGCGATCTTCGGCGCGGCGCGCCCGCCGACCAGCCCGCCGATGGGTCCGGACATCTCCACCGCCTGGGCGATCCGGCTTCCACCACCGTCGGGCTCGACGGTGCAGCGAAAGCGCATGTGCATGCCGGGCGCGGCGCGCGTCTCCAGCACAAAGCGGTGCGGCGCGCTCACCTCGGCGATGCGCATGTGGTGGGTGCGCCCGGCGCGGGTGCGCATGATCGCCGCGCTGCCGGTCTGGAACGGTCCGTCGACGGTCATCTCCGCGACGTCGGGATTCCAGCGCGCCCAGTGCGCCGGGTCCGACCAGATCCGCCACACCACGCCCGGGGGCGCGGTCGTCCGGCGTGAGCTCTCGTGAAACGCCACTGCGGTCGATCCTCCGTTGTGTCGGGTCCTCGTAGGATGGACGAACGGGATGGCGCCGATTTCGACAAGCCCGGGCGACCGCTGGAGCAGGTGCTGTGTGTCGCCGCGCGCGTGGATCGCGCTTGACGTCGTGGCGGAGCGAGGGGGGTTCGGCTCCTCGGCTGCCACGCATAGTGGCCCGGTTCTCCTGAGGGACTGCGACGAGACACCCGGCCCAGACCCCTAAGGTGCAGCGGCCGACCGTGCTTCGCCGGTGGACAGCTCCGACGGCGAGCCACACAGCGTGGGGGCAGGGCCTAGGCCTCCTGACCGGCGGGTAAATACCCCCCGGTGCCAATGGTTTTATAATGGCAAACGCCTGTACGCTTCGTCAGAGGTCGGACCATGGACCGCGCGATCTACACACCCAACACGGCCGCCATCCCCCGATTCTTGGCTCACATTCAGTCGGCTGGTACGCCTTCAAAGGTAACTCAGTCCTACCTGAAATCAGTCGGGTTCAAAAGCGGCAACGACAGCTACCTGATTCCGATCATGAAGGCCCTGGGATTTGTGGACGTGAGTGGCGTACCTACTGACCGCTGGAAGGACTACCGCAACAAGTCTCGTGCTCAGCGTGTCCTCGGGAGCGCAATGCATGCAACATATGTTGAGCTGTTCGAGACCTATCCCGATGCCGATCAGCGTCCGAATGAGGCTCTCCGCAACTTCTTCAGTACGCACCACAGTAAGCTGTCTGAGAGCACGCTGGAACTGGTGGTGCGAACGTTCAAGACCTTGGCAGCCCACGCGGCCTTCGACACTGGGGCTGATGGGTTGCCGGTCGCGCACGATGCCCAGGAAGAGGGCACCCCGAGCAACGTCACCCCCCCGCAGATCCTCGCCTCTCCTCGGGCGTCAACTGGTCCTGACGTGCACATCGATGTCCAGATCCACATTCCCGCGACGGCTACGGCCGAGCAGATCGACCAGATCTTCGCCAGCATGGGAAAGCACCTCTACGCCCATCGCTAGTGAACGACAAGCCCGCCAAGCGAGCACTGCGC
>CAZCJX010000069.1:0-14894 GCA_964499205.1 uncultured Actinomycetes bacterium | reverse complement strand
GTGGCCGGGCGGCGCGTGGTGCGCGCGCCCGCTGCGGAACCGGCGCGGTGCTTGGCGCCGGTGCGCTTCGCTCCCGCGCCGCGCGACGGCGCCGACGGGGCGGCGAAGGTTGCTGCCGATCCTGTCCCTTTCGCCGCCGCCGCGGCGGCCGCCGCCGCCAGGTGGGCCTCCGCATCGCGCAAGCGCGCCGCCAGCAGGTCCACCTGCTTCTGCGCCTGCGCGGCGCGCTGCACCATGCGGGCGTGCTCGCGGCGCGTCTGCGCGACCAGCTTGCGCAGCGACCTGGTCGCGTCCGGCTTCTTCGGCTTGCGCACCCCCGGCTTGGCGGACACCTTCTTGGCCATCACGTGCTACTCCGACGTCGACTGGGGCGGGTGGCCGGGGGCCGGCGCAGCAACCTTCATACAAGGTGGGCAGCGCCGCACGCAACCGTCAGCCGCCCAGCGGCACCACCTCGAGTCGCCGCCCGAAGACGCGGTGGAAGCGCTCGCCGACGTCGGTGGCCTGCCACTCGTGCGGGATCGGCAATGTCAGCACCACGGTGCGCCGGCGGTCGCGGCGGTCCACCACGGTGGGGGCGCGGGGCGCCATGCGCCGCTCCACCTCGTCGGCCAGCACCAGCACGACCGCGGCGCGGTCGACCAGCACGCGGTCGGCGGCGTCGAGCAGCGGGGAGTACGGGCTGAGACTGACACGATCTCGCCCGGCGCGGGCGATCACCGCGGCCAGCAGCGCGATGCTGCGATGCGAGAAGCCGCGCAGGTCGGCGGACACCACGATGTCCGCGGCGTGCTGCCAGCGGTTGTAGTAGTCGACGCTGCGTCCCGCGTCGAGCATCGTCGCCGCGTAGTCGACGGTCTCGCGCATCTCGTCGCCGTCGTCGGCGCAGAGCAGGTCGAAGAGGCGGGCGGCCAGGCGGCAGCGGCGCGAGGCGCGACCGGCATCCCAGGTGCTGAAGCGCGCCGCCAGCGCGCCCAGCGAGGCGTCGCGCACCGTCGCCGTCGGGGGCAATTCCGCCCGCAGCTCGGAGAAGGCGATTCCCTCGCGCAGCCCCTGTCCCGACACCACCATCTCCCCCGTCCCCAGCTCCTCCATCACCGCCTGCACCACCAGGGCGCCGCCGGCGATGGAGTCGGCGCGGTCGGCGGACAGCCCGCGGATGGCGGTGCGCCGGCTGAGCGGGCGGTCGACCACCCGCTCGGCGACGTCGCGCAGCCCGCGGCGGGAGACCACGTAGCCGTGCAGCCGCGGCACCGGGTAGGCCAGCGCGGCGCGGTGCATCTTGGCCAGGTTGCGGATGGTGCCGCCGGTGCCGACCATCGCCTCGCCCTCCCCCAGCCCGTCGATGCCCGCCTCCTGCAGCACCGCGGCGACGTGCTCCTGCAGCCGCGACACCTCGCCGCCCTTGGGCGGGTCGCTGGCCAGGAAGCGGTCGGTGAGCCGCAGCGCGCCGAGCGGCAGGGTCCACTCCTCCACCGGGCGCCGCTCGACGAAGCGGGAGATCTCCAGCGAGCCGCCGCCGACGTCGACCAGCAGCCCGCTGTCGACGGGCAGCCCGTGCACCGCGCCGGTGAAGGCGTGGCGCGCCTCCTCGTCGCCGTCGATCACCCGGATGTCCAGGCCGGTGCGATCGGCCAGCCGGGCCACGAAGGCCTCGCCGTTGCTCGCCTCGCGCACTGCCGCGGTGGCCACCGCGACGATCCGCCGCGCGCCGGCACCGGCGGCCACCGCGATGAAGTCCTGCAGCGCGGTGAGGGTGCGCTCCTCCGCCTGGGCGCCCAGCCGGCCCGAGGCGCCGATGTCGCGGATCAGCCGCAGCGAGGTGCGCGCGTCGGAGAGGATCTCCAGGTGGCCGCGCGGGTCGAGCCGCACCACGATGACGCGCCCGGAGTTGGAGCCGATGTCGACGACGGCGAGGGGCTGCGGCTGCGGCAACTTCAGAGCGTCCCGTGGAGGGTGGTCGGGCTCGGGAGTATACGGAGGCGCAACCCCGCGCCCCGGCCACCCCGGCGGATTCCAACCCATTAAGGAGCCGTTGTGAGTCGCCATGGCAATCGCGCCGCACGGATGACAGCGTCTATCCTGCGCGGGTGACCGCCACCGCGCGCCGCGCCGCCATCCGGGCGGTGCCGTCCGGCTCCCCGCGGACCTCGCGTGCGCCCGACCCGGCGCGCTACATCAACCGCGAGCTGAGCTGGCTCGACTTCAACACCCGCGTCCTCGCCCTGGCCGAGGACCGCTCCCTGCCGCTCCTGGAGCGCGCCAAGTTCCTGGCCATCTTCAGCCGAAACCTCGACGAGTTCTTCCAGGTCCGCGTCGCCGGCCTCAAGGAGCAGGTCATCGCCGGGGTGATGCAGCGCACCCCCGACGGGTCGACCCCGCAGGACCAGCTGCGCGCCATCCGCCAGCGTGTCGACGCCCTGGTGCAGCGCCAGGCGCGCTGCTTCCTCGACGACGTCGCCGTCGAGCTGGAGCGCAACGGGGTGCGCTTCGTCGACTGGTCGTCACTGGGCGACGGCGACCGCACCCATCTGCGCGAGGTCTTCGAGAGCCGCATCTACCCGGTGCTGACGCCCCTGGCCGTCGACCCCGCCCACCCCTTCCCCTACATCTCCAACCTCTCGCTCAACCTCGCCGTGGTGGTCGCCGACAGCGACACCGGCGAGTCGCACGTCGCCCGGGTCAAGGTGCCCGCGCTGCTGCAGCGCTTCGTGCCGCTGCCCGACGGCGAGCGCTTCGTGCCCCTGGAGCAGGTCATCGCCGCCCACCTCGACATGCTCTTCCCCGGCATGGAGGTGCTCTCCCACCACGCCTTCCGGCTCACCCGCAACGCCGACTTCGACCTCGAGGGCGACGAGGCCGAGGACCTGCTGGAGGCCGTCCAGACCGTCCTGCAGCGTCGCCGCCGCTCTCCCCTGGCGGTGCGCCTGGAGGTGGAGCGCACCACCTCGCCCGACGTCCTCGACCTGCTGGTTCGCGAGCTGGAGCTGGACGGCGACGACGTCTACGTGGTCGACGCGCCGCTCGACCTCGGCGGCCTGTGGGACATCACCCGCATCGACCGCCCCGACCTGGCGGCCGAGCCGTGGACGCCGGTCACCCAGCCCGCCCTGGCGGCGACGGCCGAGGGCGCGCCCGACATCTTCCGGGTGCTGCGCGCCCAGCACATCCTGGTGCACCACCCCTACGACTCCTTCGAGACCTCGGTGGAGGCGTTCATCGAGCAGGCCGCCGAGGACCCGCAGGTGCTGGCCATCAAGCAGACGCTGTACCGCACCAGCGGCCCGGTGAGCCCGATCATCCGCTCGCTGACCCGCGCCGCCGAGGCGGGCAAGCAGGTGGTGGCGCTGATCGAGCTGACCGCCCGCTTCGACGAGCAGAACAACATCACCTGGGCGCAGCTGCTCGAGGACGCGGGCGTGCACGTGGTGTACGGCATGGTCGGCTTCAAGACCCATGCCAAGGTGACCCTGGTGGTGCGCCAGGAGGAGACGGGGATCCGCCGCTACTGCCACGTCGGCACCGGCAACTACAACCCCGACACGGCGCGCATCTACGAGGACATCGGCCTGCTCACCTGCGACGAGCAGCTCGGCGCCGACCTCTCCGAGCTCTTCAACCTGCTCACCGGCTACAGCCGCCAGCGCCGCTATCGCAAGCTGCTGGTGGCGCCGATGACGCTGCGCACCTCGCTGCTGGAGCTGATCGGCGAGCAGGCGCGACCCGGCGGCCGCATCACCATCAAGGTCAACAGCCTGGTCGACCCGGAGATGATCGACGCCCTCTACGCCGCGTCGCAGGCGGGCGCGGAGATCGACCTGGTGGTGCGCGGCATCTGCTGCCTGCGCCCCGGCGTCGCCGGCCTGTCGGAGAACATCAGGGTGCGCTCCATCGTCGGCCGCTACCTGGAGCACTCGCGCATCTACCGCTTCGGCGACCCGGACAACGGCGCGCTCCACTACACCGGCTCGGCCGACCTGATGCAGCGCAACCTCGACCGCCGCGTCGAGGCGGTGGTGCCGGTGCTGTCGCCACCGCTGCGGGCGCGGCTCGACGAGATCCTCGACGTCAACCTGCGCGACGACCAGCTCGCCTGGGAGCTCGACGGCGAGGGCCGCTGGACGCGCGTTCCGGCCGGGGATGGCATCAACACGCACCGCCGGCTGCAGGAGCTGGCCCGGCAGCGCGCCCAGGCGGCGCCGTGAGCGACGGCGGCAGCCGCCGCGTCCACCTGGTCCGCCACGCCCACGCCGGTGACCGCCACGACTGGCGCGGCGACGACTCGCAGCGGCCGCTCTCGGCCAAGGGCCGCCGCCAGGCCGAGGGCATCGCCGCACTGCTCCGCCGCCATCCCGTCGACGGGGTGCTGAGCAGCCCGTCGCTGCGCTGCGTGCAGACGGTCGAGCCGCTGGCCCGCGCCCGCGGGCTGCCGGTCGAGGAGGCGGACGCCCTGCTGGAGGGCAGCGACCCCGCCGTGACGCTGCGATTTCTCGAGGCCTTCGACGGCAACCTGGTGGCCTGCACCCACGGCGACATCGTGCCCGGGGTGCTCGACCTGCTGCGCTCAGCGGGCGCCGACATCACCGCGCCGCTGGCCTGGCCCAAGGCCTCGACGTGGATCCTCGAAGCCCCCGCTGGGGGCGAGGGCTTCGTGCGCGCCAGCTACCTGCCGCCGCCCTGACGGGTGGTGCGGCCGCGGGCGCCCACGATCTCGGTGGCCAGCGGGGCACTCAGGGTGCGCCCGCAGCCCAGGCAGTGAGCCAGCAGCACGCCGTCGCCGGCCTCCACCAGGGTGCGGCGGCGGTCGGCGCATTCGGGGCAGGCGACTAGGCGGATGGCGGGCGCGGGACGGTCGATGATGGCGGCGGTCATCGCTGCGGTCCTCGTGTGCTGAGCATCGCGGTGAGCGTACGCGGGAGGCGGCCAAGATGCTGCAGCGCCGCCATTAACATCCGGCTAACGCCTGCTGTGGAAATGCTGTCAACGCAGCAATCGACTTGCAGTCTCGCAAGATGTGACCTCACCGTCTGGACTCCGTCGGTGCAGCCCCAGCAAGATGCCCCGAGAAACGAGCGACCCTTTCGAGGTACGGGCATGTCTGGTGGCGTCACGGCAATTCGGACCCGACTCACCGTGTGTTCCGCGTGCGGACACCACGGACGGCTCATCATCGCCACCGACACCGAGGTGATCAGCCGGTGCCACGTGTGCGGCGACGAGCTGCGGTCGGGGAAGGCCGTCGCCGCCGCCGTGCCACGCACCCTGCTGACTGCGCGGGTGCCCGCCAGCGCCTGAGCATCCTGCCATCGTCGCTGTCATGCATTGCTATAGTGCATGTATGACAGAGAAGGACCGCTCCAAGCTTGCCGAACGGGTCGACGAGGAGTTCGCCGGCCAGCACGGCACCACCCTCTCCGACGCCTCGCTCGACGAGGAGCGCCATCCCGAGATCACCCCGCAGTCGCCCGCCGAGCTGGCCCGCAAGGTGCGCGCCGAGGCCGGCGAGGGCGAGGGTCTCGGCGACAAGCTGAAGCGCGGGCTCGAGGAGCTCGACCGCGACATCGCCGGCGAGTACGAGCGCCGCGAGGATCCCGACGCGCCGCCGGCCAACCCCGAGCGGGACGCCTAGGCGCTGGCGCCCACCCGGCGGGCACGCTGCCGCCGCTCGGCGAAGAACTCGACGAGGTCGGGTGCGTTCAGCGGCGGCGAGACCAGGTATCCCTGGGCGACGTCGCACCCGTAGCGCCGCAGCATCTGCAGGCACTCGTCGGTCTCGACTCCCTCGGCCACCACGCGCAGCCCGAGGTTGTGCCCCAGGTCGATGGTGGAGCGCACGATGGCCGCGTTGTCCGGGTTGTCGACCATGTCGACGACGAAGGACTTGTCGATCTTGATCTCGTCCACGGGCAGCCGCTGCAGGTAGGCCAGCGAGGAGTAGCCGACTCCGAAGTCGTCGATCGACACGCTGAGGCCGAGCGCGTGGAGCTGGCCGAGGACCTGCTGCCAATCGCTCGCCATCACCACGGTTTCGGTCATCTCCAGCCGCAACTTGGCGGCCCCGACGCCGTGGGCGCGGAGCAGGCCGGCCATCATCAGCGGCAGCTGCTGGTCCTCGAGGTTGCGCGCCGAGATGTTGATCGCCACGGAGAGGTCGAGCCCCACCTCGCTGAAGCCGCGCAGCTGGCGCACCGCCTCGCCGGCGACCCAGGCGGTGAGGGGATGGATGAGGTCGGACTGCTCGGCGACGGGGATGAACTCCGAGGGAGGCACCAGGCCGTGCTGGGGATGCTGCCAGCGCACCAGCGCCTCCAGGGCGTTGACCTCGCCGGTGGGGATGTGCAGGCGCGGCTGGTAGTGCAGCAGCAGCTCGCTGGCGGGGATGGCGCGGCGCAGCTCGCCGGTGAGCTGGAGGCGGCGCTTGCTGTGCTCGTCCTGCGCCGGGGAGTAGGCGACCTGTCCCGAGCGCATCCGCTTGGCGGTGTACATGGCGACGTCGGCGCGGCGCAGCAGCGTCTCGGCGTCGTCGCCGTGGCCGGGGAACACCGCCACACCGATGCTCACCCGCGCGTGGATCGACTGCTCCTCGATGAGGAACGGCGCCTGCAGCGCGGCCAGCACCTTGTCGGCGAGGCGCATCGCCGTCTCCTCGTCGCAGTGGCCGGCCGGCAGCACCGCGAACTCGTCACCGCCGAGCCGCGCCACCGTGTCCTCCTCGCGCAGGGTGGTGCGCAGGCGGGTGGCCAGCTGGCGCAGCAGCATGTCGCCGCTGTGGTGGCCCAGCGAGTCGTTGACCTCCTTGAACCCGTCCATGTCCATCAGCAGCAGCGCCACCTGGTGCTTGGCGCGGGTCGCCGCGGCGATCGCCTGGCCGAGGCGGTCGCCGAGCAGGGTGCGGTTGGGCAGGCCGGTGAGGTTGTCGTGCAGCGCCTGGTGCTGCAGGGCGAGGGTGCGCGCGGTGAGCTCCGACATGTCGCGCAGCGTCGCGGTGAAGAGCCGCGCGTGGCGCACCCGCATCGCCGAGGCGCGGAACTCCATGGGGAAGACGCTGCCGTCGCGGCGCAGCCCCTCGGTTTCCCACTGCACCGCGCCACGCTCCAGCCGCGCGGTGAAGCCGTCGCGGTGCTCCGGTGCGAGCAGCATGGCGACGTTCATACGGGTGAGCTGCTCGGCCGGACGGTCGAACAGCGCTCCGGCAGCGCGGTTGGCCGACTCGATGGCGCCGCCCTCGTCGAAGGTGATGATGCCGTCGCCGACGCTGTCGAGCAGCGACTGCAGCCGCACCGCGGTGTCGCGGTGGGCGGCCTCCTCGCGGCGCTGCTCGACGAACATGGCCAGCTGGGTTCCCACCTGGGCCAGGGCGTCGTAGCGGCTGTCGAGGTCGATCGCGCCGCGCGACAGCAGCTCGACCACGCCGATGACGCCGCCGTCGCCGGTGACCGGCACGGCCAGCAAGCTGCTGATCCCCGCCCGCTGCAGCGCGGTGCGACGCTGGGCATGCGGCTCGGCCGCCGCGTCGCCCAGGAGAGGGCTCCGCTCCTGCCAGGCTCGGTGCGGCAGCGATCCAGCGACGGGCACCTCGACCTCGCCCGCCAGAGCCTGGAGGGCGGCGTCGCCTTGGGACTGCGACCACGCCGCTTCCCGGCGCAGCGTGTTCGTCGCCGCGTCGACGGACCAGAGGTGGGCCGCCTCGCATGCCGTCGAGCGGCACATCACCTGCAGGAACCGTTCCAGCCCCCCGCGCAGCGACGAGGATTCGGCGAAGACGCGCAGCACCGCGGCCTGCATCTCGCGCAGCTGCTCGACGCGGCGGCGCGCGGTCACGTCGCTGAGGAACACCGCGTGGCGCAGGCCCTCGGCCGTTGGCAGGGCGGGCGACACGGTGACCTCGACAGGAAGGCTGCTGCCGTCGCGCCGGCGGGCGGCCGCCTCGACCGCGTCGCAGGCGGCGGCCGGCACCCGCCAGGGCTGGGCCACTGCGGCGCCGTCGCCGGCGGTGGTGAGGTGCAGCACGTCGTCGACCAGCCGGCCCACCGCGTCGCCGGCAGCCCAGCCGAAGACCTCCTCGGCGCGGCGGCTCCAGCCGGTGATCACCCCCGCCGGGTCCACCGTCACCACCGCTGCGGGCGAGGTGTCGACGATGCCGGTGAGCGCCGACCGCGACTCGTCCAGGGCCGCCGTCCGGGCCTGGAGGGCGCGGAACTGCGCCGCCATCTGGGCGACCAGGCCGACCACCACCGCGGCCAGGCCGATGATGCCAACCCGGATGCCGATCACCCCGGCCGCCGCCGCGCCCGCCGCCGGGTGGACGGCGCCGGGCAGCTCCGCGGTCAGGTAGAGGGCGAAGCCGAGGACCGCGCCGTTGAGGGTCCAGCGCAGCGCACCGCTGACGATGAGCAGCACGAAGCCCAGCCAGGAGAGGGCGTCCGGCGCCGGATAGGCGGTGGCGAGGAGGTAGGCGGCGGCGGCGTCGGCGGCGAAGGCCACCCCGGGCCGGAGCAGGCGAGGGGCCAGCCGGTCGCGGACCCCGCCCACCAGGGCGGTCGACGCGCAGGCAGCGAGGATGGCGGCGGCGGCGACGGCGAGGACGGGCGCGTCGGCGCGGTGAACGCTGAGCGTGGCCACCAGGAGGATCGCAGCGAAGGCCCGCACCAGCGCCAGGGGACGCTCCGTCCCCGGCAGCGCCGAGCCGCCCGTGGGCGTGGTGGACGAGCCGGGCGTCTCGCGGTGAGCGCGATGGCTCAGCATCAGCCCCGCGCCCGTCCCATCAGGGTGCGGCCTTCCGGGAATGCGCCCGCGGGGTGGCCGCGGCTGTCGTCGCCGGATGCTGGTGGGCCGGCTGGGCCGCCTGGGAGGGCGGCGCCGGGTGCGACGGCTGGGCATGCGCCGAGCCGGGTTGGGCGGGCGGCGTGGCCCGGCCGTTGCCCGGCACCGTCGCCGGCGGACCGGCGGTGCAGCGGTTGCCGACCCCCTGGCCATTGCCGGGATGCGGTGTGGGGCAGGCGGGCGTCGACCCGGGGTGGGCGTGATCGGCTGCCGAGGATGCCGAAGTCGAAGTCGAAGCCGACGCCGATGCCGATGCCGCCGCGCCGCGCGGCACGGTCACCATGACGGCGGGGGCGGCGTGGCCCGCCGAGCGGGTGACGCCGGGCGGCTGGGTGGCCGCCGTCACCGCCGCGGGGACGTGCGACGCCGCCGGGGTGATCGCCTGCACCCCGCCCATGGCGGCGGCCAGGCTGACCGAGGTGGTCAGACCGGCGAGGGCCAGCCCGGGCGCGACGGTGAGCCCGCTAAGCACGGCGGACACGGCCTCGTGGGGACATCGCCACAGGTATATCGGCCGGCCCGCGACAGCCGGATGTCGGCGATGTCACATATCAGAGGCGATGGTTCGGTTCCACACGATCGCCCGAAACCCCATACACCGCAAGGCGTTTCGCCGTCAATGCACGGGGGCTGGGAGGCGCAGCGCCGGACGGCGACGCGGCCGGCGACGGCAGCCGTTCACATCTCTTCACCGGACGTCACGGCGTCATCGGCGCGAGGCGGCCCAGGCGACCAGCGCGTCGGCGGGCTGCGCGTTGATGACGCTCTCGACGGGAACTCCGCAGGCGGCGGCGCGCTCGCAGCCGAGGATCTGCCAGTCCAGCTGTCCCGGCGCGTGCGCGTCGGTGTCGATGGCCACCTTGCACCCCGCCTCGACGGCGAGGCGCAGCAGCCGCTTGGGCGGGTCGAGCCGCTCGGGACGCGAGTTGACCTCCACGGCGACGTCGAAGCGGCGGCAGGCCTCGAAGACGATCTCCGCGTCGAACTCCGACTCCGGCCTCCCCCGCCCCACCACCAGCCGCCCGGTGCAGTGGCCGAGCACGTCGGTGTACGGGTTGGCGACGCCCATCACCATCCGCTCGGTCATCTCCTCGCGCGGCATGCGCAGCTTGGAGTGGACGCTGGCGACGACCACGTCGAGCCGGGCCAGCAGCTCGGGCTCCTGGTCGAGGCTGCCGTCCTCGTTGATGTCGACCTCGATGCCGGTGAGGATCCGGAACGGGGCCAGCTCGCGGTTCAGCTCGGCGACGACGTCGAGCTGCTGCAGCAGGCGCTCCGGCGAGAGGCCGCGGGCGACGGTGAGGCGCGGCGAGTGGTCGGTGAGCACCATGTACTCGTGGCCCAGGTCGCGCGCCGCCTCGGCCATTTCGCGGATGGGGCTGCCGCCGTCGGACCAGTCGGAGTGGGTGTGGCAGTCACCGCGCAGCGCGGCGCGCATCTCGGCGCCGCCCTCGGCGACGGGGCGGCCCTCGGTGGCCTCGAGGCGGCGCAGGTAGACCGGCACCTCGCCCCGCTGCGCCTCGCTGATCGCCAGGGCGGTGACCTTGCCGATGCCCTGGAGCTGCTCCAGGGTGCCGGCGGCGACCCGGCGGTCGAGCTCCTCGGCGTCCATGGCGGCCACGGTGGCGGCGGCGCGGCGGAAGGCC
The DNA here is from genome assembly GCA_964499205.1 of uncultured Actinomycetes bacterium. Classification (GTDB taxonomy): domain Bacteria; phylum Chloroflexota; class Dormibacteria; order Aeolococcales; family Aeolococcaceae; genus DASRDZ01. The sequence goes on along the minus strand of CAZCJX010000069.1, from coordinate 4,425 downwards.
TGGACCCGGTAGGTGGGCTCGTGGGCCCGCTCCAGCAGGAAGGCGATGCGGCGCAGCGCGGCGACGGCGGGGGCGTCCTCGGGCATGGTCGCCATTGTGCCGTGCGCCCCGCGCCACCCTGTGTGCGTCCGGCTAGCATGCTGGTGACCAGCACCTCAGAGGACACAGCACCATGGCCACCGTGGCAACCACCGACCGGCTCGTCGAGCTCCTCGGCGACGAGGCGGGTGACCTTCTCGAACACCGCTGCCAGACCGTCGACAAGAGCCTGCTCCACCTGCCCGGGCCCGACTTCGTCGACCGCATCGTCAGCGTCAGCGACCGTTCGGTGCGCGTGCAGCGCAGCCTGCAGAGCATCCTCGACCACGGCCGCCTCGGCGGCACCGGCTACGTCTCGATCCTGCCCGTCGACCAGGGCATCGAGCACTCCGCCGGGGCGTCCTTCGCGCCCAACCCGATCTACTTCGACGGCGAGAACATCGTCAGGCTGGCCATCGAGGGCGGCTGCAACGCGGTGGCCTCGACCTTCGGGGTGCTCGGCTCGGTGGCGCGCAGGTACGCCCACCGCATTCCCTTCATCGTCAAGCTGAACCACAACGAGCTGCTCACCTATCCCAACAAGTACGACCAGGTGATGTTCGGCAGCGTGCGCACCGCGTGGGAGATGGGCGCGGTGGCCGTGGGCGCGACGATCTACTTCGGGAGCGAAGAATCGACGCGGCAGATCCAGGAGGTCGCCGAGGCCTTCGAGGAGGCACATTCCCTCGGCATGGCAACGGTTCTCTGGTGCTACCTGCGCAACAGCGCCTTCAACGTCGACGGCACCGACTACCACCTCGCCGCCGACCTGACCGGCCAGGCCAACCACCTGGGGGTGACCATCCAGGCCGACATCATCAAGCAGAAGCTCCCCGAGACCAACGGCGGCTTCACCGCGCTGAAGTTCGGCAAGACCTCGAAGCTGGTCTACGAGAAGCTGACCACCGACCACCCAATCGACCTCACCCGCTACCAGGTGCTCAACTGCTACGCCGGTCGCTCCGGGCTGATCAACAGCGGCGGCGCCTCGTCGGGCGCCAACGACCTCAGGGAGGCGGTGCGCACCGCGGTGATCAACAAGCGCGCCGGCGGCATGGGGCTGATCTCGGGACGCAAGGCCTTCCAGCGGCCGATGCAGGAGGGGGTCGAGCTGCTCAACGCCATCCAGGACGTGTACCTCAACGACACCGTGACCGTCGCCTGACCCACGACAGCGGCATGCGTGGCGGCCTCGACCTCGGCGGCACCAAGATCCAGGCGGTGGTCATCGACCACAGGGGAGCGGTGCGCGGCGAGTTCCGCGAGGCGACGCCGCGCGCCGGTGGGGCGGCTGCGGTGACGGGCGCCCTGGCCACCGCGATGCGCGGCGCCGCCGAGGCCGCGGGCATCGACACGGCCGACCTCGACGGGGTCGGCGTCGGCTGCCCGGGCGCCATCGACGCCGCGGCGGGGACGGTGGCCGACCCGCCCAACCTGCCCTGGACCGGCGCCTACCCGGTCGGTCCGGCGCTCAGCGGTGAGCTCGGCACCCCGGTGCTGCTCGGCAACGACGTGCGCGTCGCCGTCGCCGCCGAGTACCGCCTCGGCGCCGGGCGGCCCTACCGCTCGGTGCTCGGGGTGTTCTGGGGCACCGGCGTGGGCGGCGGCATCGTCATCGACGGCAGGCCCTACGACGGGCGCGGCGCCGCCGGCGAGATCGGCCACACGGTGATCCAGCGCGGTGGCCGCCTCTGCCACTGCGGGCGCCGCGGCCACCTCGAGGCCTACGCCGGGCGCGCCCAGCTGGAGGCGCGAGCGCGGCGGATGATCGGCAAGGGCGTCAAGTCGTCGCTGCTCTCGATCATGGAGTCGCGCGGCCGCGATCGCCTGACCAGCAGCGTGTGGGCCCGCGCGTTGGAGCAGTCGGACAAGCTGGCGGTGCACCTCATCGACGGCGCCGTCGCGGCGCTGGCCACCGGCATCGCCTCGGCAATCTCGCTGCTCGACGTCGAGGCGGTGATCCTCGGCGGCGGGCTCGGAGTGCGCCTCGGCGAGCAGTACGTGCGCCGCATCGAAGCCGAGATGCGCCCGCAGCTGCTGGTGCAGAGCCGGCCGCCGGCGATGCACCTCGCCGCGCTGGGCGACCTCGGCGGTGCCACCGGCGCGGCCCTTCTCGTCGAGCCGCGCCGGTGACGGTGCCGATTCGCGACTAGGGCAGGCGGTAGGCGATCAGGAACCCGTTGGCGGGCAGGCCGTTGCCCGGGCCACCGCTGGCGCCGACGTAGACGGTGTGGTACGCGACGGCGATGCCGCCGCTGGTCAGCGCGCCGGTGGGATAGCCGGTGTCCTGGGTCATCTGGCGGCGCATCAGCGGCAGGCCGCTGGCGGCGTCGAAGGCGTCGAAGAAGCCGGTGGTGTCGAAGGTGTAGACGACGCCGTTGGCCTCGCTGATCGCCTGGTAGTGCACGCCGTCGCCGACCGGCGTCGTCCACTGCCGCGCGCCGGCGTCGCGGTCGAGGCCGAAGAGCAGGCCGCCGGGCGTCGACTCACCCAGCACCGAGCTGCCGTCGACCGCGGTGGACGCCGCGTTGCACGCCTGGCAGGTGGCGCCGACCACGGTGTTCCACACCGGCGCCATGCTGCCCGCGTCGGCGACGTGGTACACGCCCGCCTTCTGCAGGTCGCCGACCACCTCGTGGCCGTTGGCGGTGAACAGGTTGGGCGCGGCACCGAAGTCGAGGTCGAGCTGGCCGCAGGCGGGGTCGTCGAGCGGGTCGGGCGCCGCCGTCGACGCGGCGCACACGGGGGTCTGGCTGAGCGTTTGCAGGGTCTGGGTGTACTGGTCGACGTTGCCCTTGTAGGAACCGACGATGTCGCCGAAGGTAGGCGAGTTCTCACGCATGTCGACCTTGAGGATGGCGTTGGTGTGCACGTCCTCCTCGGTCTTGCTGTACGGGTTGCCGGCGCCAACGTAAGCGAAGCCGGTGCCGGGATCCCACGCCGGTGTCGACCAGATGCCGCCGCCGGCGAAGCCGTTGTGCTGGTCGGCGCTGCTGATGGTGTCGGTGACCTTGACGATGGCGCCGTCCTCGGCGTCGACCAGCGCGAAGCCGCCCTGGCCGTGGGGGTCGCCCTCGGCGGGCGAGAAGCCGGCGAAGACCAGCTCGTCGATCACCTGCGGGGTGGCGTTGCTGTAGTAGCCGCTGCCGGTGTTCATCGGCCTGCTCTGCCAGACCAGCGCACCGCTGTGCATGTCGAGGGCGGCGACGTAGGGGCCGGCGGCGCTGCCGTCGCCCGTCTCGTTGACGATGACGTCGACCAGTCCCTCGCCGATCGAGACACCGCCGACGATGGCGCCGCCGAGGCCGGGGTTGGCGACGCTGAAGACGTGGCGCCAGACCAGCGCGCCGCTGGCGGCGTCCACCGCGTACACGCCGCCGTTCGACGCGGTGAAGAAGGCGCAGCCGTTCTCGACCAGCGGGGTGCCGTTGATCTGCCCGGAGTCGCCGGCCGACGACAGCGAGAAGACCCACGCCGGCGCCAGCGATGCGGCGTTGGCGGTGCCGATGGTCTTCTCGGCGGGCTGGGTGCGGCTGTTGGACGGGTCGTGGCCGTAGGAGCGCCACTCGCCGCCGCCCACGCTGAGCGGGGTGCTGCAGGGGCCGGTGCTGCTGCCGCCGCCACCGTCGTGCGAGCTCGACGGGACCCTGGGCGCTGCCGTCGCTGCCGGCGTCGTGGCCACCGTGGCGGCCCGGGGCTGCAGCGCGGTGCCGCCGGCCACGGTATCCGCCGCGGCGCCGGTGGCAGTGATCGTTGCGGCCGCCGGTGGGCCGGCTGGCCGAGCGGCGAACACCGCATTGCCGGCGGCGGCGAGGGCGGCGGCGGCGACCATCGCCGACGCGGCCGAGCGCAAAGGATGCTGCATCTCGGAGCACTCCAGAGTGGCGCCGCCCTGTCCCGCGATCGGTGGCGCGCGAATTCCTTCCCAGGGGGAGCGAGGCCGTCGAAGCCTCGCACCGGAGAGTACCGCCTGCGGTTACGCCCCCGCCGAGCTCCCCGGGGTGAAGGTCTGCGACAGCATGGTCTGCGGCGCCGACGCCGGCGGCAGCTCGGGCCGGCCGAACAGCCAGCCCTGGCCGAGGTGCACGCCCAGCTGGTGCATGAAGCCCGCCGTGCTCTGGTTCTCGATGCCCTCGGCGATGGTGTAGGCGCCCACCTCGCCGGCGAAGGCGACGACGGCGCGGATGGCGGCGCGCGGGCCGGCGCTGGCCGCCTCGACCACCAGGCTGCGGGCGATCTTGACGAAGTCGGGCGACGTGGCGGCGAGGACTTCCAGGGTGCTGTGTCCCTCACCGACGTCGTCGACGGCGAAGCGGAAGCCCTCGCGGCGGTAGGCGGTGACCACCA
>CAZCJX010000068.1:0-14936 GCA_964499205.1 uncultured Actinomycetes bacterium | reverse complement strand
GCCCCCCGCGGCGGCGCCGCCGCCACCACCGCCGCCCGCCGACGGGCCGGTGCCGTTGACCACCGTCGGGTTGGGACAGTGCTGCGCGTCGAGCGGCGGCGGCGCGGGCGCACCGGGGATGCGCTTCACCGCGTCGAACATGTCCTGCACCAGGTTGGGCGGCAGCGGCGAGTACCCGAGCGGTGCCGCCTCGCGCTGGCCGGCGCAGGCGATGTAGATCATCCAGGTGCCCAGCACCGCGCCCTTGGCCGTGTCGAACCCCGACGTCGGGGTGATCAGGTAGCTGTAGCTCGACATCGGGTAGGCGTTGGACTCCGGCGCGCGGTACACGTTGGTGAGGTTCTGGGTGAGGTCGGGATAGAGCGTCGCGTGGGTCAGCGCGGTGGCCACGTTGTTGGAGGTCGGCTGGGTGTAGTTGCCGCTGGCGTTGTGCAGCGATGCCACCGGGAAGGCGCGACCGAAGGCGTACCCGGCCTCGACGTAGCCGATGGCTCCGGAGCCGATGGAGTCGTTGGCGACGAAGTTGGCCACGCCGTCGGAGCCCTTCTGCTGGGTGCTGCCGCTGAACGGCGGCCACTGCGAGCAGGGCGCGGTGCATCCCTGCGCGGAGACGAAGGCGTTCCACACCGACGGCGCCTGGTCGGCGAGGTAGAGCGAGAACTGCGCCGAGGTCCCCGACCCGTCGGAGCGGATCACCGGGATGATGCGGTTCTCGGCGATCTGCAGTCCGGGGTTGAGCGCCTGGACGGCGGGATCCTGCCAGCTGGTCAGCGCGCCGGTGAAGATGCGGGCCGCCGTGGTGGCGTCCATGCGCAGGCTGGTGATGCGCGATCCCGACGGCGAGTGCAGGTTGTACATCAGCGAGGTGCCGCCGGCGACGTCGGGCGTGTACTGGTACGACTTGTGCGCCGACTGCAGCTGGGCCACCTCGTCGGGCTGGAAGGGGATCTCGCTGGCGGCGAAGTCGACCTGGTTGATGATGTAGAACTCGCGACCGGCGCTGGAGCCGACGCCCTGGTAGTTGATCGAGTAGCCCTGCCGCGCGATGTCGGCGCGCCACTGGTCGAGGGCGATCTGCACCCACGTCGACCCCGCGCCGGACACGGTGGGTCCGGTGGCGGCGACGGGCACGGTGTTGCCCAGCAGCGCGACCGCGGAGACCAGCGCGGCCCAGGCCAGCAGGGCCGGCGCGGTGAAGCGGCGCAGCGCGGCGACGCGCGCGATCATCCGAATCTCCCGTGCACGTAGTCGGCGGTGCGCGGGTCGTCGGGGTCGTGGAAGATCTTCTCGGTGGGGCCGATCTCCACGATCCCGCCCGGCGATCCCTCGTCGACCATGAAGAAGGCGCAGCGGTTGGAGATGCGCTGCGCCTGCTGCATGTTGTGGGTGACGATGACGATGGTCACGTCGTCGACGATCTCGGCGATGGTCTCCTCGATGCGCCGCGTCGACGCGGGGTCGAGCGCCGAGCAGGGCTCGTCCATCAGCAGCACCCGCGGACGCACCGCCAGCGAGCGGGCGATGCAGAGCCGCTGCTGCTGGCCGCCGGAGAGGCTGCCACCCGGCGCCTGCAGGCGGTTGCGCACCTCCTTCCACAGCCCGGCGCGGGTGAGGCTCTCCTCGACGACGGCATCCGGGTCGTCGACCCGCTGGCCCGACAGGCGCAACCCGGACAGCACGTTGCCGTGGATGCTCATCGCCGGGAAGGGATTGGGCTTCTGGAACACCATGCCGATGCGCCGCCGGGTGTCGATGGGGCGCTGGTCGGCGGCATAGATGTCCGTGCCGTCGAGCAGCACCTCGCCGGACAGCGCCGCGCCGGGCACCATCTCGTGCATGCGGTTGAGGATGCGGATGAAGGTCGACTTGCCGCAGCCCGACGGGCCGATCAGCGCGGTGACCTCGCGCGCCCGCATGTCGAGGGTGACTCCCTCGAGCACCTTGTTGTCCCCGAACCACGCGCTGACCCCGCGCGCCTCCAGGGCTGCGGCCGCGCCGACGGTGCGCTGGCCGCTGCTCGGCGCGGCGTGGGTGCCGATGACGTCGAAGGTGGTGCTCATGCGGCCGGGGGTCCTCCGGGTGCGCCGGGCACGCCGGCGGACGGCGGCGGCGATGCGGCAACGCGCCGCCGCGCGGTGCGCTGCCGGCGTTCGATCGACATGCGGGAGCTCACCAGCCGCGCCCCGGTGAAGAGGAACAGGACCAGGAAGGTCAGCACCAGGGCGGCGCCCCAGGCGCGCTGGTAGGGGGCGCTGCCGGGGTTGTAGGTGATGTACTCGTAGACGAAGTGGGGAAGCGCTTCCTGGGCGCCGCTCAGCGGATTGACGTTGAGCACCGAGGCGCCGAAGGAGAGCACGATCAGCGGCGCCGTCTCCCCCACCGCCCGGGCGACGCCGAGGATCACCGCCGTCACCATGCCGGGGCGGGCGGTGGGCAGGACCACGTTCCACACCGTGCGCCACTCCGAGGCGCCCAGGGCCAGGGCGCCCTCCCGCAGCCCGTCGGGGACCAGGCGAAGCACCTCCTCTGTGGTTCTGGTCACAGTCGGCAACATCAGGATGGCCAGCGCCAGGGCGGCGCCGAAGCCGGAGAAGCCGCGATGCAGGCCGACGGTCCAGACGGTGAAGATGAACAGGCCGGCGAGGATCGAGGGCACGCCGGTCATGGCGTCGACGAAGATGCGCACCGGGCGCACCAGCCGCCCGCGCACCTCGTTGAGGAACACCGCGCAGAGGATCGCCAGCGGCACCGCGATGACGGCGGCGATGCCCACCTCCTCCACGGTGCCGACGATGGCGTGGCCGACGCCGCCGCAGCTGGCACCGTCGAGCTGTCCGCACCGGTCGACGGTGTCCACCAAGAAGTGCGGGCTGATCACGCTCGCCCCCTGGTAGACGAGGTAGCCGATGATGAAGAGCAGCGGCACCAGCATGAACAGCGCGGCCGAGGTGACCACCGCGGTCATCAGCCGGTCCTTGGCGATCAGGGCGCCGTGCAGCTCGCGGTTGGCCAGCCAGTACATGGCGTAGAAGGCGAGGCACCACCAGAAGGCGAAGCCGGTGGGGTTGGAGTGCAGGGTGAGCTGCGAGTAGACCAGCCAGACCACGCAGAACGACGACACCACGGTGCCGGCGAGCAGCAGCAGGTCGTCGCGGTGGATCGACGGCGGCCGCCGCGGCACGCCCCCGCGCGTCGCGGCCCTCCGCGGCGGCGCGGACCGTTCGGTGTGCAGCTCCACCGCCATCAGATCTCGACCCCCTTGCCCGAGCGGGAGCGGGCGACGATGAACGACGCGGCGAAGTTGACCAGCAGGGTCACCGCGAACAGCGTCAGGCCCGCCGCCATCAGCGCGGGCAGGCCTTTGCCCTGCGACGCCTCACCGAAGAAGAGCGCGATCATCGCCGCGATCGAGTTGGTGCCCGAGTGCAGCAGCTGCGGCGAGATGTAGAACACCGTGGAGGCCACCAGGGCGACGGCGATGGTCTCGCCGAGGGCGCGGCCCAGGCCGAGCATGGCGCCGCCGATGATGCCTCCCCGTCCGAAGGGCAGCACCACGGTGCGGATCATCCCCCAGCGGCTGGCGCCCAGGGCCAGCGCCGCCTCCTTCTCCCCCGGTGGCGCCTGCGAGAACACCTCGCGCATCACCGAGGTGCAGATCGGCAGCACCATCAATGACACCACCACGCCGGCGATGAACGCCGAGCCCGCGTAGTTGGTGCCGTCGGTCTTGAACACCGGGACGAAGCCGAGGTTGGAGGTCAGCCAGCTGGACACGCCGACCAGGCGCGGCTGCAGGAAGGCCAGGCCCCAGATGCCGTAGACGACGCTGGGGATGGCGGCGAGCAGGTCGACCAGCGAGGTCAGCGGGCGCCGCCAGCGCCGCGGCGCGTACTCGGTGATGAACAGCGCGCCGCCGATCGACAGGGGCACGGCGATGAGCAGGGCGATGACCGCAATGACCACCGTCCAGTAGAGGACGGCGGCGATGCCGAAGTGAGGAACCACGCCGTCCGGCTTCCACTCCTGGGTGGTGAAGAAGCCGAGTCCCATCTGGCGGAACGCCGGCGCCGAGCGCAGCACCAGGAAGAGCCCGATGAGGAAGAGCAGCAGCAGCGTGCCCAGCCCGCCGGCGGCGGCCAGGCCGCGGTAGATGCGGTCGGCGGGGACGCGGGTGCGATGGATGGTTCGCGGCCGGTCGCTCGAGGGCGTGTCCGTGCCGGGCACGATGTCGATACTCACTCTGCCTCCATGGCGCGCCGGCGCTGCACCGAACTGCCGCGGCGAACGTTATCCAGCCTTGGTGAACTGCAGATGAACGAAACCCGACGGCGCGCTGAACAGGTCACCAGCAACTGACGAGTGGCAGTCGCACAGGCGCCGCGGTCGTCACCTTTGACGATGCGACTGCGCCACGCCTCCACCAGACTCGCGGCTCGAAGCGGATCGCACGGTGGGGCCTGCCCGCCCGCCGTGCACCGCGTGACAGGCCATGCGAAAAGGAGAATGAGTGGGCGAGCCGGTCGTCAGCCTGGTGGTGATGGCCGGCGCGCCTGGGGTGGGACTCCGGCGCTCGCTGGCGGCGATGCGCGCAGCCTCGGCGCCGCACCCGGTGCAGCTGATCGTGGCCTCGCCGTCGCCGTGGCCCGATGCCCCCGAGGACGTCACCGTGGTGACGGCGCCCGGCGCCTCGCGCGGTGACCTGCTCGACCGCGCCGCCGAGCTGGCGCGCGGACGGTGCATCGCCTTCCTCGACCGGCGCATCCGCCTCAACGACGGCTGGATCGACCGCGTGCTCGCCCACTTCGAGGATCCCGTGGTGGGCATCGTCGGCGGCCCGGTGCGACCGCGCAGCACCTGCGCGACGCAGCGGGTGACCGCGGCGCTGCTGCAGTCGCGCATCGCCCGCCGCCTCGCCGACCACATCGCATGGCACGGCAGCAGCCGCACGGTGAGCGAGGTGCCGGCGTCCAACCTGGTCATCCCGCGCACGCTGTTCCGCGCCGTGGGCGGCTTCCAGAGCCCGTCCCCCGGCGGTGAGTCGACGCGCCTGTGCTTCAAGGTGCGCACCCTGCTCGACCTCAACGTGGTGGTCGATCCGGCGCTCACCGCGGCGGCGTCGCCACCGCGCTTTCCCGGCGAGCTGCTCCGCCAGGTCACCGCGCACGGCCGCGTCCGCGGCGACATGGGACGGCGACTCGGCGACATGTCACCCGCCGCAGCGCATGCGCTGCCGCTGCTGGCACTGGCGGCGCTGGTGCCGCTGGGTGTGCTGCTGGCCCATCTTCCGCGCGTGCGCCTGTTCAGCATCGCGCTGTTCGCCGCCGCGTATGCGTTCACCGCGCTCGAGGTGCTGCTGCACCGCGCCCAGTCGCTGCGCGCCCGTCTCGTCGCCGCCGCTGCGTTGCCGGCGCTGCCCGTCGCCTACGCGATCGGCTTCGCGCGCGGCTTCGCCGGCCCCAGCCTCAGCGAGGTGTCGCCGCGGCGCCGCCGCCAGCGACCGCCGCGGGTGCTCATCTTCAACTGGCGCGACGTCGCCCATCCCTGGGCGGGCGGCGCCGAGGCGTACATGCACGAGATCGGCCGCCGCTGGGTGCGCGCCGGGTGGGAGGTGGGCTGGATCGCCCAGCGCCATCCCTCGACGCGGCGGGTGGAGACCATCGACGGCATCCGCATCCACCGCGCCGGCGGACCGATGACCGGCTATGCGCTGGCCACCCTGGCCTACCTGGTCCGGCTGCGCCGGCGCTACGACGTCATCGTCGACTGCGAGAACGGCATCCCCTTCTTCACCCCGCTGTTCACCCGCAAGCCGGTGGTGCTGGTGGTGCACCACGTGCACCAGGAGGTGTTCCGCACCCAGCTGCCCAAAACGCTGCGCCCGCTGGCGCTGTGGCTGGAGGGATGGCTGGTGCCGCGCGTCTACCGGCGCACCCAGGTGCTCGCCGTGTCGCAGAGCACGCGGTCCGACCTGGTCGCGCTCGGTTTCGACGCGTCGCGCATCACCGTGGTGCGCAACGGCGTGCAGCCACCGCAATCGCTCCCCGAGGTGCAGCGCGATCCGGCGACACTGCTCTACCTCGGCCGGCTCAAGCCGTACAAGGGCGTCGAGGTGCTGATCCGCGCGCTTCCCGCGGTGCTGCGGCATCATCCCGAGGCGGCGCTGCACATCGTCGGCCAGGGCCCCGACCGGCCGCGTCTGGAGCGTGTCGCCTGGAGCCTCGGCCTCGCCGACCGGGTGCGCTTCCACGGCTACCTCTCCAACGCCGAGCGCGACCGCCTCGCCGCGCGGGCCACCATCGCACTGGCACCGTCGGCCTTCGAGGGCTACGGGGTGACCTGCGTCGAAGCGGGCGGGCGGGGAATGCCGGTGATCGCGTCGCGCGTGCAGGGCCTGCGCGACTCGGTGATCGACGGAGTCACCGGGGTGCTCGTCCCCCACGGCGACGCCCATGCCATGGCCGCCGCGGTGGTGCGGCTGCTCGACGACCCGCACACCTGCCGGAGCATGGGCGAGGCGGGTCGCGCCTGGGCCAGGGAGCACGACTGGGACCACAGCGCGCGCGACTTCGCCGCCGTGCTGTCGCGGCTGCTGCCCGACGCATGGATCCCCCGCGACACCCCCGCCGAGATCGAGGTGCAGGGGCACGTGCCGCACACCGTCGAGGACCTGCAGCCGGTCGGTGACGCGGCGTGAGCGCCGCGCCCACCGTCTCGGTCATCGTGACCACACGCAACTCGGCACGCACCATCGAGCGCTGCCTGGCCAGCATCGCCGCGCAGACCTACCCGCACGTCGAGCTGCTCGTCGTCGACAACGCGTCGCACGACGGAACCGCGGAGATCGCCCGCGCCCACACCGCCGCGGTGATCGACGCCGGGCCGGAGCGCAGCGCGCAGCGCAACGTCGGCTGCCGGCACTCCTCGGGTTCGCTGCTGCTCTTCGTCGACTCCGACATGGTGCTCGACGACGCCGTCGTCGCCGACGGGGTGCGCGTCCTCGCCGAGTCCGGCGCCGACGCGGCGATCATTCCCGAGGTGTCATTCGGCGAGGGATTCTGGACCCGCTGCCGGGTGCTGGAGCGCCACTGCTACACCGGCGACGACAGCGTCGAAGCGGCGCGCCTCTACCGGCGCGAGGCCTTCCTCGCCGCCGGCGGCTTCGACGAGACGCTCACCGGCGCCGAGGACTGGGACCTCTCGCGACGCGTCGCCGCCGGGCGATCGCTGCCGCGCACTGCAGCGATCATCCGCCACGACGAGGGGCGCATCACCCTGCGGCACACCTACCGCAAGCGGCGCTACTACGCGCCGGGGTACCTGCGCTACCTGCACAAGCACGGCCGCGGCGCGGCCGCGCAGGGCAACGTCGTCTTCCGTCCGGCCCTGCTGCGCAATGCGGGACTGCTCGCCCGCCATCCACTGCTGGGCGCGGGAATCGTGGCACTCAAGGCGGCCGAGCTGGTCGCCGTCATATCCGTCGCACGCGAACGACCCTGGAGGATGGTGACATGAAGCACATGGCGATCACGGCGGCGAGCGCCGCGGTCCTGGCGCTCGCCGGCGTCGAGACCGCCGGTGTCGTCGCCGCCGGGCCGTCGCCCGACACGTCGGGATGCGACAGCTGGATCGGACCCGGCAGCGAGAGCGTGGAAGGACGTCCGCCGGACTTCCAGGCGGCGACGGCGCCCGGCACCTACATCTGGCACGACTGCCAGGGCTGGCACCTGCGCACCCTGAGCACCGATCCGCACGGCAACAACGGTGCCGTCGGCACGCTGCTGATCGACGGCGGCCGCTTCCGCGTCGCCACCGGCTTCCACCTCTCGCCGCGCGACACCTTCACCGCGTCGGACACCCTGCTGCGGTATCACTTCAAGAACGACAGCGGCAAGGACGGCCTCGACTTCCGCATCAGCGGTGAGACGCTGACCTTCCACATCCAGGACTCGCCGGGAGCGACGCACGCGGTCTACCTGGGCCGCACCATGCAGGCACCGCGGTCGCACACCTTCACCGTGTACCACGTGGGCGCCGACGGCGGCGCGCCGATCCAGCCCTCCTCGGGCATCGGGCCGGCGTCGATCGCCGAGCCGGGTTCTGTGCAACCCGCGGCGGCGAGCAACACCGGGCAGGATCGCGCCGTGCCGCTGCGCGACCACAGCCCGATGACCGGCATGGGACCGGTGCGGCGCTTCGCCCTGGTTCGGCGGGGCCACTAGCTCGCTCCCTGCTCGCCTGTCGCCGTTCGCCGCTCAGGCGGCGACGGCGGCGGCGATCAGGTCGAGCACGCGGCCGGCCAGGTCGGCGCGGCAGACGAGAAGGTCGGGCAGCCACGCGTCGGCGCGGTTGTACATCAGCGGTGCGCCGTCAATGCGCGAGACGTGCACCCCGGCGCTGCGCGCCACCGCCACCGGCGCCGCCGAATCCCACTCGTACTGCCCGCCCGCGTGCACGTAGACGTCGGCCTCGCCGGTGACCACCGCCATCGCCTTGACGCCGGCCGAGCCCATCGGCACCAGCTCGCCGTGCAGCGCGGAGGCCAGCTCGCAGGCCAGCTCGGGGGGGCGGCTGCGGCTCACCGCGATGCGCACCGGGCGGTCGCTGGGCTGCGGCGCGGGCGGCGGTTGCGCCGTGCTGTAGGCGACGCCGCGCGCCGGCAGGACGACTGCGCCGGCGGCGAGGGCGCCGCGCTCCCACAGGGCGACGTGCACCGCCCAGTCGGTCCTGGGCAGCTCGCCGAACTCGCGGGTGCCGTCGAGCGGATCGACGATCCAGACACGCTCGCTGCCGAGTCGCGCGGCGTCGTCGACACCCTCCTCGGAGAGCACGGCGTCGCCGGGCCGCAGGGTTGCCAGCATGTCGACGATGAGGTGGTGCGCGATGCGATCACCCTGGTCGCACAGCGACGTGGCGTCGCCTTCGATGTCGCAGGCGCGCCGCACCTTGAGCAGCGTCTCCCCTGCTTCGCGGGCGATCCACAGCGCGACGGCGTGGTCGTCGGTGCGCATCTGCACAGTCCCTCACGTGGTAGCGGTGGCCGTCACCGCCTCGCGGCAGCCGGGCTGCATGCTCGCCGAGAGGACCGCGCCACCGCAACGTCAGAACTGACGATCTCATGAAGGCGGCGTTGCGCGCTGACGCGAAATTGCGCCAAGCGTTGCAGCGCACACCAGTCGATAACCAGACCATGATGCCGCGACGCCAACTGCTTAGCCGGGTGGCCATCCCCGCCTCCCTAGCCTGAGGTGCGACGTCCTGCGCCGCCCGCGCAGGCAAGGAGGCGGATCTCATCGTGAAGGAGTGATCGATGCACGTCCCTCGACGATCGCGCACGCTGCTGCGCAGCACCCCCGTCGTGGCAGCGGCGCTCGCCGTCGGCGCAGCGGTGACCAGCCTGGCCACCGCACCCACCGGGGGCCCGCAGGGTGACGGCACCGCCGTCTCCCCGGTGGGCTACCGCATCACCCCGGCGGGAACGCAGACCAACCTCGGCGACCTTCCCCTCGCGCTGCGCCTGTCGCCCGACGGGCACACCATGCTGGTGAGCAACGACGGGCAGGGCACGCAGTCGCTGCAGGTGGTCGACGCGGCCACCTCGCGCGTCACCCAGACGCTGAGCTACGCGTCGCCGCACACGCTGTTCGAGGGCCTCGCCTTCAGCCCCGACGGCACCACCGCGTACGCCAGCGGCGGCGGCGACGAGCAGATCCACACCTACAGCGTCAGCAACGGCGCGCTCACCGAGACGGCGCCGATCGCCCTGCCCACCACCAATCCGTCGGGCAGCGCGGTGAACATGTTCCCCGCCGGCCTGGAGACCACGCCCGACGGCCGCCGGCTGGTGGTCGCCGACCATCTCGCCGACGCGGTGAGCGTGGTCGACGTGGCAACGCACGCGGTGAGCACCGTCGCGGTCGGCCATGCGCCCGAGGGCGTCGCGGTCTCCCCTGACGGCAGCACCGCGTTCGTCAGCAACCAGGGCGCCGACACGGTGTCGGTGGTCGACATCTCCGGTGCCACCCCGGCGCTGCGCAGCACCATCACCGTGGGCACCCATCCCAACGCGCTGCTGCTCGACGCGGCGAGCTCGCGCCTCGTCGTCGCCGACGGCGACAGCGACGCCATCAGCGTCGTCGACACCCGCAGCGACAGCGTGGTGCGCAGCATCGACCTTCGCCCCTACTCCGGCGCCCAGGTCGGCACCAATCCCACCGGGCTCGCCCTCGCCCCCGACGGCACCACCCTGTATGTGGCCGACTCCGGCAACAACGACGTCGACGTGGTCGACCTCGCCCAGGGCCGGGTCACCGGCTCCATTCCCACCGGCTGGTATCCCAGCTCGGTCGTCGCCACCGCAGATCACCTCTACGTGGCCAACGCCAAGGGCCTCGGCGCCGGGCCCAACGACGGTCCCGGCTATCCCAACCCGACCAGCACCAACCAGAGCCCGTCCCAGTACGTGGGCTCGATGATGGTCGGCACGCTGTCCACGGTGTCGCTGCCGGTCAGCACCGCGCAGCTGGCACAGTGGACCAGCCAGGTCGCCGCCAACGACGGCTTCACCGCCGACCACAGCAACGCGGCGATGCGCCAGCCGATCAAGCACGTCATCTACGTGCTCCGCGAGAACCGCACCTTCGACCAGGAGATGGGCTCGCTGGGCAAGGGCAACGGCGACGCGCAGCTCAACCTCTTCGGCGACGACTCGGCCACCAACGCCCGCGCCCTGGCCCGCCGCTTCGTCACCCTCGACAACTTCTACGCCGACGCCGAGGTCAGCGCCCAGGGCTGGAACTGGGGCGTCGCCGCGGCGTCGAACCCGTTCAGCGAGGCGCTCTGGCCGGCCGACTACTCGGGCCGCAACGCACCCTACCCCTCGGAGAGCAACGACCCGTCGACCGCGCCCAACCGCACCCAGGACACCTCGTACATCTGGAACCGCCTGGCGGCGAGTGGCGTGTCGTTCCGCAACTACGGCTTCTACGTCAACCCCGACGCGTCCAACCACATGATCGCCACCGATCCCGTGCTCGACGCCAACACCGACCACAACTACCGCGGCTTCGACCTCAACTGCCCGGAGAACCCCGACACCTTCACGCCGCGCAGCACGAGCTGCGGCACGCCGCGGATCAGCGAGTGGCAGCGCGAGTTCAACCAGTACGTCGCCGGCGGCAACCTGCCGGCCGTCGAGTTCGTGCGCATGCCGAACGACCACACCGCCGGCACCAAGCCGGGGATGCCCACGCCGCAGGCGTACGTCGCCGACAACGACCTCGCCCTGGGCCGCCTCGTCGACAGCGTCTCGCACTCGCCCTACTGGTCGAGCACGGCCATCTTCGTCACCGAGGACGACGCGCAGAACGGCCCCGACCACGTCGACGCCCACCGCACCGTGGCCGAGGTGATCAGCCCGTACACCCAGACCGGCAAGGTCGACTCCAGCTTCTACTCGACGGTGTCGATGCTGCGCACCATCGAGGACATCGTCGGCATCCGCCCGCTCACCCAGTTCGACACCTACGCGACGCCGATGACCGCCTCGTTCACCAACAAGCCGGACGTCACCGCCTACACCGCGCAGCGCCCGGCCGACGCCGGCAACGCCAGCAACACCACCAGCTCGCCGATGGCCGCGCAGTCCGCGGCGCAGTCGCTCGACCGCGAGGACGAGATCGACATGCGGCTGTTCAACGAGGCGATCTGGGCCAGCGTCAAGGGCGCCGGTTCGCCGATGCCCGCGCCGCGCCACGGCCTGGGCAGCATGAGCCAGAGCCAGAGCGCGAGCCCGTCGCCCGGCGACAACTGAGCAGTTCCCCTCCAACCGCCGCCGCGCGTCGCCGAAAGCGGCGCGCGGCGGTCCTTTTTTCAGCCGTCCGCTTTGGCGGGCTCCGTGGACGAGGACATCGACCGTCGCAGCGTCCACGCGGCCATCTCCTGCCGCAGCTGCGCCGGCACCTCGCGGTCGGGATGGCTGAGCTGCCAGAGGATCAGCTCGAGGTCGGGCGACGCGGCGTCGATGCGCGACATGTCGAGTGCGGCGGAGCGGGTGGCCAGGTCGCTGGCCATCGCGGTGGTCATGCCCGCCGAGGGGGCGGGGCAGCCGGCGGGGGGCGGCTGCTGCGTGTAGCACGCCGACTGCTCCGGCACGAACGACGGCAGCGGCTGCAGCGTGTACGGGGCGAGGTCGGCCGGGGTCAGCGCGGAGGGTGCGTTCTTGTCCTTGAAGAGGTCGTACAGCGCGCTGGCGTTCTGGTCGTAGGCGCTGAGGAAGGGCAGCGCCAGGATCAGCTCGATGGTCTTCAGCACCGAGGCCTGGCTGTAGTGGTGATGGCCGATGTAGCCGGGCTTGCCGTCCGCACCGGTGTGCTTGGCCCAGGGGCTGATCACGTAGAGCAGGTTGCGGTGGCCGTCCTCGTGGTCGAGACCGTCCTGGCTGTCGTCCTCCATCACCAGGATGGCGGTGCTCGACCAGTACGCCGAGTGGCTGATCGCCTGCACGATCATGCCCAGCCCGGCGTCGTTCTCGGCGATGCGCGAGCGCGGCGTCTCGGCGAAGGAGAGGCCGCCGGTGTGGTCGCCGGAGAGGGTGATGTAGCTGAGGTTGCGCAGCACGTTGCCCGGCTTCCCGGTGGCGCTGCCGTCGGGGTTGAGGCCGATGTCCGACAGGAACTCGGTGGCGGTGCTGCGGTTGTCGACGTCGAGGCTCTCGTCCTGCACGGCGTTGGGGTCGATGGCGCTGTTGGGAATCGCCGAGCAGGGATTGGGGCCGGCGCCCTTGGGGCCGCTGAAGCCGAGGTCGACGCCGGGGACGGAGAGGTTGACCAGGCCGATCAGCTCTCCGTAGTTGCGGTAGCTGAAGGCGCCGCCGCTGCTCACCGCCCTGGCCTGCGCCGACTGGAAGATGGAGCAGTTCTTGGGCTGCGACACCGTCGACTCGGGGTCGTAGACGTGGTTGCGCAGCGAGTAGTACTGGCGCCACGACTTCTCGACGTAGTCGTTGACGTTGGCCGCCGCCGTCCACCAGTGCCCCTGGACGCTGGCCTCGCCGTCGGAGTAGAAGTTGTCCGAGGTGGCGAAGGCGGGGTCGCCGTGCCCGGGGATGGGATCGCCGCTCATGGCGTGCACGTTGGGTGTCACCTCGCGCCCGACCTCGGTGTAGGCCGGTTGGGCGTCGACCTGGGTGCTGTCGCGGCCCTCGTCGACGCCGAGGTCGCCGAGCTCCTGGTCGAAGGTGCGGTTCTCGCGCACCACCTCGATGACGTGGGTGATCGGCGAGGTCCCGCCGTCGTGGCCGGGGATCGGGTTGTTCGGCGAGCGCATCGAGTCCGACGCCGAGGCGAGCAGGATGTCCTGCTGCGCGGTCTGCAGTCCCGCGAGCAGCTGCTTCGGCGTCGGCGCGGCGACCGCCTGCAGCGTGCCCGGCATGTTGTCGCCGTCGTACTCGAACTGGTCCTGCAGCGCACCACCGCGTGCGGAGCTGAGCGGCGGGAGGTAGCGGCTGCCCAGTCCCTTGGCGGACACGATGTACACCTTGGCGTCATCGGGGCTGACCGCCACTCCCGACGGATACCAGGCGGACGGGATCATCCCACCGACCACCCAGTCAGCAGCGCCGGGCGAGGCCGGCGGCGCGGTGTTGGGCAGCTCCTCCCCCGCGGGCGGCGGGGCTTCGTTGGAGCCGCCGGAGGAGGCGGGCAGCACCGAGCCGTTGCCCTGGAACGACGCCTTGGTACCGAGCACGGCCACCGCGTCGTCGCCGGCCAGCGCCACGTAGAGCCGCTGCGCGTCGGCGCTGACGGCGACCGCGTCGGGAACGCTGCCCAGCTGCTCACCGGGAAGCGCATGCAGGGTCAGTGTGGCGGCGACGGTGCGCGTTGCGGTGTCGACGATGCTCAGGGTGTCGTCGTCGGCGTTGGCCACGTAGAGCTGCGAGCCGTCGGGCGAGATCGCCAGCGCGGTGGGATGGTCGCCCACCGAGACCAGGCCGCTGACCACGCCGTTGCCGTTGCCGAGGGTGACCACGGCCACGACGCCGAGGCCCTGTCCGGCCACGTAGGCGGTGTTTCCGTCAGGACTGACCGCGACGCCGTAGGGATAGAAGCCGCCGAGCGGGGCGGGGTCGGGCACCAGCGGCACCTGGTTGTAGCTGTACGTCGCGGTGTCGACGATGTCGAGGGTGTTGTTGAACTCGTGGCTGACCAGCAGATAGCGCCCGTCGGGCGTCACCGCCATGCCCTTGGTGAAGCCGGCCACCGACCCGAAGACGGGATAGCTCGGCGACAGCGGCCCCGCCTTCGGCCCGGCGAAGCTGGAGGCAAGCACCACGGTCTGGCGCGGCGCCGGGCCGACATGCCCGCCGCTGACGGGGAAGTCGTAGATCGCGTCGTTGCCGCCGCCCGCCGCGTAGAGGTGACGGCCGTCCGGCGAGAAGGTGATGCCGACGTAGAAGAAGTTGATGCTGCCGGAGATTCCGGTACCGCTTTTCGGGTCGTAGTGCGCGGTGTTGGGCACGGCGCGAACGTCGCTCACCGCTCCCGTCTGGGTGTCGAGCACGCTGATCGACTCGTCGTAGGTGGGTTCTGCCGCCTTGCCCACCTGCGATCGCGTCCGGGCATCGCCGGCCAGGTAGGGGCAGGGCGCTGGGCTGCCGTTGTTCTGTCCCTGCCCGCAGTAGCTGTTGAAGCCGGCGTTGACACCCATGCCGTAGCCGCTGTTGATCGCCGCGACCAGGCGGCCGTCCGGCGAGACCGCGACACCGAGCGGGAAGTCGCCCACGTCGTGGACGGCGCCGGCGGGGGTCACCAGGCGGCCGTTGGGAAGCACGGTGCCGTCCGAGGTCGTGCCCGTCGGCGAGTAGACGGTCGACGGCGTCCGGTCCGAACCGGCGGTGTACGCGACTCCGGTCGCGGTGACGACGCAGAAGGCGGCTGCGG
>CAZCJX010000067.1:0-15378 GCA_964499205.1 uncultured Actinomycetes bacterium | reverse complement strand
GATTCGGCAGCGATGGTGTCGAACACCAGCGAGCTCTTGCCCGAGCCGGAGACGCCGGTGAACACGGTCAGCCGCCGCTTGGGAATCTCGACGCTGACGTCCTTGAGGTTGTTCTCGCGCGCGCCGTGCACGCGGATCCAGTCGTGGCTGTCGGCGACGTGCAGCGCGGGCGGCGTCCTGTCGCTCATCGGTCCTGGAGCAGCCCCAGCACGTTGCCGTCGGGGTCGGTGACGGTGGCCACCAGGCGGCCGCCACCGACGTCGCGCACCGGGTCCTTCACCGTGGCGCCGGCGGCGGTGACCTCGGCCAGCTTGGCCTCGATGTCGGGCACGTGCCAGTAGGCCACCGGCGAGGCCATGCCCTGCGGGCCACCGCCCGGGACCAGGCCGATGTGCTGGCCCGCGGCCTCGTAGCCGACGTAGTAGGGCGCGTCGTGCTGCGGCGGGGCGCCGAGCAGGGCCGTGTACACCGCCTTGGCCCTGGCCAGGTCGGTGACGGGATGCAGCAGGGTCTTGACACCCTGGGTGGAGGAGGCGTCGCTCATGGTCGCTCCTTGGGTGGTGGACGACATGGCGGCAATGCTAGGCGTGGCTCGGCGAGGGGCGCTTCTCCACAACTGCTCACTTTGGGACCCGATCTCGGGACAATGAGCCGGTGAACCCCGACATCGACGAGCTGCGCCGGCTGCGCCGGGCCCGCGACCGCATGGACCGCGAGTACGCCCAGCCGCTCGACGTGCCGGCGCTGGCCCGCACCGCGCTGATGTCGCCCGCCCACTTCAGCCGCCGCTTCCGCGAGGCCTACGCCGAGACGCCCTACTCCTACCTGATGACCCGCCGCATCGAGCGGGCCAAGGCGCTGCTGCGCCGCGGCGACATGAGCGTGACCGACGTCTGCTTCGCCGTCGGCTGCGCCAGCCTCGGCTCCTTCTCCGCGCGGTTCACCGAGCTGGTCGGCGAGACGCCGTCGGCGTACCGCGCCCGCAACCACGACGAGCTGCGCGCCGTGCCCTCCTGCCAGACCATGGTGCTGACCCGGCCGCGCCGGGCCCGGGGCCGGGGGCGGGCAACCAAAGAGAGCAGTTTCGGAGAAGCACCTGCCGCCGCACCCGCCTAGCCTCGGCGCCATGGCGATCTCGCTCGGCGGCGTGCACGTCCTCGTCGACGACATCGACGCCGCGCTGCGCTTCTACCGCGACACCCTCGGTCTGACGGTGCGTAACCAGGTGTCCCGGGACGGCTTCCGCTGGATCACCCTGGCCGCCGAGAGCCAACCCGAGATCGAGATCGTGCTCTCGCAGCCGCACGCCGGCCGCTCCCGCGAGGACGGCGACAGCCTCGCCGCCCTGCTCGCCAAGGGTGAGCTGCAGGCGATCCAGTTGCGCTCCGACGACCTCGACGCCACCTTCGACCGGATCGCCGCCGCAGCCGACGCCGAGGTGCTCCAGGAGCCGATCACCCAACCCTGGGGCACCCGCGACATCGCCGTGCGCGACCCCGCGGGCAACCTGGTGCGCATCGAGCAGGGATAGAACCGCAAGCCGCTGGCCGCGGCTACGGCACCTGGTTCGGGTCGAGCTGGAGCCCGGCGATGAGCAGGTCGACCACCTGGTCGATGTATGCGTCACGCGCGGCGGGCGCGAGCGGGTCGGCGGGATCGATCTCGCACGCCAGGGCGCGCAGGGTGAACGGCGCCGCCGCACCGTGGGCCACCAGGAACAGGAGCGCGCGGCTGGAGATCGGCCGCACCCGCCCCTCCGCCGCCAGGTGGTCGAGCAGGCGGGCGATCGGGGTGAGGATCGGCTCGACGCAGTTGCCGTACAGGTAGGCCAGGCGCTCGGTGCTCTCCCGGCCCTCCAGGTTCATCAGGCCGACGAGCTCGGGGCGGTCGGCCGAGGCGCGGAGGAACCGGCGCAGGATGGCGGCGAACTGGGCGAGGGGATCGGTGACGGTCGGGTCGACCGCCATCGCCACCTCCTGCGCCATGCCGCCGAACCCCCAGTCGACGGCCGCGTGCCACAGGCCGTCCTTGGAGCCGAAGCGCTGGTGCAGCAGGTTGTGGCTGACGCCGAGCTGGCGGCAGAGCTCGCTGACCGACACCCCTTCGTACCCGTGGGTCGCGAAGGCGCGCAGCGCCGTGGCCAGCATCGCCTCGACGCCGACGGGAGCGTCCTCGGCGCGGGGACGGCCAGGCCGGCGGGCGGCAGCGGACCTGGCGCTCATGGGCGCCATCCTAGCTCAAATTGACGGTCATCACGAAGAAACTTGACAGTTGTCCATTTAGGCGCGTAGGCTGCAGCTCATGTTCGCCGCCACGGCCGTCGTCACCGTCCTCGCCGCGCTGATCTTCCTCGCAGCAGCCGCCATGAAGTTCACCGGGCGGACGCAGTCGCTGGCCACCCGCGACCGCCTCGGCGTCTCGCCGTCGCAGTGGCGCCTGATCGGCGTGCTGGAGGTCAGCGGCGCGGCGGGTGCGCTGATCGGTCTCGCCGTCAGGCCGCTGGGAATCGCGGCGACGGCGGGCCTGGTGCTCGCCTCGCTCGCCGCCATCGGCGCGCACCTGCGCATGGGCAACCTGCGCTCCGAGGGGACCAACGCATTCCTCGCCCTGGTCCTGTCCACCGCCGCCCTGGTCCTGCATATCGCGCGCGGCTAGCGGCCGCCACACGGCCGCGCACATCGTCAACGGTTGGAGGACGACTCGATGGACAACGGCGCGCACCCACAGGAGACCACCGACGTCCTGATCGTCGGTGGCGGCGGCGCGGGTCTGACGGCGTCGATGCTGCTGTCCAGGCTGGGCGTGGACCATCTCCTCGTCAGCGCACTCCCCGCCACCTCGACGCTGCCCAAGGCGCACGTGCTCAACCAGCGCGCCATGGAGATCCTCGAGGACGCCGGTGTGGCGCAGGCCATCGCCGAGCGCAGCACGCCGGCGCAGAACATGGCGGCAACCGCGTGGTACGCGGGTCTCGCCGGCCCCGGCGAGCTGTACGGGCGGCGCATCGCGCGCATGGAGTGCTGGGGAGCCGCCCGCGACGACGAGAACTGGGCGGCGGCCAGCCCCTGGCGCCAGCTCAACCTTCCCCAGATCCGCCTCGAGCCCGTGCTCAAGAAGCACGCCGATGAGCTGGCGCCGGGCCGCATCCGTTTCGGCCATAGGCTGCAGGATCTCGGCCAGGACGAGGAGGGCGTGACCGCCACCGTCTGCGACGTCGCCACCGGCAGCGTGTACACGGTGCGGTCGCGGTACCTGGTCGGCGCCGACGGCGGTCGCACCGTGCCCAAGCTCGTCGGCGTGCCCTACGAGGGCCTCGGCCACCTCACCGAGACGGCGACGATGCACGTCTCCGCCGACTTCTCCGCGCTCGCCCAGGACGACGACGTGCTGATCCGCTGGATGTTCTCGGCGCAGACGGGCGTGATGGTGGTGATGGTGCCGATGGGTCCGGATCGCTGGGGACGGGCGTCCGAGGAGTGGGTGATCCACCTCAACTACCCCGTCGACGACCCGCGCGCGCAGTCGGACGCGCAGGTCGAGGCCGACGTGCGCGCCTCGCTCGGCATTCCCGACCTTCCCATGACGGTGCACCAGGTCACCCGCTGGTCGGTCGAGGCCGTGATGGCGTCGAGGTTGCAGGTGGGCCGTGTGTTCCTCGTCGGCGACGCCGCCCACCGCTATCCGCCCACCGGCGGCCTGGGACTCACCAGTGCCATCCACGACGTGCACAACCTGGCCTGGAAGCTGCATGCGGTGCTGAGCGGCCACGCGTCGCCGGCGCTGCTCGACACCTACGAGCCGGAGCGCCGCCCGTCACTGGAGCGCAACGCCCTGCGCTCGCTGGAGAACGCCGCCAACCACTTCGCCATCGGCGGCACGCTGGGGATCTCCCACGAGCAGACCGAGGAGCAGAACCTCGCCAGCCTGCGCCGTTTCTGGAGCGGGGATCCGCAGGACACCGCCCACCGCGCCGCGGTGCTGCGCGCCATCCGCGAGCAGTCGATGGAGTTCGGCGAGCACAACGTCGAGTACGGGTACACGTACGAGTCGGCCGCGATCGTCCCGGACGGCACGCCGCCACCGGCACCGGTCGACGACGTCCGCATCTACCAGCCGTCGACCCGCCCGGGGGCGCCGCTTCCCCACGCCTGGATCGACGACGAGGACGGGACGCGCCGCGCCATCAAGGATCTCGTCGGCCCGGGACGCTTCCTGCTGATCGCGGGCGAGGACGGGCAGGCGTGGTGCGAGGCTGCGCGCGACCTCGCCGCGCATCACGACCTGCCCCTCGACGCGGTGCGGATCGGACACCTCGACGGCGACCTGTTCGACCCGCGCTGCACCTGGCTGCGCCGGCGCGAGATCGGACCGGAGGGCGCGATCCTGGTGCGTCCCGACCGCTTCATCGCCTGGCGAAGCCTCGGCGCCGCCGGCGATCCGCACGCAGCGCTTGCCGGCGCGCTCGGCACCGCCCTGTGTCGCTCCCTCCCCAAGCCGGCGACGGTGGGGGCATCTACGACGCCGACGGCGGCGGGGTCTCTCTAGCCGCTAGCGCCGGACGCCCCGCGCCGCCGGGCGGCGGGCCGGTGAGGACCCGCGCGCCCGGCGCGACACGAAGATCAGGCGGCGACGGCGGCGGCGACGACCAGCTCGGCCTCGGCGTGCACCTTGACCTTCTCGCCGACCATCAGGCGGCCGGCCTCGAGGACCTGGTTCCAGGTGAGGCCGAAGTCGGGGCGGTTGATCTCACCGTCGACGGCGACGGCGGCGCGGCGGTTGCCCCAGGGATCGACGATGAACTCGGAGAGCTCGGCCTGCAGGGTGACGGGGCGGGTGATGTCGCGGATGGTCAGCTCACCCTCGACCTCGTAGCGGTCGCCGTGCAGGTGGGTGATGCGGCGCGTCTCGAAGACGGCGGTGGGGAACTGCTCGACGTCGAAGAAGTCGGCGCTGCGCAGGTGGGTGTCACGGCCAGCGTCGCGGGTGTCGATGCTCGCGATGTCGACGACGGCGCGTCCGCGCGACTTGGTGGGGTCCTGCTCGTCGAGCTCCAGCTCGCCCGAGACGTTGTGGAAGGTGCCCTTGACGGACGCCAGACCGAGGTGGCGAACCGAGAATTCCAGGGTGGTGTGGCTTGTGTCGATGGCCCAGCTCATGGGGGTATCTCCGTGTCGTGGTCTTCCGCGGGAGCCGCCCCGCGGGCCGGTGCTCTGTCCGGCGAAGTGATCTTACCCACATAGCGCTATGAATAGTCAAGTGCTATACTGATCGCAGAACTTAACAGGATTGTGGTAGCCACGAAACCCGAAGCGCTTTATGCTTCCCCCATCGACACGGCCATGGACGACACCTCCTTCTGCCCGGTCTTCGAGGCCATCCAGCTCCTCCAGGAGAAGTGGAACCTCCACATCATCCGGGCCCTGATCGCCGGCCCCATGGGCTTCAACGAGCTCGGCCGGGCCGCCGGCGGCTGCAACCCCGCCACCCTGGCGCAGCGCCTCGACCGCCTCGAGGAGCTGGGCCTGGTGACCCGCACCGTCGAGCAGGTGATGCCGCCGCGCACCTCCTACCGGCTCACCGACGCGGGCTTGGAGCTCAAGGAGGTCATCGGCGCCATCGACTGCTGGGCGACGCGCCGGATCACCGGCCGGCTGCGCACTCCCGCCGCGCGCGCCTCCTGACGCCGCCGCCCGCGCGTGGCGGGTCCGGCGCCGGGGTACGCTTCACGGCGCCATGACCTTCCCCGGCCTGCCACCCGAGGACGCCGCCGCCGCCGACCTGCCGAGCGCCCCCGAGGGCCGCTTCGCCCGGCCGGACAAGCGGATGTACTTCCTGCTCATCGCCCTGGCCGCGCGCACCCGCGCCGACTGCCTGGGGCGCCGCGTCGGCGCCGTCATCGTGCGCGAGGACCGGGTGCTCAGCACCGGCTACAACGGCACCCCCTTCGGCATGCCCAACTGCTCCGAGGGCGGCTGCCACCGCTGCGCCCGCCGCAACGACGAGCCCTACCTGCGCGGCGGCGCCTACGACGTCTGCCTCTGCGTCCACGCCGAGCAGAACGCGCTGCTCACCGCCGCACGCTTCGGCCAGCAGACCTTCGGCGCCGCGCTGACCTCGACCACCCAGCCCTGCTTCGGCTGCCTCAAGGAGATGCTCCAGGCCGGCATCACCGAGGTGCGCTACCTGCACCCCTGGGACCCGCTGGAGGCCTACAAGGACGAGGCCCTGGCCCGGCAGTACGCCGCACTGCGCAGCAGGTTCAACGTCTTCGAGCCCGTGGGTGATCCGGCCATGGATGACCCGAACCTGTTCGCCGGGTTCATCGCCTCGGGCGGCCGCTAGCTCAGGCGCGGTCGACCAGCTGGACGCGCTCGCCCTCGCGGGTGCGCGCCAGCGCCGCCACCCGCGCCAGGGTGTCGATGTCGTGCGGCGACTTGTCGTGGCGCCAGCGCACGATGCGCGGGAAGCGCAGCGCGTAGCCGGAGCGGTGGCGGTTGGAGGGCTGCACCCGGTCGAAGGCGATCTCCAGGACGATCTGCGGGACGACGGTGCGGTAGCGCCCGTGCTCGCTGACGGTGATCGACTTCAGCAGCTCGGTCATCTCCAGGATCTCGGCGTCGGTCAATCCCGTGTAGGCCTTGCCGATGGGCACCAGCTCGTCGCTGTCGTCGACGCGCACCGAGAAGGTGACGTCGCTGAGCACGTCGCGGCGCCGCCCGTGGCCCAGCTCCGCGCCGGTGACCACGACGTCGAGGGTGTCGAGCGGTTTCTTCAGCTTGAGCCAGGACATGCCGCGGCGGCCGGGCGTGTAGGGCGATCGCGGGTCCTTGGCGATGAGGCCTTCGTTGAGGCGGTCGCGCGCGTTGTCGAAGAGCGCGTCGACCTGGGCGGCGCCGCGCGCGTGCTCCTGGTGCGCCGTGGCCAGCGCGCCGCCGAGCTGCAGCGACTCGAGGCGCTTGCGGCGCTCGCGCAGCGGCTCGTCGAGCAGCGAGACGCCGTCCTGGTCGAGCAGGTCCCAGGCGACGAAGATGACCGGAACCTGCTGCAGCACCGAGAGCGACGGCGTCTTGCGGCCGAGCCGCGTCTGCAGCGCGGCGAAGGGCATCACCTGGCCGTCGCGGAAGGCGAGCACCTCGCCGTCGAGCAGCAGGATCCCAGGCAGCGCGGCCGCCGCCTCGGCGACCTCGGGGAACTGCGCGGTGACGTCCTTGAGGTCGCGGGAGAAGAGCATGACGCGCCCGTCGTCGCGGTGCACCTGGCAGCGCACGCCGTCGTACTTGTCCTCCACCCACACCTCGTCGCCCATGCGCGCCACCACCTCCTCGGCGTCGGCGACGGGCGTGGCCAGCATGAAGCGCAGCGGCGAGAACAGCCGCGGCGCCGCGGTGTCGAGGCGATCCTGGCGCGCCAGCAGCGCCACCTCGCCGAGGTCGCCGATCACCATGTCGGCGCGCGACACCGCGGCCTTGGGCCGTGCGAAGGCGAGGGCGATGGCGTCCTCGACGAGTCCCTCGCGCAGCCCGATGCGCATCTCGCCGGTGATCAGCTTGACCACGTACTTGGCTTCCAGCGGCGTGCAGGAGCGCAGCAGCGCCTCCAGCAGCGCGGCGCGCTCGGCGGCGCTCGACGCGGCGGCGATGCGCTCGAAGGTGTGCACCACGTCGAGGATGTCGACGCCCGGCGCGTCGCGGCAGGCGTCGAGCAGCACGTCGTGCGCCGCACCGCCGGCATCGCCGTGGCGCGCCCACGCCGTGCTCATCTCCTCCGGCGACGCGCCGCTGATCTCGCGCAGCACGCCCCACAGCGCCGCGCCGCCGACCGACAGCACCCGCATGTCCCAGGTGGGGAACACCAGCCCGGTGAAGAAGCGCGCCGCCACGCCGACGCGCGTTTCGTCCAGGCTCTGCAAATACTCGGCGAGCAGCCGCACCTTCTCCAGCTTGGAGCTGGTCGCCGCGATCCGCTCGGCGCACTGGGCGAAGCGCCGCATCTCAGTAGGGCAGCTCGTCGTGGTCCATGCCGAAGTGGTGGCCGACCTCGTGCAGGATGGTGCGGCGGATCTCCTCCACCAGCTCACCCAGGGTGGCGCACACGTTCTCGTGGTTGCGCTGGTACAGGATGATGCGCTCGGGGTAGTCGTCGCTCAGCGCCGTGCCGCCGGAGTAGACGCCGAGGAGGTCAGGATCCTCGCCGTTCTCGACGTCCTCCTCGTCGGGCAGCTCCTCGACGGCGACGACGGTGTTGTCCATGCGCTGCTTGAAGGTCTGCGGGATGGTCTTCCAGGCGTCGGCGGCGATGCGGTCGAACTCGATGGCGGCGATGCGCAGCGGCACCACGAAGTGCCGCGGGTCGATGGTGGCGGCACGCCGGAAGGCGTCCTTGGCCTCGGGCCTGCGGTCGAGCCAGATGCGCGCCCGGCCGAGGGCGTTCCAGGCGTGGGCGTCCTCGGGCTCGACGGTGACCGCCTCCTCCAGCCAGGCGGCGGCGTCCTCGAAGCGGGCCAGGCGGTAGGCGGCCATGCCGCGCTCGTACCAGGCGGCGCCGTCCTCGGGGTCCCACTGGCAGGCCTGGGCGGCCGCCTTCTCGGCGTCCTTGAAGCGTTCCATGGCGCGCAGCGCCTCGGCGCGGACCACCTGCGCGGCCACCGCCTCGCGGCAGCCCCGGCCGGCCGCCTTGAGCACGTCGTCGGCGATGCGCAGGGCGGTGCGCGGGTCCTCGTCCTCGAGGGCGTCATCGGCCCGCGCCAGGCGGGCTTCGAGGTCGTCGGCGTCGGCGTCGCGGCGGCGGAACAGGGGCATGGTGGGAGCGCGGCCCTGCTTCAGCCGGCCGCCGGCTGGGGGGCGCGGACCAGGGGAGCCACCTCATCGGCGGCGAGGTCGATGTGGCCGAGCGGGCCGAGGCCGGCGCCGATGCCCTCCGGCGCGCGGCGCAGCGCGGCCTCGACGAAGGCCGAGGCGCTGGCGGCGGCGTCGAGGGGGTCGGCCCCGCGGGCCAGGAAGGCGGCCAGCGCGGCGCTGAAGCTGCAGCCGGTGCCGTGGCGGTCGGGGCCGGGGATGCGCGGGTGGGCCAGGGCCAGCACCGTGCCGGCGGCGGCGTCGAGCACCATGTCGCTCACCTCCGGCGCGCTGGGGTCGCCGTGGCCGCCGGTGATGACCACGAAGCGCGGGCCGAAGCGCGCGATGGCCCGCGCCGCGGCGAGCAGCTCGGCAGGGGTGGAGACGGGCAGGCCGCTGAGCGCCTCCGCCTCGGGCAGGTTGGGGGTCACCACGGTGGCCAGGGGCAGCAGCGCCTCGCGCAGCGTGACCAGTGCCGCGTCAGCGGCAAGCGACGCGCCGGTGGAGGCGCGCAGCACGGGGTCGACCACCAGGTTCTCCGCGCCGTGCTGCTCGAGGCGCTGGGCGACCACGGCGACGATCTCCGGGGTGGGCAGCATGCCGGTCTTCCAGGCGGCGGGCCGCAGGTCGGCGGCGACGGCGTCGAGCTGGGCGGCGATCGTCTCCAGCGACACCGGCTCGACCCGGCGCACCGCCAGGGTGTCCTGGGCGGTCACCGCGGTGACCACGGTGGCGCCGTGCACGCCGCAGGCGGCGAAGCTGAGCAGGTCGGCCTGGATGCCCGCCCCGCCCCCCGAGTCGCTGCCCGCCACCGTGGCCGCCACGGGTCGCTGGTTGCTGCTCATACTGTCCAAAACCTCGCGCTCGAGACGGCCCGGATGCTAGCAGTAACCGTCGGTCCGAGGCCGCGTCCCTGCGATCTGACGGCGATGTCACGATCCCTTGGCGGCGAGGCGCGATGCCCTTGACAGGTCTACAACCACATCATGAGTGCTCAGCCCTTCCCGCCGTCTGCGGAGTCGCCCTCGTCGCTGCGGGCCGCTCTGCTCAATCCCCCCACGGCAGCCCCCCCGCCGGCGGCGGAGCCCGACCAGCCGGTCGAGCTGACGGCGCAGGAGGCGGCGCTGCTGCCCACCGCCGGCGAGCTGCTGGCCGCCTCCGCCAACCTGCAGCGCCTCTGCGAGAGCTACCACACCACCCGCCGCCGCATGATCGAGCGCGGACGTCGCCAGCGCCTGGGCATCGCCGCGCTGGTGTGCGGCCTCGCCGTGGGTTCCACGGTGCTGGTGCGCAACGGCAGCCTGCCGCAGCAGATGGCCCTGCTCGCCGTGATCACGGTGGCGGTGTCGAGCGCGGTCGGGCTGGGCATCCTCGGCTTCCTCTGGCTGCGCGACGAGCGCAAGCTGCGCGGCGCCCAGGGTGAGCGGCTGCTGCGCGCGCTGCAGTTCAACTGCACCCTGCCGGAGGAGAGCCTGCGCGCCTTCCGCCGTTCCGCGCATCCCACCACGGCGTTCTTCGAGGTGTACGCGGTGTGGCAGACCGAGCATCCCGACCGCCGTTCTGCGCTGGGCCTCATCGTCAACGCCTTCAGGGGCAACCAGAAGACGGCCGCGTCGGCCTGAGGCGCCCCGGGACGGGGGATCGATCTTCTTCCTGGCGCTGTCTACAGCGGGAGCGCGTAGAGCCTGCCGTCCTGGCAGGTGACGTAGAGATGCCCTGCGGCGATGGCGGGCGGTCCCGCGGGCGGCGCCGGCGCGCTCCAGCTCACCGTCTCGTCCCCGCTGCCGGCGTCGAGGACGTGGAGCTGGCCGTCGTCGTCGATGGCGAAGACGCGGTCGCCGGCGGTGACCACCGCACGGGTGACCGCCGCACCGACGTCGTGGTGCCACTTCTCGCTGCCGTCCGACAGCGACAGCGCGTGCACCGTGCCGTCGCTGTCGGCGACGATCACCTCGTTGCCGGCGGCGATGGCCATGGCCGCCTGCACCTCCCCCACCTCGACGCTCCACTTCTCCCTGCCCGTGCCGGGATCGAGGCCGGCGACGTGGTGGTCGGCGCTGGCCACCACCAGGATGTTTCCGTCGAAGATGGCAGGAAGGCTGACGATCCCCTGGGTGGTGTAGGTCCACAGCTGCCTGCCGCCCGGTCCCAGCGCGTAGACGTTCTGGTCGAGGTCGCCGATCCAGATGCGCTGGTGGTCGCTGGTGGCCGCGGCGATCACCGCGCCGGTGAAGCGCTTGCGGTAGCCGCGTGACCCGTCGTTGACGTAGTAGCCGTCGAGGACGTGGATGCGGTCGAGCGCGCCGGTGGTGGCGGGGAAGGACAGGCCGGCGTAGGCGACGCCGTCGACGATCTCGGGGGCGGAGAAGATCTCGTCGGCGGCCTGCACGCCCCAGCGGCGCTGGTGCGAGCGCAGGTCGACGGCGCGCACCGCTCCGGCGGGGTCGCCGCCGGCGCTGCGGAAGCTGGTGGCGAGGACGGCGCCGCAGCCGTCGAGCGCGATCGGCGTCTGCACCGCGCCCTGCTCACCGGGGCCGGGCTCGCTGGTCCACTGGCGGGTGCCGGTGGCCGCGTCGAGGGCGACCAGGGTGCCGTCGGCGGTGGCGGTGTAGACCGCGCCGTTGGCGGCGCTGGGTGGTGCGACGACGCGATCGGCGGGCGAGGAGCCGGCGCCGGGGTAGTGCCACGAGGGGGACCAGCCCTTCCTGGGATCGTGGATGGCGCCGGGGGCCTGGGCGGTCTGCCGGGGGCCTCCGCCGGCGCCGTTCCAGCCGTTGGCGTCGGGGTCGCAGGTGGTGGCGACGGTGCCGCTGCCGCGGACGACGAGGAAGAGCCCCGTGCCGAGCACCGCGACGGCGGCGATCAGGGCGGTGGAGAGGAGGAGCATGCGCGGCACGCTGCGGGCCGGCAGCGGTGCCGCGCCGCCCCCGCCACCGGCAGCCCGGGCACGGTCCTCGGGGCGCTTCCCGGCGCGCCCTGCGCTGCGGCCCGATCGTCCGGGAGGCTGCCCGCGGCGGCGCTGATGCGGCGGCATGATCGCGGCCAGTGTAGAGATGGATGGTTTTGCGGCGTGTGAAGCCGTGCGCTGGCATGCCGGCCGCTACACTCGCCTCGCCCATGGATGCCGCTGCGCGCTTCAGCGAGGTCAACCTCATCGCCGACCCGCTCTACGGCTACATCGAGATCACCAAGGGCGGCAACGGCGAGAGCGGCGAGCAGCACATCCTCGACACCCCGTGGCTGCAGCGCCTGCGCCGCATCCACCAGCTGCAGTCGGCGTGGTGGGTCTTCCCCACCGCCGAGCACTCCCGCTTCGCCCACCTGCTCGGCGCCATGCACCTCGCCGGCATCTACGCGCGCCGCGTCGACCCCAGCCTGCGCGCCGCCTTCCCCGACGCGCCGTCGCCGGCGTGCGTCGAGGAGACGCTGCGACTCGCCGGCCTGCTGCACGACGTCGGGCACGGACCGTTCGGTCACTTCTTCGACCGCGAGGTGCTCTCGCGCTGGCAGGTCGACCACGAGGACGTGGGGCGGCGGCTGGTCTGCGTCGAGCTGGCCGACCTGATCGGCTCGCTGCGCGCCTCGCCGTCAGCGCCCTTCGAGGACGGAGAGGCGGTCGATCCGCGCTGGGTGGCATGGTTGATGGCGCCCGCCGAGATGGGCGACTACGTCCCGCCCGCATGGCTGCGCGCCTGCAAGCCGATGCTCTGCGGTCCGGCCACCGTCGACAACCTCGACTACGTGGTGCGCGACGCCTACATGTGCGGCGTCGCCGTCGGCAGCGTCGACGTGCGCCGCATCATGCACTACTCGTTCGTCTTCGGCGACACCCTGGTGCTGCACGCGCACGCCGTGCCCGCGCTGGAGATGTTCCTCACCGCGCGGCTCTACCTGTACACCAACATCTACTTCCACCGCACGGTGCGCCGCATCGACCTCACCATGCGGGAGATCTTCGCCGACACCGTCGAGCGCATCCTCCCCGGCAACCCGCTGGAGAACCTCGACGCCTACCGCGCACTGACCGACTGGTCACTGCTGGAGACCGTCGACCGCTGGCGCAGCGCCGCGGCGCCGGGCAGCGAGGAGCGCCGCCTCGGCGAGGCCTGGGAGGCGATCACCGCGCGGCGCCTCGCCTGGAAGCTCGCCTACGAGTCGATCGCCCACGCCAGCGCCGACCTCTCCGGCCTGCGCGACCGCATCGTCGAGCTGCTGCCGCACCCGTTGCGCAGCACGCGCTTCGAGATCGACGTGGCCAGCGCGCGCGTCGCGCCCGAGAACCCGATGACCGACGACGGCATGGTGTCGATCTACGATCCCCTCGAAGAGACGGTGGAGCACAGCCGCACCATGGAGCTGGTGTCACGCCTTCCCGCCCACAACCAGTTGGTGCGCGTCTTCACCAATGACGAGAGCGCGCGCTCCGCGCTGCACAACGCA
Organism: uncultured Actinomycetes bacterium; assembly: GCA_964499205.1. Taxonomy (GTDB): domain Bacteria; phylum Chloroflexota; class Dormibacteria; order Aeolococcales; family Aeolococcaceae; genus DASRDZ01. The sequence continues at coordinate 2,104 of CAZCJX010000067.1, read as the reverse complement.
GCGCGCGCAGCGCTGGGATAAACGCGAGCGCAGCGCGCTAAGCCAGCTCCTCGGGCGCGATGTGCGAGCGGGCCACCGCGGTGTCGACGTCGCGATAGGTGCGCGAGGCGAGCACCGCGACGGCGAAGCAGACCACCGCGGCGGCGCCGAAGAGGATCTCGGCGGCGCGGTCGGCCGAGGAGGCCGGCGCGTTGTGGGCGACGGCGCTGTAGACGGCGCCGGTGATGCCGAGACCGAAGACAACGCCGGCGTTGCGCGCCGTCGAGAGGAAGCCGCTGGCGCTGCCGAGGGCGGAGCGCGGCGCGACCACGATGGCGGCCGCGGTGTTGGGCGAGGAGAAGAGCCCGTTGCCCATGCCCAGCACCAGCAAACCCAGCAGCAGCACCGCCCACACGTCGGTGCGCGCACCCAGCGAGGCGAGCACCAGGCCCGCTGCGGCGAGGGTCATGCCGGCGGTGGTCGCCTCGCGGGTGTGGCCGCGGTCGCCGAGCCGGCCGCCGGTGCGCGAGGTGACCCCGATGCCGATGCCGATGGGCAGGAACGCCGCACCGGCAAGCGCGGCGCTGGCGTGGTGCGCGTCCTCCAGCCAGAAGGGCAGCAGCGCGAAGCAGGACATCAGCGTGCCCGTGCTCAGGAAGCTCGCCAGCGACGCGGAGGCGAAGCGGCCGGGCCGCAGCAGCCGCGGGTCGAGCAGCGGGAAGCGCGCGCGCGGCTCAGCGACCAGCAGGAGCACCGCGCCCACCACCGCCACGGCGAACCACACCGCCGTCGACGCCACCGTCCCGCCGGCGCCGAGCGAGCCGATGCCCGTCCCTACGCCGAGCAGCAGCGCAGCCACCGCCACCGCACCGACGACGTCGACGCCGTGCGCCTCACCGGCATGCCCGCTCGACGCCGGCACCGCCCGCCAGACCGCGATGATTCCGACAACTGCGGCCACAACACTCGCCCAGAACACCGCCTGCCAGCCCCACGCCGCGGTCAGCGCGCCGCCCAGCGGCGGCCCGACCAGTCCCGCCAGCGCCTGGGTGATCACCAGCAGGGCGATCGACCGCCCCGTCGACTCCTGCGGCGCGTGCTGCGCCATCAGAGCCAGCGATCCCGCGGTCAGCATGCCGCCGCCGCAGGCCTGCACCGCGCGCGCCACCATCAGCCACTCGAACCCCGGGGCCAGCGCCGCACCCACGGAACCGACCGCGAACACCACGAACCCGGCGACGTAGGCGCGCCGCCGCCCGTAGCGATCGGCGAGCCGTCCCAGCAGCGGCAGCGTCGCCGTCACCGTCACCAGGTACACGCCGAGGACCGCCTGCCCTGCCGCCAGCGACACGTGGAAATGCCGGGTCAGCGGGTCGAGGGCGACGGCGACGATGGTGGCGTCGACCATGCCGACGAACGACCCCAGCACCAGCGCGAACACCAACATGCGGCGTCGCGTCGACGGCTGGGAGCGCTGGGAACGACCGGCGGCGTCGCCGGCGTCACCGCGACGCGTGGAGGTGGCGCCCGCAGTGCTGCCGGACAAGGCGGGAGCCGCCTAGCTGAGCCGGATCCGCGGTCCGCTCGGCATCACCGGACCGGCAGCGCCGACGCGGAAGTTCTCCTTGCTCACCTCAGCGGCGATGTGCGAGGCGACGTCGCGGAACACCGCGGCGACGGGGCTGTCGGGCATCGCCGCCATCAGCGGCTTCCCCTCTCCCCCACCGGTGCGGATGCGCGGGTCGAGCGGCACCTGGCCGAGCAGCGGGATCTCGAAGCGCTGCGCCACCTCGGAGCCGCCGCCGGTGCCGAAGATCTCGGTGCGCTCACCGCAGTGCGGGCAGACATAGCCGCTCATGTTCTCGACCACGCCGAGCACCGGCACCTTGAGCTGGCGGAACATCTGCACGCCGCGGCTCACGTCGGCGACCGACACGTCCTGCGGCGTGGTGACGATCACCGAGCCGGTCAGCGGGATCGACTGCGCCAGGGTGAGCTGCGCGTCGCCGGTGCCGGGGGGAAGGTCGATGACCAGGTAGTCGAGCTCGCCCCACTCCACGTCGTAGAGGAACTGGCGCAGCGCGCCGCCGATCATCGGGCCGCGCCACACCACCGCCTGGTCGGG
>CAZCJX010000066.1:0-15828 GCA_964499205.1 uncultured Actinomycetes bacterium | reverse complement strand
AGGAGCTGGGCCGGCAGATGGCCGAATTCGCCTCGGTGTCGCACTGCTACCAGCGTCCCGTCTACGAAGATTGGCGCTACAACCTGTTCTCCATGATCCACGGGCGCAAGGTCGGCGACTGCGAGAAGGTGGTCGACGCCATCCGCGACGCCATCGGTGTCGACGACTACGCGGTGCTGTACTCCACCAAGGAGTACAAGAAGACGCGCGTGCGCTACTTCACGCCCGAGCTGGAGGAGTGGGAAGTGGCCCACGGCCTGCGCCCGGCGGAGGCCGCCGCCCGCTGATCCGTCCGTCGCTGGCGCCAAGCCGCAGCGACGCAGGCGACTACGGCAGCATCGACGAGGGCGACCACGCCCGCAGCGACGCAGGCGATCGCGAATGGCCGCTACGACGTGCAGTTGCTCGTCGACGTCTGCGCGGTGCGCTGCTTGCCCGCGACGATCTGGTCGTTCACCTGCCCGATGGTGAGCGCGTAGCCCTCGGTGGGGTCTACGGTGCTGGCCGCGAACACCACGCCGATGACGTTGCCGTTGCGGTCGACCACCGGGCCGCCGGAGTTGCCGGGGATGACGTGCGCGGCGAGCACCTCGATGCGTCGCTGCACCAGGCCTTCGCCGTAGATGTCGCGTCCCTGCGCCGTCTCGATGCCGCGCACCGCCGCGGGTACCGCCTTCTCGCCGCCGCCGCCCGGATAGCCGATCACTGCGCCGGTCGCGGCGCGCGCCGGGTCCTGCTGCACCAGGGTGAGCGCCGGCAAACCGATGCCGGGCACGTGCAGCACGGCGATGTCGATCTCGGGGTCGAAGAGCACCACCGTGGCCGCGAAGGTGCGGGTGTCGGGCCGCTCCACCTGCACGCGGTCGGCGCCGGCGACCACGTGGGCGTTGGTCACCATATAGTCGTTGCCCACGGGGAACGACGAGCCCGCCTCGACGCCGCAGCCGAAGCTGAGCACCTTGGAAGTGACCGACGCGGCGTTCTGGATACCGGGCGTGTTGACCTCGGCCGGGATCTCCACCGGCGGCAGGATCTGCGGCGCCAGGGTGGCGAAGGGATTGGGAAAGCTCTTGCCGCGCAGCAGCTGCTCGATGGACGCCAGGAACGCGGGCGGCCGGGGCGCGATGCCGTCGAGGGTGCGCAGGATCGCGGAGTCGCGGATCTGCCGGTCGAGCGGCACGTAGGGGCTGTCCGCGAAGACCAGCCCGAGGTACCAGGCCCCGGCGAGCACCCCGATGCCGGCCAGCACCGAGCCGCCCCAGGAGTCGACGCGCGCAAATGCGGTGCGCACGGTGGCCACGCGTGCCCAGTAGCCGGCGGCGGTGCCCAGGCCCTGCACGATGGCCACGACGGCGAGGAACACCCCGGTGCCGATGAGCGACTGCGCCTCGGGCTCGTGGTCGGCGAAGTGGCGGGCCAGCGGCGGGGCGATCAGCGCTCCGGCGACCAGGCCGAGGACCAGCCCGAGCAGCGAGAGGAAGACCCAGGTGAGCCCGCGGCGCCAGCCGGACGCCAGGGCGGCGATGACCAGCAGGACGATGATCAGGTCGAGGAGGTCCATCGGTTCGCGCAAGTTTGCCGGTTCAGGCCCGGCCAATGCCGGGCGGCTGGGCGCGGCCGCGGGCGGCTATGCTGGCGCGGTTCGGGGAGTGGCGCAGTGGTAGCGCACCTGCTTTGGGAGCAGGGGGTCGCGGGTTCAAGTCCCGCCTCCCCGACCAGCCCGCCCCGTGACATCGATGTGGGCGATGCGGTGCCCGCCCCGTGACAACGATGTGCGCGATGCCCTTGCGGCAGCGCTCCACGGTGCCGGGCGCCGTGCGGGTGCGCCCGTGGCGCCCGGACCCGCCTGGCAGACTGGACCTTCGGTTCGATCCCATCGCAACACGAGGGCACAGTGTGGACGAGCGCTGGTACAAGCGGGCGGTCATCTACTCCGTCGAGGTCGATGCGTTCCAGGACTCCGACGGCGACGGCGTCGGTGACCTCCGCGGGTTGATCAGCCGTCTCGACTACATCGCCCGGCTCGGCGCCACCTGCCTCTGGCTCAACCCCGTGCATCCCTCGCCGTTGCGGGACGAGGGCTACGACATCACCGACTACTACGGCGTGCACCCGCAGCTCGGCACGCTGGGCGACTTCGTCGACCTGGTCGACGCCGCCGGCGACCGCGGCATGCGCGTGCTGCTCGACCTGGTGGTCAACCACACGTCGATCGACCACCCCTGGTTCCAGTCGGCGCGCCGGAGTGCCGACTCGCCGTACCGCGACTGGTACGTCTGGTCGGACCGCGAGCCCACCGCGGAGCACGACGGGGTGGTCTTCCCCGGCGCGCAGACCTCGACGTGGACGCTCGACGAGCTCGCCGGCGCCTGGTACTTCCATCGCTTCTACGACTTCGAGCCCGAGCTCAACCACCGCAACCCCGCAGTTCGTGACGAGATCCGCAAGATCATCGCCTTCTGGTTGCGCCTCGGCGTGGCGGGCTTCCGCATGGACGCGGCGCCCTTCGTCATCGAGACGCCGCATCCCGACAGCAGCGCGTCCGACCGCGACTACGGGTTGCTCGACGAGGTCCGCGGCTGGCTGTCCTGGCGCCGCGGGGACGCGGCGGTGATCGCCGAGGCCAACGTGCCCGACCACGAGCTGCCCATGTTCGCCGGCCGCTCGCCGGGTGAGGGCGACCGGATGCACCTGCTCTTCAACTTCCGGCTCAACGCGCGCCTGCTGCTCGCCCTGTCGCGGCGCAGCGCGCCGCCGGTGGAGTGGGCGCTGCGCACCTCGCCGCAGCTTCCCGACACGGCGCAGTGGGTGACCTTCATCCGCAACCACGACGAGGCCGACCTCAGCCAGCTCAGCGACGCCGAACGCGAGGAGGTCTTCGCCAGCTTCGCGCCGGACGAGTCGATGCGCATCTATGGGCGCGGCATCCGCCGCCGCCTGGCACCCATGCTCGACGGCGATCGCCGCCGCATCGAGCTGGCCTACAGCCTGCAGTTCACCCTGCCGGGCACGCCGGTGGTGCGCTACGGCGAGGAGATCGGCATGGGCGACAACCTCGACCTCCCCGAACGCAACTCCATCCGCACTCCCATGCAGTGGTCGGACGGTCCCACCGCCGGCTTCTCCACCGCCGACCCGGCGCGGCTGGTGCGGCCGCTGGTGCGCGAGGAGCGCTTCGACTGCCGCCACGTCAACGTCGCCCGGCAGCGCAGCGAGCGCAACTCGCTGCTCGCCTGGTTCGAGGTGCTGCTGCGCACCCTGCGAGAATGCCCCGAGATTGGCCAGAACAGCTGCGACGTGCTGGACTCGGGACACGAGGCGGTGCTGGCCCACCGCTTCAGCGGCGAGGGCGGCGAGATGCTGTTCCTGCACAACCTCGGCGAGCAGCCCTGCACGGTGCGGCTCGGCGGCCAGCTGGAGCGCATCGAGACGCCGCACGAGGTGTTCGGTGATCGCGACTACGGGCCGCTCGACGAGGGGCTCGAGGAGCTGCGCGTCGACGGCCTCGGCTATCGCTGGATCCGGGTGCGCTTCACCCCCTAGAGCCGGCGCAGCCCGGAGGCGAGGCGGCCTCCGGCTGCGATGATGCGGGGCGATGTCGCGACCGGACCTGGGCGGAATGCGAGTGGCCATCACCGGCGAGCGCCGCGCCGAGGAGCAGGCCGCGCTGGTGCGCGCCCTCGGCGGCGAGCCCTTCGTCTGCCCCACCGTCCGGGTGGCCTGGCAGGAGGACAGCGCCGAGGCGCAGCGCTGGCTCGACACCCTGCTCGGCGGCGTCGACGACGCGGTGTTCATGACCGGCATGGGCACGGCCCGCCTGCTCGACCACGCCGCCAAAGCCGGGCGGCTCGACGACGCGGTCGCCCAGCTGCGCGCGGTGCGCGTGGTGGTGCGCGGCAGCAAGGCGCGTCCGGTGCTGCGCCGCCACGGTGTGGAGGTCGACCTGGCGCCGCAGCCCGCCACCTCCGACGGCGTGCTGATCGCGCTGACAAGCGACGGTGGCCCGCCGCTGCCCGGCCGCCGCGTCCTGGTCCAGCTGGCCGGCCCCGAGCCCGCGCCCCTGGTCGAGGGCATGCGCGCCGCCGGCGCCGAGGTGGTCGCCGTCTCCATCTACGACTACCCGCCCGGCGCCGTGGCCGGCTCGGCTCACCCGCTGGTCGAGGCGATCCTCGCCGGGGATGTCGATGCGGTGACCTTCACCAGCGCGCCTGCCGTCGACGGCCTGGTCGCGGCGGCGCGGCAGGCGGGCAGATGGCCCGCGGTGCGCCAGCGGCTCGCCGGGCTGATCGTCGCCTCGGTCGGCCCGGTCACCGGGGCAGCCCTGGCCGCGCACGGCATCGCCGTCCACGTTCAGCCCGAGGAGCCGCGGATGGGGCCGATGATGCACCTGCTGGTGTCGCTGGTCTCGCCCGGTTCGGACTCGGCCTGAGCCGTGCCCTTCCGCACCATCGCCGACCTGCTCGTCGAGGCAGCTGAGCGCGACGCCGGCCGCACCTGGCTGCGCACCGACGCGCTGACGCTGAGCTTCGAGGCCGCGGTGGGCTGGGTGGCCCAGGCGGCCGGGGCGCTGCGCGACCGCGGCCTGCAGCGCGGCGACCTGGTGCTGCTGACCCCGCGCAACACGCCCGCCTACCTCACCGCTCTGCTGGCCATCTGCAGCTGCGGCGCGATCGCGGTGACCGGCAATCCCGCGGCGACGGCGGCGGAGCTGGAGGGACTGCTCGACCAGGCGTCGCCGGCGATGATCGTCAGCGACGCGGAGCTGGCGGCGACACTGCGTGCGCTGCCCCGGGCGCACGCCGCGCGGCTCGGCATGCACGACGTCGACACCGTCACCGGCGCACCACCGCCGGCGGCCGGCGCACCGCCCCTGCGACCCGACGCGCGTCCCGACGACGTGGCGGTGCTGATCCCGACGTCGGGAACGACCGGTCGGTCCAAGCTGGTGATGCAGACGCATCGTGCCTACGCCATGGCGGGGGAGGGGTTCCCCGACTGGATGGAGCTGACGCGCGACGACGTGCTGATGACCTCGCTGCCGCTGTTCCACATCAACGCGCCGGCGTACACGGTGATGGGGTCGCTGGCCTGCGGCGCCGGGCTGGCGCTGCTGCCGCGCTTCTCGGCATCGGGTTTCATCGACGCGGCGCGGCGGCACGGGGCCACCGAGTTCAACGCCATCGGCGCCATGCTGGAGATGCTGATGCGCCAGCCCGAACGCCCCGACGACGCCGACACGCCGCTGCGCCTCTGCTACGCGGGCCCGTCGCCGTCGCAGCCGCGGCAGGAGGAGATCGAGCGCCGCTTCGGCATGCGCATCGTCTGCGGCTGGGGCATGTCGGAGACGCCGTACGGCTTGATCTGGCGCCGCGGCACGCGGCCCTTCGGCACCCTGGGCAGCGTGCGCCAGCATCCCACCATGGGGATCGTCAACCACGCCCGCGTCGTCGACGACGACGGCACCGACGTGGACATCGGTGGCACCGGTGAGCTGCTGATGTGCAACCCCGCGGTGACGCCCGGCTACTGGGGAATGCCCGAGGAGACGGCGCGGGTCATCGTCGACGGCTGGCTGCACACCGGTGACCTGGTCACCGCCAACGCGGACGGCACCTACGCCTTCGTGGCGCGCAAGAAGGAGGTGATCCGCCGCCGCGGCGAGAACCTCTCGCCGCTCGAGGTGGAGGAGGTGCTGGCGGAGCATCCCGCGGTGCTGGAATGCGCCGTCGTCGGGGTGCCCTCTGAGCTGTCCGAGGAGGAGGTCAAGGCCTTCGTCGTGCCGGTCCCCGGCGCCGCGCTCGACATCGCCGAGCTGCGCGACTTCGCCAGCCGGCGGCTCACCGCCTTCAAGGTGCCCCGCTACTGGCAGAAACTCGGCGCCCTGCCGCGCACACCGACCGGCCGCGTGGCGAAAGCCCAGCTGCCACAAGGGCATCCCGACGACGAGACGGACACCGGCGGCGATCGCAGCCCGCGAAGCGCCGCCGCCCAGGAGGCTCCATGAGCGACCAGGCAGGCAGCCAGACGACAGCTGCGCCGGCAACCAGGCAGTACCCCACGTCGATCGGCACCTCCGACGCCACCTCGATCCGCCTGCTCGGCCAGGACCTCGCCAGCGACCTGCTCGGCAAGGTCGGCTTCGGTGAGCTGGCCTACTGGCTGATCACCCTGCGCCGTCCCACGCCCGGACAGCTGCGCGTCTTCGAGGCGGTATTGGTGGCGCTCGCCGACCACGGCTTCACGCCGACCGCGCTGGCCGCCCGGCTCACCTACCTCAGCGCGCCCGACGCGCTGCAGGGCGCCGTCGCCGCGGGACTGCTCGGCGGCGGCTCGCGCTTCCTCGGCGTCACCGAGGACACCGGCCGCTTCCTCGCCGCCGAGGTGGGCGGCGCCTCGAACGGCCTGCCGCCGCAGAGCGACGCCGACTACGACGCCCTGGCCCGCGCCGCCGTCTCCCGCTGCCGCGCCGAGCGCCGCCTGGTCCCTGGTTTGGGCCACCCCGTGCACAAACTCCAGGACCCGCGCACCCCGGTGATCATCGGCATCGCGGAGGAGGAGGGCCTGCGCGGCCCGCACCTGCAGCTCTTCGAGGCGATCGGCCGGGTGCACCCCGAGATCCTCGGCCGCACCCTGCCCCTCAACGGCGCCGGCGTCTGCGGTGCCGCGCTGGCCGACGCCGGGCTGCCGCCGGAGCTGCTGCGCGGCGTCGCGCTGCTGGCCCGCACCGCCGGGCTGCTCGGCCACCTCGCCGAGGAGATGCGCAGCCCCGTGGCCATGGACGTCTACGACGCCGTCGACCGCAACGCCCGCTACGTGCCGCCGCCGGAGGGCTGAGCCGAGGGCAGCGGCGCGCTCTCGCGCGGCCCGCTCAGCCCGCGCGTCCAGCTCACCGCCATGCTGGCGCCGCCCGACGCCGACTCGCCGATCTCCCAGCGCCCCCCGGTGGCGCGCACCACGGCGTCGGCGATGGCCAGGCCCAGCCCGGCGCCACCGGGCTGGTCCGAGGCGCGGTGGAAGCGGTCGAAGACGCGGGACCGCTCCGCGGCCGGGATGCCTGGGCCGGAGTCGTCGACGGCGAGGCGGACTCGGCCGCCCTCGGCGCGCACGCCGACCTCGACGCTGCCGCCCTCCGGCGAGTATTTGCAGGCGTTGTCCAGAAGCACGCCGAGCAGGCGGTCGAGCCACTCCGGCGGCGCCACCACCACCAGCGAGGTGTCGCCTGTGCGCACCCGCATCTGCAGGCGACGCGCCTCGGCGACGGTGCCGAAGCGGTCGACCGCCTGGGCGGCGAGGACGCCGAGGTCGACCGGCTCGGCGTTGGGCTGCGCCTGGGTGGCGTCGAAGCGCGCCAGCCAGAGGAGGTCGTCGACCAGGTGGCGGATGCGCTTGCTCTCCACGTCGATGCGCTGGAAGGCGCGGCGGTTCCACTCGCGGTCGTGGTCCTGGGCGAGGGCCAGGCCGGTCTGCGCCTCGATCACCGACAGCGGGGTGCGGAGCTCGTGCGAGGCGTCGGCGGTGAACTCCATCTGCCGCTGCCGCGACAGCTCGATGGGCCCGGCGACGCGGCGCCCGATGGTGAGCGCGCCGAGGAAGACGCCGGCGAGCAGGATCGGCCCGGCGAAGATCTCGGCGCGCAGCACGTTGGCCTGCGCCTGGGCGACGCTGTCCATGCTCTGGGCCACCACCAGGTGGCCGCCGGTGACGCTGCTGCCGGCGATGCGCACGTCGGTGCCGCCCAGCGACACGGTGTGCGGCGAGGTCACCGTGCGGTCCTCGGCGGGCAGCGCCACGCTCGAGCTGGGACTGCTGACCGACCCGTCAGCAGCGACGTACCACACCAGCAGCAGTGGCCCGAAGCGCGGTGTGCCAGGGAAGTCGCGCGGCAGCGTCACCGCGTGGAGGCGGAACGGCTCGTGGGCGAAGCGCGCCAGCGACGCGGTCAGCCGGGTGTCCACCGAGGAGGTGAGGTTGTGCTCCACCAGCAGCAGCACGAAGGCGGAGAGGGCGAGGTACACGGTGCCGACGATGGCGGTGGCGATGAGGGCCACGCGCATCGCGGCGCTGCGCACATGCGGCAGCTGCGGCGTGCTCACCGCGCCTCCTCCAGGCGGTAGCCGGCGCCACGCACGGTGACGATGCGCACACCGGCGTCGGGCAGCTTGGCGCGCAGCCGGCTGAGGTGGACGTCGATGGCGTTGGATCCCAGCGGCTCGGTGTCGTCGCGCCAGGCGTGTTCGGCGATCACGTTGCGCTCCACCACCGAGGGCGAGCGGCGCAGCAGCAGCTCGAGGATGTTGTACTCGGTGGCGGTGAGGTTGAGCGTCCGGCCGCGCACGGCGACCTCGCGGCGGCGCGGGTCGAGTGACAGCGCGCCGCGCAGGATCACCGGGCCGTCGACGCCGCGCGGGCGCCGCTGCAGGGCGCGGATGCGGGCGATCAGCTCGCCGAAGTCGAACGGCTTGACCAGGTAGTCGTCGGCGCCGCGCTCCAGGCCCTCGATGCGGTCCGGCGGCGTGTCGCGGGCGGTGAGCATGAGCAGTGCGGTGGGACGGTCGTTGGCACGCGCCCAGGCGACCACCTCGATGCCGGCCATGCCGGGCATGCGCCAGTCGATCACCGCCACGTCGTAGCTGTAGAACTGCAGCATGTCGACGGCGTCGTCGCCCCGGCCCACGGCGTCCACGACGTAGCCGGCCTCCTCCAGGCCCTGGACCAGGACCTCGCGGAGACCGGGGTCGTCCTCGGCGACGAGCAGGCGCATGCCGGTGAGCGTAGCGCGGGTCAGGCCCCCGCTCCGCCCCCTCCCTCGGCATCGCCCCCGCCGCCGAAGCCACCGCCGCCACCGAAGCCACCTCCGCCGCCGAGGCCGCCACCCCCGCCGCCGAAGCCGCGCCCGAGCCCGCCGCCGCCACCGGTGAAGCACCCGGACGGCCCCGCCGGCACGACGTTGAGGCTGCGCGCGGTCACCACCCCGGAGGCGTTCCTCTGCCCCGTGGCCAGAACGCAGTCGCCGACGGCGAGGTCGCTCGACGACGCCTGCACCACCACCGAGACCCGCACCGTCGTCGGCACGGTGATGGTGACGCTCGCTCCGGTCGGCGGCTGCACCGTCACCGCGGTGCCCGCCACGCCGGTCACCTCACCGCGCGCGAAGGCCACCGGCGGCGTGCCGGGCCGCGGCGAGAAGCTGGGCCGCGGCGACGCGCCGGGCGAGCGCGGGGCGCCGCCGTCGCCGCCGAAGCCGCCAGGACGGGTGCAGGCGCCGTTGACCTTCGCCTGCACCACCACCGTCGAGGCAGTGATGGCGCCGGTGGCGTCCTTCTGCCCGCTCGCGGTGATGCAGCTCCCGCTGGTGATGTCGGCCACCGTGCCGGTGCGCGTCCGGGTCACCGGGGTGCTGGCGGTGAAGTCGACGGTGATGTCGCCGGTGGTGGTGTTGAGCACCAGCGAGGTGCCGGCGATCTGCACCAGCTCGCCGGCCGCGACGTTGCGGCGCAGGCCGTTGCCGCCGCCCGGCGAGGGCGAGGCGGTGGCGTGCGACCCCGTGGTGGTCGCGCCGGTGCTGTTGCCGCATGCCGCCAGGCCCAGGGCCGCGGTCGCGGCCAGGCCGGCGACGGCGGGGAGGGATCGCTTCATCGCTGGGGAACTCCTCACTGGGCGCGCAGCGCCTCGATGGGTGCGAGTCGCGCCGCGCGCGCCGCGGGGTAGACGCCGAAGATCAGGCCAACTCCGGCAGCAACGACCACGGCGATGAGCACGGGCACCGCGGTGATGGTCACGCCGATGGTGGTGAAGTGGGGGATCAGCACACCGGCGAGCAGGCCGGCGCCGACGCCGAGCACGCCGCCGACCACCGAGAGGGTGGAGGCCTCGACGAGGAACTGGCGCAGCAGGTCGCCGGGCGTGGCGCCCAGCGCCTTGCGCAGGCCGATCTCGCTGGTGCGCTCGGTGACCGAGACCAGCATGATGTTCATCACCCCGATGCCGCCGACCAGCAGCGAGATGGCGGCGACGCTGGCCAGCAGGATGGTCAGGGTTGTGGTGATCGACTGCGCGGTGCTGAGGAAGGAGCTCTGCGCCTGGATGGTGAAGTCCGGGCTGCCCGTGCCGACCTGGTGGGTGGCCAGGAGCAGCGCGTTCGCCTCCTCGTAGGCGGAGCCGATGGTGTTGCTGCTGCCGGCGCTGAGCAGGATGCGCTGCACCGAGTTCGGGTCACCCCCGGTGAGAACGTCGTGGGCGGTGGTGATCGGCACCACGCCGAGGTCGTCGCCGTTCTGGAAGCCCTGGCCACCGACGGTGGCGAGGATGCCCACCACGGTGAAGGGCATCCGGCCCACCGTGACGGTGTCGCCGACGCCGGCGCCGAGGTTGGCCGCGGTGGTGCTGCCCAGCACGATCACCGTGGCGTGCCTGCTGACGTCGGCGGCGGTGAAGAACTCGCCGCTGCCGACCGTCCGCGCGTTGGTGGTGAGCCACGCCGGCGTGCTGCCCTGCACCGTGGTGCTCCAGTTCGACGCCGCGCTGACCATGGAGACGCGGGCCTGCACCACCGGCGCGACCGCCTCGATGTCGGGCGCGTTGTCGTGGCTGCTCAGCCCGCTGACGTCGTTCATCGTCAGGGTGTTGGCGCTGCCGCCGCCGCCGCGGACCACGCCGCTCAGCGTCGAGCCCGGGGTGACGGTGAGCAGGTTGGTGCCCAGCGCGGTGATGCGCGCGTTGACGGCGTCGGCCGACGCGGTGCCGATGCCGACGGTGCAGATCACCGCGGCGACGCCGAAGAGGATGCCGAGCGTCGTCAGCACGCTGCGCAGCCGGTGGCTGAGGATGCCGCGGAACCCGGTGTCGAGGGTGCGCAGCCAGCTCATGCCGCCACCCGCTCGCGGAGGCGGCCGTCGCTCATCTCCAGCACCCGCTGCGCCACCGCGGCGACGTTGGGATCGTGGGTGATCAGCACGATGGTGCGGCCCGCCTGGTTGACCTCGCGCAGCAGCCCCAGCACCTCGCGGCTCGACGCCGAGTCGAGGTTGCCGGTCGGCTCGTCGGCGAGGATCAGGTCGGGGTCGGTGACCAGGGCGCGGGCGATGGCGACGCGCTGCTGCTGGCCGCCGGAGAGCTCGGTGGGGCGGTGGTCGACGCGGTTGGCCAGCCCCACCTGGGCCAGCGAGCGCATCGCCAGGGCGCGCCGGTCGCGCACGCCGCCGCGGTAGAGGAGGGGAAGCTCGACGTTGCGCCACGCCGTCATCGAAGCCAGCAGCTGGAACTGCTGGAAGACGAAGCCGATGCGACGGTTGCGCACCTGGGCCAGCTCGCGCTCGCTCATCCGCGAGACGTCCTGGCCGGCGAACCAGTAGCACCCGGTGGTCGGCACGTCGAGGCAGCCGAGGATGTGCATCAGCGTCGACTTGCCTGAGCCCGACGGCCCCATGACGGCGACGAAGTCGCCGCGGTCGACGCGCAGGGACACGCCGTCGAGGGCGCGTACCTCGGCGTCGCCGACGCCGTAGACCTTGGTCACCGATTCGAGGCGGAGGACCTCGTTCACGGGGTGATCAGCCTCCCCCGCCCCCGCCGCCGGCCCCGCGCACACCGCCGCCGCCGCCCGCGCCGCGGAAGCCACCGCCGCCCCCGAAGAGGCCGCCCGCGCCGCCGTTGCCGGTGGTCGGCACGGTGCTGGAGATGGTGGCCACCACCACCTGGTCGGAGGGGCTGATGCCGGAGAGGATCTGGGTGCGCAGCGCGTCGCTGGCGCCGACGGTGACCGCCCGCGCCTGCGGCTGCCCGTTGACCAGCACCTGCACCACCGAGCCCGCCGCGGTGGTGCGCACCGCGCTGGTGGGCACGGTGATCACCCCGACCACCTGGTTGACGATGACGCTGATCGAGGCCGAGGAGCCGGAGTGCAGCTGGGGGTTGGTGCCGTCCAGGGTGACGGTGACGCTGAAGCTGGCCACGCCCGAGGTCACCGTCGCCTCGGGGGAGACCGCGGTCACCTTGCCGGTGACCGCTTCGGTGGAGCCGGCGGGGAGCACCCGGGCGCGCTGGCCGACGGCGATCTGGTTGACCTGCGCGTCGGTGACCGAGCCGGTCACCTGGTAGGCGCCGGGGGTGAGCACCACGATCGCGTGGCTGCCGCTCGACGACCCGCCGCTCGATGCGCTCGCCGAGCTGCCGCCGCTGCCGCTGACGTTCTGGCCAACGCTGACATTGACCTCGGCGACCACGCCGGCGCTCGGCGCGGTGAGCGTCGCCTGGTCGAGGGCGCGCTGGGCGTTGTCGACGCCGACCTGGGCGCTGGTCACCGCGCTCTGGTCCATGGCGATCTGCTGTTGCGTGGTGCCCTGTTGGAGCGCAGCGAGCGACGCCTTGGCATTGCTGAGCTGTACCTGCCCCGCGTTGACCTGCCCCTGCGCCTGGTCGTCGCTCTGCTGCGCCTTGACCTGGGTCGCCTGCAGCGCGCTCTGCGCCGACTGGTAGGCGCCCTGGTCCTTGGTGAGTGTCTGCTGGTCGGAGGCGACCTTCTGCTGGTCGGACTGCACCTGCTGCTGGTCGCCGCTGCACTGCGTGCTCGAGGAATTGCTGCCGCAGTCGCTGTTCATCGTCGCCTGGTCGCTGTGCAGGCGGTTCTGGTCGGCGTCGAGCAGCGCCTGGTCGGCGTTGACCTGGTTGAGCGCGCTGCTCACCGCCGACTGCGCCTGGGCGATCGACTGCTGGTTGATCGCCTCGGTGTCGCTGAGGCTGGTGCGCGCGTTGGCCAGGCTGACCTCCGCCGACGCCACCTGCGCCTGCGCCGCGGCGAGGTTCTGTGCGGTGGGCCCGGCCTGGTCGAGCGAGAGCCGCGCCTGGGCCGACTGCAGCGACGCCTGCGCCTGGGTCAGTGCCGCCTGCAGCGAGGTGGTGTCGAGGGTGGCCAGGACCTGGCCGGCGGTGACGTTCTGGCCGGGCTGCACGTCGACCGCGCTGACCCGCCCGCTGCTGCCGAAGTCGAGCTGCGACTGGTTGACCGGGGTGAGGTTGCCGGACAGGGAGATGGTCTGGGTGACCGTGCCCAGGGTGGCGGCGGCGGTGCGGTACTGCAGCGTCGTGCTGTCGCGCCGGGCGTAGACGAAGCCGCCGGTTGCGGCCACGGCGACGACGCCGGCGATGGAGAAGAGGACACGGCGCTGCGCCAGGCGAGCGATCATGGCGGCAATCCTCGCAGCGCCAGCTTTCGACTGGATGAAGGGCTCACCGCCCAGTCGGACTGTGCTGCACCAGTCCAGACAGGCCGCTGTATGGCAGCTGGTTCCAGATGTACACACCCCCGCGATGCAGGGGTGTGGCGTGGAGCACCCGCGTGAACAGCGCCACCATGCGGTCCTGTCCCGGCGTCGGGCCCACCACCACGGCGGTGATGCGCCAGCGCGCCAGGTCGGCGCGGATGCGGTCCTCGACGGCGCGCGCCGCGGGAACGCTGCCGCCTGCCTGGATGCGCGTCAGCGCGGCCGACGTCGCTGTCGGTGCGGGTCCGTCGCGACGTTGCTCGTCACCGTCGACGTTGACGAAGTAGCCCTCCGGCATGCGGAAGGCCATGTCCGCCTCCGCCTGCCACACCATGGGCAGCGCGGTCGAGCCGTCGTGCGAGTACGGCGCCACCAGCACGGTGGAGCCGTCGGGCACCAGCGCGTCGAACGACGCGTCGAAGAACGCGGGCACGGCGAGCTGCGCCTGCCCGGCGCGCACCGGCAGCAGCGACACCACCACCAGGGCGAGGAGCGCCGCCGCGCCCGCCCGCCACGGCGCCTGCACGCGTGCCCGCGGCGCCAGCAGCACCTCGTCGGCGAACACCGCCAGCAGCAGCGCCGCGGCGAGGTCGACGTAGACGAACAGCCGCGAGGGCAGCGCGCTGCCCAGCAGCGGCAGCACGCTGATCGCCTTCCAGGGCAGGGGCAGGCGCGACACGTGGCCGCCGACGTGGAGCTCCGGTCCCAGGCAGAGGATGCCCAGCACGACCGCGCCGGCGGCCGCGACCATCACCACCGTGCGGCGCCGCCAGCGCACCGCCGTGTAGGCCATCAGCAGCAGCAGCGGGATGCCAAGATACGAGGCGTTCTCCACGGCGTTGCCGGAGAACTGCTCGGCCAGCGACTGCGCGGCGGGCGGCGACAACAGCTGTGGCGCCGTCGGCACCACCAGGTTGGCGACATCGGTGACATAAACAGTGCCCCCCGGCACCAGCGAGGGCAACCGGTTGGGGCCGAACATCTGGTAGCCGATGGGCACCGCGCAGATCAGCACCAGGGGCGGCACCGCCCAGGCCAGCGCCCGGGCGACGTGGCGGGCCCGCCGCCGCGTCTCCTCCCAGCCCGCGCGCACCGCCAGCACGGCGAGCACCACCGCGCCGGCGATCAGCGCGAGGACGAAGCCCTCCTCGTACACCATCAGCTGGGCGCCGAGCAGTACGCCGAGCAGCAGGCCGCCGCGCCGCGCGCTGCCCAGGCGCACCACGACGTCGTCGATGAGCAGCAGCAGCAGCGGCGGGAGCAGCGCGAAGGCCACCTTGGCATGGCTCGGCGACTGCGTGGCCAGGAACGGCGAGAAGCCGTACACCGCGCCGCCCAGCAGTGCGGCGCCGGGATGCACCACGTAGCGGCGGATCAGCAGGTAGGCGCACCATGCCGACAGCGCCAGCTCCGCCGTCACCAGCACGTCGTAGGCGACCACGGCGCCCGCCGTCGCGGTGACCGGCCACAGCAGGACGCCGAGCAGCGGCGCCAGCGCGTTCCACATCAGGTTGACGCCGTCGGGCGCGTTGATGTGCTGGGTGAGGAAGGGGTTGACCCCGTGGGAGATGGCCCAGGGCGTCCAGCGCAGGAACCAGACGGTCTGCTGCGGGTCGCCGCTGCCGTCGACGAGTCCCGTGGGGCTGGCGAACCAGGCGCGCGAGAAGAACGCGACGGCCAGTGCCGCGTACACCGCGAGCGGGAGGAGTGTCGACTGCCACGGCGCCCGGCGCCGCGGCGCCAGGCTCATCGAGCCGCGACGGAGCGACTGCCTCCGGCGACGCCACCGAGCTTGCGCGAGCCGCTGGCGGTGCCCGGCAGTGAGAGGTCGGCGTCCTTGCGCATCCGCTGGGCGCCGTCGCTGCTGCGCCAGTCGACGGTGCTGGCCCCGACCAGGTGGGGGCGCACCCGGCGGCGCAGCTTCTCGACGCGGGTCACCACGCTCTCGATCAGCGTCTCCTGGAGGTAGTGCGGCTCCAGGCCGAGGTCGAGCAGGTGCTGGTGCTTGGCGTTGTAGTAGTGCTCGTCCTTCTCGACGCGCGGGTTGGGCACGTGGTCGATGCGAGTCTGCAGGCCGTGTTCGGCGCGCGCGTGCTGCACCTTCTCGGCCAGCTCCTGCACGCTGAACTGCTCGGTGAACTGGTTGAAGACCCGGAACTCTCCGCGCTCTGCGGGGTTGAGACAGGCCAGCTCGATGCAGCGCACCGTGTCGCGCACGTCGAGGAAGCCGCGCGTCTGCCCGCCCTTGCCGTAGACGGTGATGGGATGGTCGATCGCCGCCTGCACGCAGAAGCGGTTGAGCGCGGTGCCCCAGACGTGGTCGTAGTCGAAGCGGGTGGCCAGCTGCGGGTGCAGGTCGGTCTCCTCGGTCGACATGCCGTAGACCACGCCCTGGTTGAGGTCGGTGGCGCGGGTTCCCCAGATGCGGCAGGCGAACTCGATGTTGTGCGAGTCGTGCACCTTGGAGAGGTGGTAGAAGGAGCCCGGCCGCTTGGGGTAGAGGACGCGGTCGCGGCGGCCGTTGTGCTCGACCTCCAGCCAGCCCTCCTCGATGTCGATGTTGGGCGTG
>CAZCJX010000065.1:11913-16092 GCA_964499205.1 uncultured Actinomycetes bacterium | reverse complement strand
CGCGTGCGTCTCGGCCGTGGCCGCCGCCGGCGCGCCGCTCGCTCCCGCCGCCTTCCCCGCCGACGCCCGGGGCCGCCGGGTGCTCGCCCGCGGCCGCGATGACCCGCTGGCCGCCTCCTCCCGCAGTGCCCCGCCATCCCCCGACGGCGGCGCCATCGGCGCTTCGGCGGCAGGCGCAGCCCCAGCAGCGGCAGCAGCCCCCTCGGCCTCCAACCTGCCCCGGATGCACTCCCCCATCTGCCCCACCAGCTTGCGCGAGACCTCCTCCATGATCCCCCGGCCGAACTGGGCCACCCTGCCCACCACGGTGAAATCCGTGGCAAACCGCACCGCCGACCCCGACCCGTCCGGCAGCACGCTCATCGTGGTCGTCGCCCGCGCCGAGCCCGACCCCGTCGTCTCCCTCCCCTCCGCCTGCAGCGTCGCGGTGCGCGACTCGGGGTCGCGCGAGGTGATGTGGGCGGTGCCGTTGTAGCTGACCGTCACCGGCCCCACCTTGATGCGGACCCTGCCGCGGAACGTGTCGGGGTCGACCACCTCCGAGAGCTCCGCCCCGGGCACGCAGCTCACGATGCGGTTCACGTCGAGCAGGAAGGCGAAGACGGTGTCCGGGGAGGCGCCGACCGTGAACGAGTTCTCGATCTGCATCCGTGCATTGTGCGCCTGCGCGCCGGGCCCGTCGGAGGCGCCCCTGGGTCGCCCGCGGTGGCGCCCGCAGCGGCCAGGGGGGATACTCGTCCTCGATGCGTGACCTCCTCCCCACCCTCGACGACTGGGCGGCGCGCGACCCCCACCTGGCCCTGGCCACGGTGGTGCGCACCGCCGGCTCCACCCCGCGTCCCACCGGTGCCCGGCTGCTGGTCGACCGCGACGGCCGCATGGCCGGCTCGGTCAGCGGCGGCTGCCTGGAGGCGGCAGTGATCGGTGAGGCGCAGTCGACCCTGGCCGGCGAGGCGCCGCCGCGCCTGCTCCACTACGGCATCAGCGACGAGATGGGCTGGGAGGTCGGCCTCGCCTGCGGCGGCAGCGTCGACATCTTCGTCGAGGACCTGCGCTGGGACGGCAGCGACGCGGTGCTGCAGGCGGTGCGCGACGCGGTGCGCGCCGAGCGGGCGGTGGCGCTGCTCACCGTGGTCGACGGCGACGGAGCGGGTGCGCGCGCGGCGATCACCGAGAATCGCGGCATGGCGGGCACCCTGGGCAGCCCAGGGCGCGACGCCGCCGTGGAGGATGCGGTGCAGCGCCGCTTCGCCTCCGGGCTCGCCGGGGTCGAGGAAATCGACGGAGTTTCCGTCTTCATCGACCCGATCGTGCCGGCGCCGCAGCTGGCCATCATCGGCGCCGTGCACATCGCCATCGCGCTGACCGCGATGGCCAAGGCGGCGGGCTACCGCGTGTCGGTGATCGACCCGCGCACCGCGTTCCTCACCACCGAGCGCCTGCCCGGCGCGGACCGGCTGATCGCGCGCTGGCCCGACGACGCGCTGCCCGACCTCGAGCTCGGCCCGCGCGACGCCGCCGTCTGCCTGGCCCACGACCCCAAGTTCGAGGATCCCGCGCTCACCTGGCTGCTGCGCTCGCGCACCGGCTACGTCGGCGCCATCGGCTCGCGCACCACCCACGGCAAGCGCGTCGCGCGGCTGCGCGAGGCCGGCTTCGACGACACCGCGATCGCGCGCGTGCACAGCCCCGTGGGGCTCGACATCGGCGCCGCGACTCCCGAGGAGATCGCCGTGTCCATCCTCGCCGAGGTGGTGGCGGTGCGGCGCGGCCGTGACTCGCGCACCGTGGCCGGCAAGGCCGCGGCGACCGCGGTGTGAGGCTCGAAGCCCTCGACGGCGCGGCGCTGGAGGGGCCGCCCGCGCGCTGGGTCGGCGCCGTGCTCTGCCGCGACGTGCTCGGTGAGGACGGCCGCCCGGTGCTGCTCAAGGGCCACCGCCTGGAGCGCGCCGACGCGCTCACCCTGGAGGCGGCCCATCCCGACGAGCTGCACCTGCTCTGGCTCGACCCCGGCGACGTCGACGAGGACACCGCGGCGATGCGCATCGCCCGCGCCGTCGCCGGCGAGCACGTCGAGGTGCACCGTCCCGTCGAGTCGCAGGTGCGGCTGTCGGCGGCGGTGCGCGGCCTGCTGCACGTCGACGCGCCCGCCCTGCACGCCCTGAATTCCGTCGACGGCGTCACGGTTTTCGCGCTGCCCGACGGGGTTCCCGTCGATGCGGGCAAGACGCTGGCCGGGGTGAAGATCACGCCGCTGGCCATCCCCGGTGCGGTGCTCGACGGCGCACTGCAGGGTGACGGGTCGGCCGCCGCGCCGCTGATGGCGGTGCGCCGCTTCCTGCCGCTGCGCGTCGCGGCGGTGGTGCGCGAGCGGTTGAGCGAGGGTGAGCGCGAGCGGTTCGAGCGCTCGCTGCGCGGCAAGGTGGCCTGGTTCGGCGGCGACGTCGAGGGCATCCGCTACGTGTCCGGCGATCCTGCGGCGACGCGCGCGGCATTGGAGGAGTCGGCGGAGCGGGCCGACATCGCCCTCGCCGTGGGTGTGGCGTCCGTCGATCCGCTCGACGTCACCTGGCGCAGCGTGCTCGACGCCGGCGCACGCGTCGTCCGGCGGGGGCTGCCGGTGCACCCCGGCAGCAGCTACTGGGTGGTCGAGCTGCACGACAGCCCGGTGATCGGCGTCGCGTCCTGCGGCATGTTCTCGCGGCGCACCGCGCTCGACCTGCTGCTGACCCGCTGCTTCGCCGGCGAGCCGCTCGACCCCGACTTGCTCGCCGGGCTCGGCCACGGCGGGCTGCTCGCCGCCGAGATGGCCTGGCGCTTTCCGCGCTACGACGTCACCGCCGAGGGCGGCGAGGACTAAAGCTCGCCGGCCGCCAGGCGCTCGAAGTCCTCGGGCGTGTCGATGTCGACGGGATGGTGCAGCGGCGTCCCGGCGGGCACGGCGGCGACCAGCTCCGGCCGGGCGCGGATCACCTGGCGGCAGCCCATGTCACCGCGCAGCGCCATCACCTCCGGCCACAGCTCGCGCCGCAACACCATCGGCGGATGCAGCAACCCGTCGAAGCTCAGCGCTGCTGCGGGCAACCCCGAACGCTCCTGCGCATCGAGCAGCTCGTCGAGAAGCGCCGCGCCGATGTCCGGCTGGTCGCCGAGGATCACCACGACGCGGTCCACCGAGTCGTCCAGTGCGCGCACGCCCGCCTGCAGCGAGGTGCTCATCCCCTGCGCGTGCGCCGGGTTGACCACCACGCGTGCCCGCCCCCACGCCACCGCGCCGCGGATGGCCTCGGCGTTGGCGCCAAGCACGACCACAACCTCGTCCAGCCGCGAGGCACAGGCCGCGGCGACGACGCGCTCCAGCAGCGGCCGGCCGCCGACGGGCAGCAGCTGCTTGGGAGACCCCATGCGCCGCGAGGCGCCCGCCGCCAGAACGATCCCCGCCGACCTCACCCGCGAAGCGGGCTCAGGCTCTGCCCGCCGGCGAGCACCGTGGCCACGTCGCCCGCCGCGGGGAGGATGCGCAGCACCTCGCGCGGCGTGGCCGGGGAGCTGTCGTCGAGGGCGGCCGGGGAGCTGTCCTCGCAGGCGGCCGGGAACATGGCGAAGTCTCCAATCGGACCAGGGACGGGCGAGAGGGTCGTACCACCCTGCACAGGGACTGTCAAACGACGGGGTCGTGGAGTGCGAGAATCAGCGACCGTGCCCGAACCCGTCTCCCTCACCCTGACCGTCAACGGAGCGCGCCACCAGCTCAGCGTCGAGCCGCGCACCCTGCTCGTCCATCTCATCCGCGACCGGCTGGGCCTGCACGGCACCAACACCGGCTGCGACACCTCCTCGTGCGGCGCCTGCACGGTGCTGCTCGACGGGGAGTCGGTGAAGTCGTGCACCGTGCTCGCCGTGCAGGCGGACGGCGCCGAGGTGACCACCATCGAGGGGCTGGCCCAGGATGGCGAGCTGCACGCGGTGCAGCGGGCCTTCCGCGAGAACCACGCGCTGCAGTGCGGGTTCTGCACGCCCGGGATGGTGATGGCGGCGGTGTCGCTGCTGCGCGAGACGCCGCATCCCACGGCGCTGCAGGTGCGTGAGGGCATCGAGGGCAACATCTGCCGCTGCACCGGCTACCACAACATCGTGCAGGCGGTGCTGGCCGCCGCGGCGGCGGGGATCACCAGCGGC
>CAZCJX010000065.1:0-11813 GCA_964499205.1 uncultured Actinomycetes bacterium | reverse complement strand
CCACAACATCGTGCAGGCGGTGCTGGCCGCCGCGGCGGCGGGGATCACCAGCGGCACGGAGGGCTGAGCCCAGCCCGCGCCGGTCGCCGGACCCGCGGCTCAGCGCCGGCGCGGAAGGCTGACCCGGCGCCGATGCCAGCCCCGCGGCTCAGCGCCGGCGCGGAAGGCTGAGCCGGGGCCCGCGCCGCGCGCCCAACCGTGGCTCAGCGCGCCAGCTGCAACGCCTGCCGCAGCGCCCGCCCGGTGAGCACCCGCGCCAGGTGCCGCCGGTAGTCCGCCGACCCGGCCAGGTCGCTCGCCGGCGTCGTCCCCTCGTCGGCCCGCTCGGCCGCGGCGTCGACGGCCGCGTCGTCCATCGCACCGTCGCGGCGCAGCAGCTCCTCCTCCACCCCCCGCGCCCGCAGTGGCGTCGCCCCCATGTTGACCAACCCCACGGCGACCCGCGACACCCCGCCCGCAGCCGAGCCCCGTTCCACAACGGCGGCAACGCCGACCGTCGCCCAGTCCTGCGAGCGCCGGTTGAACTTCAGGTAGGCCCACCCGTGCCCCTCGCGCGGCGCCGGGAAGCGCACCTCGCGGAGCACCTCGTCGTGCCGCAGGTCGCTCTCGAAGTAGCCGCGGAAGAACTCCGCCGCGGCGATCTCCCGCTCCCCGCTCGGCCCCCGCACCACCATCACCGCGTCCAGCACCAGCGCGATGGCGGGCAGGTCCGCCGCGGGGTCGGCGTGCACCAGCGAGCCGCCCAGCGTGCCGCGATGCCGCACCTGGGGATCGCCCACCAGCGAGGCGGCATGGGCCAGCACCGGCAGCCGCTGCAGCACCACGTCGCTCACCGCGACGTCGTGATGCCGGGTCAGCGCGCCGATGGCGACCGCACCGCCCTCCGAGCGCACGTAGCTCAGCCCGTCGCGCAGGCCGCCGAGGTCGACCAGCGCCGCCGGCCGCGCCAGCCGCAGCTTCATCATCGGCAGCAGCGAGTGCCCGCCGGCGAGCAGCTTGGCCTCCTCCCCCTGCGAGGCCAGCATGGCCACCGCCTCGTCGAGCGACGCCGGGCGGAGGTAGTCGAACGCCGCCGGGATCATCGCCCCACCCCCGCGGCCGCGCGCGCGTCGCGCAGAGCCGTCCACACGCGCTCGGGAGTGCAGGGCATGTCGACGTGGCGCACGCCGAGATGGGCCAGCGCGTCGACCACCGCGTTCTGCACTGCCGGCGTCGCGCCGACCGTGCCGGACTCGCCCAACCCCTTGGCGCCCAGCGGGTTCTTGGGCGACGCGGTCTCCATCGGCAGCAGCTCGAAGTCGGGCAGCTCCAAGGCGGTGATCACCTCGTAGTCGGCGAAGGTGGAGGTGAGCAGGTTGCCGTCCTCGTCGTAGCTGACCTCCTCCAGCAGCGCCTGGGCCGCCCCCTGGGCGATGCCGCCGTGGCGCTGGCCCTCGGCGAGCAGCGGGTTGAGGATGCGGCCGGCGTCGTCGACGGCGACGAAGCGCACCAGCTCGACCCGCCCGGTGCCGGCGTCGACCTCGACCACGGCGAGGTGGGCACCGAAGGGGAAGCTGGGGCCCCTGGAGGCATAGCGGTGCTCGACGGACAGCCCGCCGCCCTGGCGGGCAGCCGCCTCGGCCAGCTCCGCCCAGCCGTGCCCCGCCCCGGGCACGCCGGCAACGTGGAAGCGGCCCAGCTCGCGGTCGAGCACGATGTCGTCGGCGGCGGCCTCGAGCAGCTCCGCGGCCAGGCTGCGCGCCCTGTCGATCAGCTGGTCGGAGGTCTCGCCCACCGCCGAGCCGACGATCTGCACCGAGCGCGAGCCCCCGGTGCCGTGTCCCTCGGGGACCTGGCCGGTGTCGCCGGAGATGACCTCGACGGCGTCCATGGGGATGCCCAGCCGCTCGCTGACCATCGACACCCACACGGTGGTGTGGCCCTGGCCCTGCGGCGAGGCGCCGACGCGCAGCACGGCACGGCCGTCGGGCCGCACCTCCAGCGCGGCGTACTCGCCTTCGGTGCCGCCCCCGGTGATCTCGACGTAGGTCGACAGCCCGATGCCCAGCAGCCGCCCCTCGCCGGCGGCACGGCGCCGCGCCTGCTCGGCGCGCAGCTCCGCGTAGCCGGCCGCGGCGAGCACGGCGTCGAGGGCGCGGGCGTACTCGCCGGAGTCGTACGTCGTCCCGGTTCTGGTCGTGAACGGGAATTTCTCGGGGGCCACCACGTTGCGCCGGCGCACCTCGGCGGGATCCATGCCGATCTCGGCGGCGAACATGTCGACGGCGCGCTCGATCGCCGCCGCCGCCTCGGGACGCCCAGCGCCGCGATAGGCGATCACCGGCGAGGTGTTGGTGACCACCACCCGGCCGCCGGCGCTGACGCGCTCGATGTCGTAGACGCCGCTCGCCATCATTCTGGTCAGAGATGGCAGGAACACGCCCATCCCGCAGTAGGCGCCGGCGTCCTGGGTGATGTCGATGCGGTAGGCCTCGATGCGCCCGTCGCGGCGGCCGCCGACGGCGACGTGCTGCACCTGGGCGCGCCCGTGGCCGTTGGCCATCGCCTCGCTGCGCCCCTCGTTCCAGCGCACCGGCCGGCCGACCATCCGCGCCGCCACGGGGACCATCAGCTCCTCCGGCGCCAGGCCGACCTTGGTGCCGAACCCGCCGCCCACGTCGGGGGCGATCACCCGCACCCGGGTCCGCTCCAGGCCAAGCCAGCCGGCCAAGCCGTCGCGCACGTCGTGCGGGCCCTGGGTGGAGATCCACACGGTGACCGCGTCCTCGCCGTCCCAGCGGGCGATGGTGCCGCGCGTCTCCAGCGGCGAGGCGGCGACGCGGCTGTTGACGATGCGCTGGCGCACCACCACCTCGCAGCCGTCGAGCACCGCGTCGTCGACCTCGCCGACGCTGCGCACGATGTTGGTTCCGGCCGCCTCGTGCACCAGCGGCGGCCCCTCGGCGGCGCGCTCGGGATCGATGACAACGGGCAGCGGGTCGTAGTCGACCTCGACCAGCTCGGCGGCGTCGAGGGCCTGCTCGCGCGTCTCGGCGAGCACCATGGCCACCGCCTCGCCGGCGTAGTTGACCTCGTCGCGGGCGAGCAGGGGGCGGGCCATGCCGGCGGGGCCGTTGCCCTCGGGGGGCATGTCCTCCAGGTCGAGGTCGGCGGCGGTGATCACCGCGGCGACCCCGGGCATCGCCCGCGCCGCGCCGGTATCGATGCCGCGCACGACGGCGTGGGCCATCGGGGAGCGGACGTAGACGGCATGGAGGGCGCCGTCGACCTGCACGTCGTCGAGGTAGGTGCCGCCGGCGGTGAGCAGGCGGGGGTCCTCGACGCGGAGCACGCGGTTGCCGAGGATGCTCATGCCGGCCAACGGTACCCGACGGCGACGGCGCCGCGCGGGACGCCTCGGCTATGCTGCCGCGCTCAGCAGCGGAGGCGAGTGCAGACGTGACCGTTCTGATCACCGGGTTCCCCGGGTTCCTCGGCAGCGCCCTGCTGCCGCGCGTGCTCGATCGCACCGGTGGGCGGGCCGTATGCCTGGTGCAGCCCAAGTTCATGGCCATGGCGGAGCGCCGCGCCGCCGAGCTGGCGCAGCGCGAGCCCGCGCTGGCGGGACGCATCGAGCTGGTCCACGGCGACATCACCCAGCCGGGGCTGGGGCTCGACGAGGCCGCGCTGCGCAGCGTGGTGGCTGACACCACCGAGCTGTGGCACCTCGCCGCCGTCTACGACCTCGCCGTGCCGCGGCCGCTGGGCATGCGCGTCAACGTCGAGGGCACGCGCAACGTGCTCGACGTCGCCGAGCGCTGCACCCGGCTGGAGCGCCTCCAGTACTTCAGCACCTGCTACGTCAGCGGCCGCTACGCCGGGCCCTTCGCCGAGGAGGACCTCGAGGTCGGCGCGCCCTTCAACAACTTCTACGAGGAGACCAAGCACCTAGCCGAGGTCGAGGTGCGCCGGGCCATGTCGCGCGGGCTGCCGGCGACCATCTACCGCCCCTCCATCGTGGTCGGCGACAGCCACAGCGGCGAGACGCAGAAGTACGACGGGCCGTACGTGGTGATGCAGTGGCTGATGCGCAGCGCCGGGTCGCCGTCATGCCGGTGGTCGGCGACCCCACGGTGACGCGGCTCAACGTGGTGCCGCGTGACTTCGTGATTGCCGCCGTGGCCCACCTGAGCGGCCTGCCCCAGTCGGCGGGCCGCACCTACCAGCTCGCCGACCCGCGGCCGCTCACCGTCGCCGAGCTGCTCGACGCCCTCGCCGAGTGCCTCGGGCGGCGCGTGGTGCGGGTGCCGGTGTCGCGGCGGATGGCCCGGCGAAGCGTCGAGCTGCTGCCCGGGTTGGAGCGGCTGCTCCGCATCCCCGCTGAGTCGGTCGACTACTTCGCCCATCCCACCCACTATCTGACCAGCAACGCGAGCGCCGACCTGGCCGGCAGCGGCATCGCGGCGCCGCCACTGCGCAGCTACCTGCCGGCGCTGGTGGCGTTCATGCGGGCGCACCCGGAGGTGGGGACGGCGGGCATGGTCTGAGCGGCGACCGCCGACGCGGATCCGCCGCAAACCCGCCCGCGCCTGATACAACCCTCACCCGAGACTGACTGCGCCCTCGGGGCGCGAGGGAGGCAGCAGCCCTGGACACCGTCCCCCACCCGGCACTGCCCGCCGGGAACCCGGTCATGCGCCTGCGCTGGTGGGCGCAGCGCCTGCTCGGCGACCGCCGCGCACCGCTGGTGCTGCTCGGGCTGGTCGTTGCCCTGGGCATCGGGGCGCGGGCCTTCCACCTCGACATCCCCTCGGAGCGCCACGGCGGCGAGGGGTTCGTCTTCGACGAGAAGTACTACGTCAACGCCTCGCGGGTGATCGCCGGGGTGCCGATGCGCGCCTCTGACGCCTATGCCAACGCCTCGCCCGCCGGCACCGACCCCAACGGCGAGCATCCCCAGCTCGGCAAGCTGGTCATCGCCGGGACCATCCGGCTGTTCGGCGACGGGCCGGTGGGCTGGCGGATCAGCGCGCTGGTCTTCAGCGGTGCCGCACTGCTGCTGCTCTACTGGTTCGTGCGCACCCTGGGCGGCAGTTCATGGCTGGCGCTCGGCACCACGGCCATCGCCGCGTTCGAGAACCTCTGGCTGGTGAGCGGGCGCATCGCCGTGCTCGACATCTACTGCGTGCCGTTCATGCTCGCCGGCGTCGGGCTCTACATGCGACGGCGGCCGCTGCTCGCCGGCGCGATCATCGGCGTCGGCGCCTGCA
The DNA here is from genome assembly GCA_964499205.1 of uncultured Actinomycetes bacterium. Classification (GTDB taxonomy): domain Bacteria; phylum Chloroflexota; class Dormibacteria; order Aeolococcales; family Aeolococcaceae; genus DASRDZ01. Next base: position 6,564 of record CAZCJX010000065.1, on the reverse strand, counting down.
TCAAGGAGTTCTCGCTCTACGCGGTGTTCGCCATCCTGCTGCTCGAAGTCATGCGGGGGCTGCGCTGGGTGTTCGCCTCGCGCATCGTCGCCGCGTTCGAGCGCTTCTCCTGGCGCGCTGCGCTGCGGCGGCTGTACGCGCCGGTGGCGATGACCCTGGCCTCGGTGGTGGTGTTCGTGTCGCTGCTGGCGGTGCTCGACCGCGCCGTGACGCCGTACCACGACGGGCATCCCGTCGAACGCAACCAGGCGTCGCTCTGCAACAGGCTGGGACCCTGGAGCGGCGCCTGCAACCACATCGCCTTCATGGACGACTACGCGGCCAAGCTGCGCAGCCCCAAGGGACCGCAGGGAATCGCCAGCTATCCCTGGCAGTTCTGGGGTGACGTCGAGCCCATCGACTACTACACCGTGCGCACCACCATCTCCACCGGCGGCACGGTCACCGCCGTCAACACCGTGCTCGCCTTCAGGGGCGAGATCAATCCCGTGCTGCTGGTGACGGCGTGGTTCGGCATCCTCTTCAGCCTCGGGCTGGCGGTGTGGAAGCGCGACGACATGTCCTTCATGACCGTCGCCTGGATCATCGGCACCTGGCTGCCCGCCGAGCTGTCCAGCCTGATCGGGCAGCGGACCACCTACATCTACTACATGGTGGTGACCATGCCGGCGCTCTATCTCTGTGTGGCGCGATTGCTCGGCCGCCGCGAGGTGCCGCGCTGGCTGGTCGGCGTGTGGGTGGGCCTGTTCCTGGCCGCCTTCGCCATCCTGTATCCGTTCCGGACACTGAGCGGCACCTAACATACGCGTCGGCCATGGGCTCTCCTCACCGGTTCCGCCGCCTCCGTGTTGCGCTGACCGGGGTGGTTGCTGCCGGTGTTGGCGCTTTTGCGGCGTTCAGTGGCGCGGTGGGCGCGGGACTCGGCGTGCCAGTGCTGCATGCCGCCGCGGCGACGTCGACGGGGAGCTGGCCGCCCGGCCAGGCGCTGCCCCATTTCGCCGCGCCGCAGCAGCTCGACGTCGTCGACATGGCCTCGCCGTCCTGCGGCTGCAGCGGCGACGACGCCCTGCTGCTGTCGACCCTGGAGGGCGTGGTCAACCGCTCGCTGCCGCGGCTCTACGTGCTGCAGACGGGCGACGAGACGCCGGCGAGCAGCGACAGATGGCTCAACGGGCTGGGCGTCCCCTACACCGTGACCACCGAGTCGGCGGTGCTCGCCAAGTACCGCGCCGAGGTCGCCGGCGTCATCGAGTACGACCCCAACGTGCCCGACACCATCAACGTGGCCACGGCCATGGCGGGCGTCCAGGGCGCGGTGGTGGCCAGTCCCTCACTGGCCGGGACGCTGCAGTCGCAATACGGGCTGCCGGTGCTCGCCAACCTCGCCGACCAGCACTTCGCCAGCGGCCACGACGCCTACGCCTGGGCGCTGGCCAACGTCTGGCCGCAGACCACCCACCGGATGCTGACAGCCGTGTCCGGAACTCCGTCGGGCCTGCTGCGCGACTACGCGGTGGCCAACCAGGCCATGGTGGTCTGGCTCGACCCCACCAACTCGTCCGACGCCGCGCTGCTCGACGAGTACCTCGCCGGCATGCCCGCCGACGCGCCCTATCTCGGCTGGTTCCCCAACGGCGCGCACGGCGGCGAGCAGATGGGCGTGGCGCAGCTGTCGCGCCATGCCGTGTACACCGTGGCCGCCGACCTCTTCGCCAATCTCAGCGTCTTCGGCGGGGTGCGGCCCGCGCTGTCGCCGCTGGCGGCGCCGGTGCCGCCGCTGCAGAACCACATCTACGTCACCCTGACGGTCACCGACGGCGACAACATGCAGTACGCCCAGCACGCCATGCGCGCCATGTGGGACGACAGCCTGCGCGGCGCCGTGCCGCTCAACTGGAGCACGCAGCCGCTGCTCGCCGACGCGGCGCCGAGCATCCTGCAGCACTACCAGGCGACGGCGACGGCGAACGACTGGCTGACCTCCGGCCCCTCCGGCGCCGGCTACATGTTCAGCGACGACTGGCCGGCCGCGGCACTGTCAGCCTTCACCGCACAGACCGGCGCCTACCTGCGCGCCGCCGGCCTCGGCGACACCTACGTATACAGCAGCGCCGGCACCGCCAACGTCTACCGCGACGGCGTCGCCCAGGACTACGCGCAGGACGCGCAGCCGCAGGGCGTGATGCTGGCGGAGACGTCGGTGGCCTGGCGCGACGTGGTCGACGGGGTGCCGGTGGTCAACGGTCCCGAGGTGTGCGGTGGCAGCATCTCCAGCACCATCAATGCGTTGTCGAGCGGCTGGAACGGCACCTCGCCGCTGTTCCTGTCGGTCGGCGTCATCCCTTGGTGCTCGTCCCTGTCGGACGCCGTCAACGCGGTGCACGCGCTGGGGCCGGCCTACTCGGTGGTGCGCGCCGACCAGCTGCTCGGGCTGGTGCACGAGGCGGTCAGCGGCGGCTACTGGATGGTGGCCACGGACGGCGGCATCTTCGCCCTCGGCGGCGCGCCGTTCTACGGCAGCATGGGCGGGCGCTCGCTGGCGGCGCCGATGGTGGGCATGGCGCCGACGCCACACGACGGCGGCTACTGGACGGTGGCCCGCGACGGCGGCGTCTTCTCGTTCGGCAACGCGCACTTCCACGGCAGCATGGGCGGCCACCGGCTGGCCGCGCCGATCGTCGGCATGGCCTCCACGCCGAGCGGCAACGGGTACTGGCTGGTCGCCGCAGACGGTGGCGTGTTCTCCTTCGGCGACGCGCAGTTCCACGGCTCCACCGGCGCCATCCACCTCGCCGCGCCGGTCGTCGGCATGACCCCGACTCCCGACGGCGGCGGCTACTGGCTGGTGGCCTCGGACGGCGGCATCTTCACCTTCGGCGACGCCCAGTTCCACGGCTCAACCGGCGCCATGCGGCTCAACGCGCCCATAGTCGGCATGGCCTCGACGCCGAGCTCCTTCGGCTACTGGCTGGTGGCGCGCGACGGCGGCATCTTCTGCTTCGGCGACGCCGGCTTCCACGGGTCGACGGGCGGGATGCGGCTCAACGCCCCGGTGACCGGCATGTCGCCCACGCCCGACGGCAACGGCTACTGGCTGGTGGCCACCGACGGCGGCATCTTCACCTTCGGCGACGCGCGCTTCGACGGCAGCATGGGCGGCCGGCACCTCAGCGCGCCGGTGATCGCCATGGCGGGGATCAGCTAGCTCTCGAGAACGGCGAAGGCGACGAAGCGGTGGTCGTACTCGTAGCCGTTCCAGTGGCCGGTGCAGGTGATCAGAGTCACCCGGCTCAGCCCGTCGGTGGTGGGGCCGTAGATGCGGGTGAGGTTGGCCCTGGAGTTGGCCTGGCTGAGCGACCAGACGTCGATCTCGACCACCCGGTAGCGCAGCACCGCGCTGTCGGAGAGCCGGGTGACGGTGAACTCGTCGCCCGTGTGCAGGTTGCGGATGTTCCAGAACGCCGCGGGGCGGCCGGCGGTGTCGTCGAGGTGGCCGGCGATGGTGGCGGTGCCGGGGTTGCCGGGAACCGCGCCGAGGCTCAGCCAGAAGCCCTCGCGCCAGAACGGGCTGCCCAGCGGGCCCTCCGGGGCGTCCATGGCGCCGTGGACCACGCCCACCGACACCACGGGGATGTGCACGTCAACGGTAGGGGCGTCGAGGTGGTCGACCAGCGCGTAGCTCGGCGGCGCTGAGCCGCGGCCGATTGTGGAGCTGGTGACGCCGCTGCCGCCTGCGGCCGGTTGCGGCGTGGCGGGGTTCGCCGTGGGGGGCGGCGGCGCGGGGAACTGCACGGTGGTCACCAGGGCGACTGTGTGCGCGTGGGGCGGTGCGGCGGCGGCCGTCCCGCAGGCGGTCGCCAGCAGGGCCGCGGCGCCCAGCGCCACCCGGGCGCCGGCGCGTTCGCGCCGGGTTGCTCTGCCCACGCTCATACGTCTGTTCAACGAAACCTGCCCCATGGTCATTGCATGCCGGCCACCGCGCAGCATGCCAGGCCGGCAGGGTCCTGCGCTCGGTGCGTGCGCGGTCAGGCCTGTGTCAGCGATCCGCCGGCGATCACCTCCGTGTGGGGCAGCGGGCGCACGGTGAGCTGCTCTATCGGGCGTCGGACCTGGTCGTCGCGGCGACGGCGACGGAATCGCACGGGTACTGGCAGCAGGACGACGACGGCCACCTCCCGCGGAAACCCCCAGCCACCTCGACTGGGCGCCGCTCACCGCCACCGGACCCTGGGCTCGCTGACCGGGTAGCGGTCCCGAGCCTCGGGTTGCAGTCCTGTTTGGCGGTAGGGCCGAACATCCCCGCCGGGGTGGCACTTCGCCTCTGTCGGTGTTTCGGGACGGCGGGTAGCGTCGATGGCGAGGCGACAGGAGGCCTTCGCATGAGACGAGACGTGACAACCCCGCACAGCCGTGGCTGGGTCACGCGAGCGGCGCTCGCTGCCCTGGCCCTCATCGGCGCGTTCCTCATCGTGCTGCCGCTGGCCACCGGGCTTCCCGGCAAGTCAGCAGCGTCCGGCGAGATGATGACGGCATTCCGGCCGCAGATGACCGACACCGCGCTGGCCCAGGGCAGGGCCGACCAGCAGACCATGTCGGCCATGGCACAGCAGCTCAGCAACGGGATGCTCCCTGCACTGGCGGCGCAGCTCGGCATGACACCGCAACAGCTCTCCGCCTACCGGCCACACCCACGGCACCGACGAACAGTCGCGCCGCCCCGCGCGCCCGCACGCATGGGAACCAATTCGCACCGCGTCCATCTCCACCGCACCCCTCCTTGCCATAGCCTCGCGACGTGGCTGCGGCTGCCGGGGCTGATGTCGGTCTGAACAACGCCACGCTGCTTGGTTGCGGTACCGAGCGAGGAGTCTGAGTACAGGGCAGCTCAGCGGGAGACCAGGCACGGACTCGCGACATCCAGCTTGGACGTCTGATGAATGCAAGTCGTGCTCAGATCGGATGTCGATCGGTATCGAGCTTCAGATTCGGCCATTGTGGACGAAGTGGCACGCCCGATCAGGCTGATGCACATTGTTCCGAAACTTGGCACTAACTTCCTGGCTGCACACTCGACCGTCATGCACCTAGGATAGCTCGCGCGGTTCCTCAACGGCAGGCGGCTCCCAGAAATGCCCGAAGACCACACGACGAAGGGCGTCGGTCGTCCAGGTGGCAACCCCGCTCCCGAAGTAGTCGCGATCGTCCGTCCAGATGCCGTCCGACTCTCGACCGAGCACGAGCGCCAGCGCGACGCTCGGCCAGTCGCTGAACGCGCAGTGCAGCTCGAGCCGCTGCGCTGCCTCCGCCTGGAACGGAGCGTACACCGGCTCGGGCATCACCTCGATGGCTGCGCGCAGGGCCTTCTCCCCTTCGCTGTGCAAGATCGCCGCCGCTGGCGCATCCACCACTCCCGCCGCCGCCTGCCCGTCGATCCGGGCGTGAAGATTCCGCAGCGCCTCGACCAAGCAGTGCTCGGTCATCAGCATGTCCAAGGACGAGTGCGTGAGGAGCCGCGGCCGACGGCGCGAGAGCACCTGCCGAACACCCGCCGAGGCATCGACGACCAGCCTCAACTGGGTGGCTCGGTCTCGAAGGCCTTGGCGAGCTCCTCGGGCGTCATACCGGTCCGGGCCAGCAGTTCCTCGACTGTGGCGTCGATCCTGTCGAGGGCGCGCCGGGCCTCATCCTTGTCCGCGCGCACGGGGAAGTAGAGCCCGATCACCCGACCGTGCCGCTCCACGGCGAGCGGCTCGACCCCAGAGAGGTACTTCGTCGCGTGATCCCGGAAGTCACGCACGCCGACGCTCTTCATGGGGACGAATTGTAATCGACCCGACCCAATTGTGGTCACTTGGTGGTCATACACCCAAGGAACACTGGGCGCGCCGATCAACGGCCCAGACTGAACCCCCTTGCCTGTGACGGGAATTGCTCCTAGAGTCGGGGTGGACCGAACAGATGTGTGGTCCTAATTCGAGAGGACGGAGACATGAGCTTCAAGTTCGAGTTTGACCAGGAGGCATTCGAGCGAGCGGTCAAAGACCAGGTCAACGACGTTCTCGATGAGCGTGCCGCGACCCTCGCACGTGTGCTCAAGGAAGCCAGCGAAGCAGGGCACGGAAACGTCGACCGTGTGGAGGAGGCGCTTTCTCGTAGCTTCGCGGCTCAAGGGTGGACTGCGGACCGGTCGACTCTGCGTCAGTACGCGGAGGAGTTGGCGGCGGGGCGTTCCATAAAAGTCAAACCCGAGCACATGAGATAAGCGTGTCAAGATCGTAGAACGAAAGAGGCCCCGCGGAGCGGTAACTCCTTGGGGCCGAGCCGAGCCCTGGTTAGGAGGACCCGGCGATGACCGACTCTTTCGGTCCCACCCTGCCGACGGTCAGTGACCCGGCACCGTCCGCCGGTGCCCGGTGGACTACACGAAGCGGTGCGCTCGCGACGTCCGCCGCCTCACCGGTCACTTGGTCGCTGAGGAACTGGACGGGCTAGTGACCACCCTGACCGGCGGGAGTGTCGGGGGCCACATCAACCGGGTGCTGGCCGAACTTGTGCGCGAGACGG
>CAZCJX010000064.1:10128-16125 GCA_964499205.1 uncultured Actinomycetes bacterium | reverse complement strand
CTCATCGTCGAGTGCCACCCCCAGCCCGCCGCCTCGTGGAGCGACGCGGCGCAGGCGATCAGCCCCGAGCAGCTGCGCGGCATCGTCGACGCGGTCGAGTTCCTCGCCGCGGCGACGCGCCCCGCCGGGCTCGGCTCGCTGAGCGACTGCCGCGACGCCATCGACTCCGTCGACGTCGCCATCGCCCGCCTGCTCGACCGCCGCGCCGAGCTGGTCGCCGCCGCCCAGGGGCACAAGCTGTCGCCCCACTCCCGCGACGACGAGCGCGAGCAGCGCATCGCCCGGCGGGTGGCCGCGCGCGCCCCGCGCCTCGGCGATGAGGGCGCCCAGGCGGTGATGCAGACCATCATCGAGAGCTGCCTGGCGGCCAGCCGGGAGCGGGAGGCTGCGGCCCTGGCGAGCTGACCCCGCGGTCAGGTGGTGACGACCCCGAATTGCGTCTTGCCCTCTCCAACGCGACCTGCCAAACTCCGCCCGCGCGCAGGGCTGTCCCGAGGCGAGAGGCGCGCGACAAACGAGGGCAGGAACCATGCCAAACCGGCGTCTTCGGTACGGTTTGTGCGCCAGCGGCGTGCTGGCCATCAGCATCGGCTTCTCCGGCATACCCGCCGGGGCAGCGAGCACGGGGACGGCGCAGCACAGCACGCCCCGCACGACCACCGCGGAACGGTCGCGCGGGGTCAGCTCCGCATATCACGGAGCGCGCACCGCGGCGGCCTCCGACTTCGTGGTCGGGGTCGACGCGCCGCCGCCGTCGGGCCACAACATCGAGTACGTCGACTACTTCCCGCGCTCGCTCTCGGTGGCCACGGGCCAGGTGATCGACTTCTCCTGGGCCGCGCAGATCTCCCCCGACAGCTTCCACACCGCCACGCTGCTCAAGCCGGGCGAGTCGGCGGCCACCGACTCCGGCAACTTCCCGCCGGTCGCCCCCGACGAGGGTGGTGAGGCACCGCCGCTGTTCACGCCCTTCCTCAGCTTCGCGCCCAGCAACCCACCGCCGGGCGCGCCGGGCGGCTGCGGCGATCCCACCACGCCCTGCGCCTTCGACGGCACCACCGAGCTGAGCTCCGGTGCCACCGGGCCGGCCTCTGACTTCTTCGTGAGGATCACCTACGCGCCCTCGTCGCCGACCAACATCGTCTTCCACTGCCGGGTGCATCCCACCATGCAGGCGACCCTGACCGTGGTGCCCTCCGCCGCGCAGGCCTCGAACCCCGCCACGCTGGCGGCGGCGTCGGCAGCGCAGTACACCTCGGACACCGACGGCATCCTGGCCGCCGAAGCTGGTGCCAACCATGGCGCATACGTGACCAACCCCAACGGCACCCACCACGTCACCATCACCGCGGGAACCTCGTCGCCCTTCGCCGAGGCCCTGGAGATGCTGCCGCGGGACGTCCGCGTCGCACCGGGTGACAGCGTCACCTGGGTGACCAGGACGACCATCGACATCCACACCGTCACCTTCCCCGCCGGGCACGGCTCCGACCCGGTGGACCCGTTCGCCTTCGCGCCGGTGTGCGAGACGTCCAGCCCGCCGGACACGCCGGCCAACCCCGCGGCCGGCGCGCCGAACATGTGGTGTCCCAGCAACAACCCGGCCGACATCGAGTTCCCCGTCGACCCGGCGCCGCATGGCCCGACCACCATCAGCAGCCCGACCACGGTGGCCACCTCGGGCATCCTCGGGCCTACCGCCATCGGACTGCCCGACAGCTACACGTTCAGCTTCAGCCACCCGGGCGCCTTCCACTACCAGTGCCGCATCCACGACTTCATGCAGGGCACCATCTTCGCCTCGCCCAGCCCGGGCTACTGGAACGTCGCCACTGACGGCGGCGTCTTCACCCACGGCGCCGCGGCCTTCGCGGGCAGCCAGGGCGGCACCAGGCTGAACGCTCCCGTGGTCGGCATCTCGACCACGCCGGACGTCGGCTACATCCTGGCCGCCTCGGACGGCGGCGTCTTCACCCACGGCGACGCGGCCTTCTTCGGCAGCATGGGCGCGGTCAAGCTGAACAAGCCGGTGGTCGGCGGCAACGAGACCCCGAGCGGCGCGGGCTACCGCCTGGTCGCCTCCGACGGCGGCATCTTCGACTTCGGCGACGCCGCCTTCTTCGGCAGCACGGGGGCGATGCGTCTCAACGCACCCGTGGTCGGCATGGCCACCACCCCCAGCGGCGCGGGCTACTGGCTGGTGGCCTCGGACGGCGGCATCTTCACCTTCGGCGACGCCGAGTTCCACGGCAGCACCGGGGCCATCCACCTCAACAAGCCCGTGGTGGGCATGGCCGCGACGCCGAGCGGCCACGGCTACTGGCTGGTGGCCTCGGACGGCGGGGTGTTCAGCTTCGGCGACGCCTCGTTCCACGGCAGCACCGGTGGCATCCGCCTCAACAAGCCGGTGGTGGGCATGGCCTCCGACCTCGGCGGCCTCGGCTACTGGCTGGTGGCCTCGGACGGCGGGGTGTTCACCTTCGGCGACGCGCCCTTCCTGGGCAGCGAGGGCGGGCTGCGGCTCAACGCCCCCGTGGTGGGCATGGCCGCGCAGTAGCGGCCCGGCTTTGAGCAGGTAGAGCGGCGGGTGGTGGTGGCGGCCACCACCCGCCCAGCGCGTCCGGCGGCATCGCGGCGCTAGAGTCGGCCGGCATCAGCGTCCGCCAACTTCGAGGGAAGGTCAGCGATGGAAGAGGCCGTCATCGTCAGCGCCGTGCGCACGCCGGTCGGCACCATGGGTGGCGCCTTCACCGACGTCCCGGCGCCCCGGCTGGGCGCCATCGCCGTCGAGGAGGCGATCCGCCGCGCCGGCATCGACGGCTCGACCGTCGACGAGGTGCTGATGGGCAACGTGCTCCAGGCGGGACTCGGGCAGAACCCGGCACGCCAGGCGTCGCTCGGCGCCGGCCTCGACACCGCCATCCCGACCATGACGGTCAACAAGGTCTGCGGCTCCGGGCTCAAGACGGTGACCCTGGCGGCGCAGGCGATCAAGTCGGGCGACGCCGAGGTGATCGTCGCCGGCGGCATGGAGAACATGACCCGGGCGCCCTACCTGGTCGAGAACGGCCGCTACGGCTACCGCCTCGGCCACGGCCAGCTGGTCGACGTGATGATCCGCGACGGCCTCTGGTGCGCCTTCGACGACTGCCACATGGGCATCACCGCCGAGAACGTGGCCAAGGAGTACGAGGTCTCCCGCGAGGACCAGGACGCCTTCTCGGCGGAGTCGCAGCGCAAGGCCGGCCAGGCCATCGCCAGCGGCCGCTTCAAGGACGAGATCGTCGCCGTGCCGGTGCAGCGCAAGAAGGAGACGGTGCTGGTCGACACCGACGAGCACCCCCGTCCCGACACCACCGCCGAAGGCCTGGCCAAGCTGCGCCCCGCCTTCGACAAGGAGGGCAGCGTCACCGCGGGCAACGCCAGCGGCATCAACGACGGCGCCGCCGCGGTGGTGGTGATGAGCGCCTCGCGCGCCCGCGAGCTGGGCCTGCAGCCGCTGGCCAGGATCCGCGCCTACGCCAGCGCCGGCGTCGAGCCGCGGGTGATGGGCATCGGCCCGATTCCCGCCTCGCGCAAGGCGATGGAGCGCGCCGGCGTCAGCGTCAAGGACATCGACCTCTTCGAGCTCAACGAGGCCTTCGCCGCCCAGTCGGTGGCGGTGGGCCGCGAGCTGGCCGTGCCCGAGGACCGGCTCAACGTCAACGGCGGCGCCATCGCCCTGGGCCATCCCATCGGCGCCAGCGGCACGCGCATCCTGGTGACCCTGCTGCACGAGATGCGCAAGCGCGACTCGCAGCTGGGCCTGGCCGGCATGTGCATCGGCGGCGGCCAGGGCATCGCCATGGTGGTGGAGCGCGTCTGAGTCAGGCGACCGCCCGCGCCCGGCTCAGCCCAGGGTCAGTTCCATGCGGGTGGTCTGGTGGGTGTCGTCGCCGCCTGAGGTGACCACCAGGGTGCGCAGCGGCCGCAGGTCGGGCGCCACGTTCTGGTCGAAGTCGGCACGATCGCTGCCGCTCAGGGTGTTCTCGATCACCTGCAGGGTGCGCTGCAGGTCGACGAAGAGCACCGAGCCGGCTGCCTTGCCCGCCGCGCTGCTGCGGAACGCGGGTGCGGCGGTGACGTTGCTCTCGCTGCCGCGGTGCGCCTCGACGGCGTGGCGGACCGCGTTGGGATCGGTGCCGACCACGGCGTAGCCGTCCACCATGGCGTAGGCGGGGACCACGCCGGCGGTGCTGGAGAGGTCGACGTAGTGGATGTCGACGGCGCCGTCCTGCTCGTCCTGCCATGGCGCGGTCTGGCCGCCGGAGGTGAGCAGGTCGCCGAGGTTCTTGAGCACCGTCTCCATGCGCGCCGGGTCGTCGGTGCCGATCACCGCCACCGCGCTGACCGGTGCCGTGCCCGTGCTGGGACCGACGAAGAGCGCGCTCTCGCCGGTGAGGTGGCCCTCGATGCCGTCGGGGCCGGTGAGGCCGAGCTGCTGCAGCGCCTGGTTGAAGTCGGGTTGCCTCGCCGGCGGCGGGGGACTGTCGGAGGGCGCGTTCTGGTCCAGGCCGCTGCTGACGTCGGTGAAGGTGCTGTTGACCTGCTTGCCGATCACGGTGAGCCCGACGACGCCGCCGAGCGCGGCCAGCGGCAGCGCGCTGCTCGCGCCCGACGAGCTCGAACCCGCCAGCACCACGAAGCTGTCGCTGGGAATCCACTTCAGCATGGCGCTGCGCGCCGCCGGCTTGTCGAGCGCCTGGCGCGCCGCGATCGAGAGCTTGGCGGGATCGGTGAGCGTCACCGTGTCGAGGTCGACGGCGTTGGATTGCAGCGAGAGCGCCAGGCCGAAGCTGCGGTAGGCGTTGAACTGGTCCAGCGCCTGCTGCACGAAGGGCGGCGTGCTGCCGCTGTCGACGGGACCGAGCGCGTCCTTGAGCGCCTTCATCACCGACTGCGCGTTGACGTAGACGACGCCGAGGTGGTCGGCGGGCAGGTCCTGCAGCGTCTCCTTGTAGGTGGCGGCGTTGCCCAGGTTGGGATTCTTCCCCTGGTCGGTGTCGATCACCTTCTCCACCATGGCCGCGCTGCTGCCCACCACCACGGTGTGGTCGAAGACCGCGTAGGCGCCGTCGGCGGAGTTCGACGCGGTGCTGCCGCGCCACACGGTGACGCCGCCGTGCTTCTCTGAGGAGAAGTGGGTGTCCTTCCCGGCGGGACCCGACTTCAGCTTGTCGAACATGGCGGCGGCGGCGTGCTCGTCCTTGGTGCGCAACAGCATCGCGCCGCCCGTGGCGCCGCCGGTGAAGTCGCCGATGCCGGCGATCTGGCTGCCGATCCACGGCTGCACGTCGTTCTTCCAGGAGATGCCGGAGGAGCGGAAGGCGTCCTCCATGGCGCTGTCGAGCTGCTTCTGCAGCTTGCTGTCGCTGCTCAGCTGGGGAAAGCGCTCCAGCACCGACTGCAGGTCACGCTTCTGGGCCAGCGAGGGATCGAGCAGGGCGGTCGCGTAGATGTCGGTGTTGGCAGGAACCATGCGCACCAGCTCGTCGCCGCTGCCGCGGTTGAGGGCGAGCACCAGCGCCACCGCGGAGGGGACGCCGACCAGCAGCACGGTGCCGAGCACCACGGCGGCGACCTTGAGGCCGCGGCGGCCGCGGCGGCGGATCAGTTCGGTGGACTCCATGGGATACCCCTCTCGCACTCAGACAGAGAACACGCCCGAAGGCGCCGCGCGCGCAGCATCCCAGCCGCCCCGGGATCGCGGGCGACGGCCGGATCACGCGGTGGTAAAGGTTTCCTTCCGAGGCCTCAGGTGCGCAGGGCGCGCAGGGCCTGGCGGAACGATAGCAGGGGGCCGGCCACCCCCAGGGCGATGCCGGCGTAGACCACGTCGAGGCCGGGCCCGATCGCCGCCAGGCCCTCCCTGCGCAGGTCGGCGTTGTGGACGAAGACCAGGTTGCCGAGGATGTCCGAGCGGTAGCGCACCAGCGCCCAGACCAGCGGGGCGAGCAG
>CAZCJX010000064.1:6508-10028 GCA_964499205.1 uncultured Actinomycetes bacterium | reverse complement strand
CCGGGATGGCTAGTCGCCGAGGCCGGCGAAGAGGTCGGTCTCCGGCAGCCGCGTCGGCACGTTCGACCACACCAGCTGGTAGTGCTCGTGGGGGAAGTGCTCGCGGAGCATCTCCGCCGGCATCAGCAGCAGCGGGAAGTCGTCGGTGATCTGGCTGTGGTGGGCGCGCAGCGCCGCCTGCTTGCGCACCGCCTGCTCGCCGCAGTCCACCGTGGTGGTGACCAGCTCGTCGCGGGTGACGAACTCCAGGTCCTCCACCGCGGTGTCGCCGAAGGGCGGCGGCGTGCCGAACATCTGGGACAGTTCCACCGCCTTGCGGGCGATGCTCGCCGGGAAGGCGGTGTAGTACATCTTCGAGATCCGCCAGGGCTCGCCGGCGTCGGGATAGAGCTTGCGCTGGTAGGCGGCCTCGACCGCGACCAGGGTGGCGCGATGCGTCTGGATGTGGTCGGGATGGCCGTAGTTGCCGTATGCGTCGTAGGTGACAACAACATGTGGCCGGAACTCGCGGATGACGCGCACCAGCCGGCCCGCCGCCTCGTCGATGTCGGTGCGCCAGAAGGAGGCGGGATCGTTGTTGCTGTCGGCACCGGCCATGCCGGAGTCGTGGAAGCCGAGGAAGTGCACCTCGTCGACGCCGAGCGCGGCGCAGGCCTTCCGCAGCTCCTCGCGGCGGATCTCGCCGAGGCGGGGGCGGAACTCCTCCTCGGGCATGTCGGCGGCGTAGATGGTGGCCAGCTGCCCGTCGGTGCAGCAGACCACGGCGGTGCGGATGCCGCGGTCGGCGCAGAGGGCGAGCGTGCCGCCCATGGTGATGCTCTCGTCGTCGGCGTGGGCGTGGACGGTGAGCAGGCGCAGCTCCTGGGGCACGGGCTAGGCCTCGACCACCGTGACCGAGGTCATCCGGTCGCCGACGGCGATCTGCTCGACCACGTCCATACCCTTGATCACCTGGCCGAACAGGTTGTAGGACTTGGCCAGCTTGTGCCGGTCGTCGACGGTGCAGATGAAGAACTGCGAGCCGTTGGTGTCGGGTCCCGCGTTGGCCATGGCCACCGCGCCGGCGATGTACTCGCCCTGCACCGGCTCGTCCTCGAAGCGGTAGCCGGGACCGCCGCGGCCGCTGCCCTCGGGGCAGCCCGCCTGGATGACGAAGTCCGGCACCACGCGGTGGAAGGTGAGGCCGTCGTAGAACCCCTCGCGGGCGAGGAAGACGAAGTTGTTGACCGTCTTCGGCGCCTTCTGAGGATCGAGGCTGACGACGATGTCGCCCTTCTCGGTGGCGATGGTCGCCTGGTAGCGGCGGGACGGGTCGATGACCTGCTCGGCCTTGCTGTACTGCTTGGGCATCGGGCGAGTCTACCCGCGCCCGTCGCCTTGCCCACCCCGAACAGATTGACGCCTCGCCGTGGCCCCCCTACGATGCGGCCAACTTCAGCCCGCTCCCGCGTCTGGCGTGCAGGCCGCCAGGCGTCTCTCCGCCCTCAGAGGGAACCACGCACCATGAACCAGGACTTCCTCGCCAGCATGTCGAACGGCGACAAAGCCGTGGCCGGCGGCTCGATCGTCGTGCTCATCGCCATGTTCCTCCCCTGGTACGGCTGGGATTCGGGGTACTTCAGCGCCTCCATCGACGGCTTCAACAGCTGGGGCTGGCTCACCTTCCTGGGCCTGCTCGCGGTGGTCGCCTACTTCGTGATCCGCAACTTCCTCACCGAGTCGGTGAAGCTGCCCGAGATGCCGGTCACCGACGCCCAGGCGTACATGATCGGCGGCGGCGTCGAGGTGCTCGGGGTCGTCCTCTTCTGGCTGGTGTCGCACCAGGAGGGCGTCCTGCTCGGCAACCTCGGGGTCCGCTTCGGCCTCTTCGTCGCCCTGATCGGCGGCATCGCCACCGTCGCCGGCGGCTACCTCAAGCAGTCCGAGCCGGCCGTCGCCCGCACCGCCGGCCCGAGCACCGGCACCGGCGCGGGCGCGTCGTACCCCAGCGCGCCGCCCCCTCCCGCGGCACCACCCAGCGAGCCGCCGCCGAGCCAGCCGCCCGCCGTCTGAGCCGCCGCGCGAGCGCGTCAAGCGGCGCTCCGCGTCACGCTGCCGTCGCGCGCGCATGACGGGATGCGACGGCGGCGGGGAGGGTTGTCGAGACCGCCCCCACGCGCGCGAGGGCCGGCATAGGGTGTGGCTCCCGTGCGCCGCCGAATCCTCCCACCTGTCGCCGTCGCACTGGGGCTGATGGCCATCGCCGTCCCGGTGCTGGCCCAGGGCGGAACCACCACCGCTCCCACCAGCAGCCCCAGCCCGACGCCTGCGCCCACCCCGCCGGACCCGCTGGCCCAGCAGCTCCAGCAGGCGCTGCAGCAGCGCGCCCTGGTGGACGCCGCCAAGCAGGCCCTGGCCGGGCAGGTGGCCGCGGCGCACGACCAGCAGGACAACCTGGCCGCGCTGGTGGCGGCCAACCGCAAGGCGATCGACCAGACGCTGCAGCAGATGGCCGACGCGGAGCAGAGGTTCCACGACGCCACCCTGCGCCAGCAGCAGGAGCAGGCCGCCGCCGACGAGGCGCGCCGCCAGGAGCACGACGACCGCGCCCTGCTCGCCCAGTACCTCAAGCAGAGCTACATGCACCGCGACAGCTTCGTCGAGTACATCCTCGCCGCCGACAGCTTCCAGACCATGCTGCAGCGCAGCGCCATGCTGTCCCACCTCGAGGACATCGGCTCGACGCTGCTGGTCAAGGTGCGCCAGGACGTGGCCACCGCCGACGCCGCCGAGAAGGCCGCCAAGGCCGACGCCGACGCCGCCGCCGCGGCCGCCGCCGCGCTCGCCCAGCAGCGCGACGACCTCACCGGCCAGATCGACCAGGAGAACACCCTGATCGCCAAGCTCGGCGACCAGGCCAGCGCCGCCGAGACCGAGATCAACAACGCCGACAAGCAGGACGCCGCGCTGGCCCAGCAGATCGCCGCGCTGCGCATCCAGCAGCTCGACGAATTGATCCTGCAGGCGGAGCAGGCGGCCTGGGACGAGGCGGCCTACTACCTGCAGCACCACCTGCTCGGCCTGCCGCCGGGCAACAGCATCGACTCCGAGCATCCCGCCAGCGTCCGCTTCATCTGGCCGGTGCCGGGGTCGACGATCTCGCAGACCTTCGGGCCGTCGCCGTACCCCTTCGAGCCGCCCTTCGCCAGCTTCCCCCACTTCCACACCGGCATCGACCTGGCGGCGCCGATGAACTCGCCGGTCTACGCCGCCGGCGACGGCGTGGTGGTGGCGGCGACGCAGTCCGACGTCGGCTACGGCAACCACATCATCATCGCCCACGACGGGCACACCCTCACCCTCTACGGGCACCTCGCGGTGATGGGGGTGAAGGCCGGCGACACCGTCAAGCAGGGGCAGTTGATCGGGCTGGTCGGCTCGACGGGCAACTCGACCGGGCCGCACACTCACTTCGAGGTGCGCATCGACTCGCAGCCGGTCGACCCCGCGCTGTTCCTGCCGGCGCTGCCCCCCGGTGCCA
>CAZCJX010000064.1:0-6408 GCA_964499205.1 uncultured Actinomycetes bacterium | reverse complement strand
AGAGCAGCAGCCGGATCAACCCCTCGACGAGGTCGTCGACGTAGCAGAGGCTGCGCGTCTGCGACCCGTCACCGAACACGGTGAGCGGCTCACCCGCCAACGCCTGGCTCATGAACGCCGGCACCGCGCGCCCGTCGTCGCGGCGCATCCGCGGACCGTAGGTGTTGAAGATGCGCGCGATGCGGGTGTGCAGCCGGTGCTGCCGGCGATACGCCATCACCGCCGCCTCCGCCGCCCGCTTGGCCTCGTCGTACACGCTGCGCGGCCCGATGGGATTGACGTTGCCCCAGTAGTCCTCGCGCTGCGGGTGCACCGCGGGATCGCCGTACACCTCGCTGGTCGAGGCGAGCAGGAAGCGCGCCCCCTTGGCCAGCGCCAGCTCCAGCGCATTGAGCGTGCCCACCGTGCCGGCGCGCAGCGTCTCGATGGGCAGCCGCGCGTAGTCGACGGGGGAGGCGGGCGAGGCGAGGTGCATCACCGCGTCGACGGGCCCGTCCACGGCGCCCGGCTCGGTGACGTCGCGCTGCTGCATCTCGAAGCGCGGGTGGGCGCGCAGGGCGGCGAGGTCGGCGCTGCCGGTCAGCAGGTTGTCGACGCAGACCACGCCGTGCCCGCCGGCGAGCAGCCGCTCGCAGAGGTGGGAGCCGATGAACCCGGCACCGCCGGTGACCACGACGCGCATCGCCGATCACCGTAGCAGCGGTGTACCGAGCGCCCCGCAGGCTCCGTTCCCGTCATGCCCGGGAGCGGACTCGTTAGAGTCGTCTTCGCCCGTTCAGGCAGACAGGCCGGGATCACCGCACTCCGGCTGGCCGAGCGAGGTGGCGCCAGGTCGCGGCGCCGGAGCGGAGTTGACCATCCAGGAGCGCATATGAACGTCGTCGTGTGTGTCAAGCAGGTTCCCGACCCCAACTCGGCGGGCCAGCTCGACCCCAGCACCAACTTCCTCAAGCGCGAGGGCGTCGAGGTCGTGCTCGACCCCGGCGACGAGTACGGCATCGAGGCCGGCCTGCAGCTCGCCGAGGCGCATGGCGGCCAGGTCACCGTGGTGAGCATGGGTCCCGAGAAGGCCCTCGACGCCATCCGCAAGGCGCTGGCCATGGGCGCCGCCAAGGGCGTGCTGGTCAGCGACCCCGCCCTGGCCGGCTCCGACGCGCTGACCACCGCCAAGGTGCTCGCCGCCGCCATCAAGCGCGAGGACTGGAACCTGGTGGTGACCGCCACCGAGTCCACCGACGGCTACACCGGGGTGGTGCCGCAGATGCTCGCCGAGCTGCTGGGCGTGCCCTCGGTGACCTTC
Organism: uncultured Actinomycetes bacterium; assembly: GCA_964499205.1. Classification (GTDB taxonomy): domain Bacteria; phylum Chloroflexota; class Dormibacteria; order Aeolococcales; family Aeolococcaceae; genus DASRDZ01. The sequence goes on along the minus strand of CAZCJX010000064.1, from coordinate 5,108 downwards.
GCCAAGTCGATCGAGAGCGACGGCTCGAAGCTCAACGTCAACCGCCAGACCGAGGCCGGCTACGACGTCATCGAGGCCGACCTGCCCGCCGTGGTCAGCGTCACCGCCGGCGTCAACGAGCCCCGCTACCCCTCGCTCAAGGGCATCATGGCCGCCAAGTCGAAGCCGGTCGACCGGCTGTCGCTGGCCGACCTCGGCATCGAGGGACTGGGCGGCGCCAGCGCCGGCCAGGCCATCACCAGCGTCCAGCCCGCCGAGCAGCGCAAGGCGGGTGAGGTCATCGAGGACGACGGCACCGGCGCGCAGCGCATCGTCGACTTCCTCGCCACCCAGAAGGTGATCTGAGCCATGGCAGGAAAGATCTGGGTCTTCACCGAAGTCCTCGAGGGCAACGTGGTTCCCGTCGGCCTCGAGCTGCTCACCAAGGCGCGCTCGATGGGCGGCACCGTCGAGGCGCTGGTCTTCTCACCCGAGGCCGACAAGGTCACTGCCACTCTTGGCGAATACGGCGCGTCGACGGTGTACGCGGCGAGCGACGCCGCCTACGGCGAGGTCGCGCTGGGTGCCCCGGCGGCGGCGGCGATCGCCGAGCTGGCCAAACAGCAGAACCCCGACCTCATCCTCATCGGCGCCACCTACACCGGTCGCGACGTCGCCGGCCATCTCGCCGCGCGCCTCGACGTGCCGGTGATCGCCAACGGCCTCGACGTTTCTGCCAATGGTGACATCAGCGTGCAGACCGCCATCTTCGGCGCCACGCTGGTGGTGGACACCAAGTTCGACGGTGGCAGGCCGGGCATCGCCCTGGTGCGCGCCAAGTCGTTCGCCGCCGAGCCCGGTGGCGCCGCGCAGCCCAACGTGGTGCCGATCACCACCGCGGTCGCCGACGAGCATCGCAAGGCGCGCGTCAAGGAGCGGGTGGTGGCGCAGGCGGAGGGCCCGACGCTGGAGGACGCGCCCATCGTCATCAGCGGCGGCCGCGGCCTGCAGGACCCCAAGAACTTCGAGCTGCTGCAGCAGGTGGCTGCATTGGTCGGCGGCGCCGTCGGTGCGTCGCGCGCCGTGGTCGACGCCGGCTGGGTGCCCTACGCCATGCAGGTCGGCCAGACCGGCAAGACGGTCAAGCCCACCGTGTACATCGCCTGCGGCATCAGCGGCGCCATGCAGCACACCGTCGGCATGAAGGGCAGCAAGAGCATCGTCGCCATCAACAAGGACCCCGAGGCGCCCATCTTCAAGCTGGCCGACCTCGGCGTCGTCGGCGACGTGCTCAAGATCCTGCCGCAGCTGGTCGACGCACTGAAGGCCCGCAAGGGCTGACGCAACCACGGTGACCCCGCTCGAGTCGGCGGTCGCGACCATCGAGGCGGTCCTCGCCGACCACCCCGAGGTCACCTCCCGCCGGCTCGACGCGGGTCGCTGGTCGCTGCTGCTGCACGGCGAGGTGCGGCTGTCCATCCCTGTGGCGGTGACGCTGGCGCCGGCCACCACGACGCTCACCTCCTTCCTGCTGCGCGGCCCGCGGCCGCCGTACGGCCGGCCGGCGGAGCTCCACCGCCTGCTGCTGCGCCGCAACCTGTCGACCCGACGCCTCCACTTCGCCCTCGATGGCGACGACGACGTCGTCCTGGTCGCCCGGCTGCCGACCGCCTCGCTGTCGGCCGCCGAGTTGGAGCAAACCCTGGCCGAAATCCTGTGGGTCGGCGAGTCGGCCTTCGAGGCCCTGGTCCACCTCGCCTATCCCGGCGTCTTCCGGCCACTCAGCGAGCTCAGGCCGCCCCCCTCGGCAGGCTGACGACCACTGTCAGGAAACCCGGCTCGGGCTGGGGCACGGATGTGCGCGGAAACCGCAAAACCTTCGCGTATACTCCGCCACGGGATGGACGACAAGGTCATCGTCGATCTCCTTCGCCAGGTCGGGAACCTCTTCACGTCGTCCCTGGAACTGAAGGAGACGATCGACTTCATGCTCAAGGCCACCTCCGACTTGGTGGCCTGTGACGCGGCGACCGTCTTCCTGACCGATCCCGGCGGGGGCAGCCTCACCGCCATCGCCACCTTCCCCTTCACCGAGAACGTGGAGCGGGTGGCGCGGTTCAACCTCGGCGAGGGCATCGTCGGCTGGGCCGCCCAGAAGCGCAAGGTGGTCAGCGTCGCCGACGCCACCAAGGACCAGCGCTTCAAGTCGCTCGACCTCGCCTACGCGCCGCGCTCCTGCCTGGTGATGCCGCTGGAGTCGCCACGCCACCTGGTCGGCGCGCTCACCGTGGCGCGGCGCCAGGTGCAGCCGTTCACCAACATCGAGCAGGCGCTGGTGCAGATCATCGCCAACCAGGCGGCGATCAGCATCGACAACGCGCGACTCTACGAGGCGCAGAAGTCGCAGCTCGCCGAGATCGCCTCGCAGAAGCGCGAGCTGGAGGTCGCCAACGCGCAGATCCGCGAGATCTCGCGGTTGAAGAGCGAGTTCCTCGCCAACATGAGCCACGAGCTGCGCACCCCGCTCAACGCCATCCTCGGCTTCAGCGAGATCCTCAAGGACAACCTCGCCGGCGAGCTGACGCCGCAGCAGCGCCAGGAATGCCTCGAGAACATCCACACTTCTGGCCGACATCTGCTGGAACTCGTCAACGACGTGCTCGACCTCAGCAAGATCGAAGCCGGCCGCATGGAGCTGGCCTACGACCGCTTCAAGGTCAGCACCGCGTTCCGCGAGGTGCACAACGTCATCCGGTCGCTGAGCGAGCGGCGCGAGCTGTCGCTGACCGAGGACATCATGCCCGAGGACCTGGAAGTTCGTGCCGACAAGAGCAAATTCAAGCAGGTGATGTACAACCTGCTCAGCAACGCCATCAAGTTCACCCCGCCGGGCGGCCGGGTTTGGGTGCGGGCGCGGCAGATCGGCCAGGACCTGGTGGTCGAGGTCGGCGACACCGGCATCGGCATCGCCGCCGAGCACCAGGAGCTGGTCTTCAGCGAGTTCTTCCAGATCGACAACGCCACCCAGCGCACCACCCAGGGCACCGGCCTGGGCCTGTCACTGACGCGGCGGCTGATCCAGCTGCACGGCGGCAGCATCGTGGTGGAGAGCGCGCCCGGCCAGGGCTCGGTCTTCTCCTTCCGCATCCCCCTGGACGGGATGGACCGCAGCAACGGCGCCGCCCACAACCGCATCCTCCTCATCGAGGACAACCCGTCGAACCGCGAGCTCACCATGCTGGTCCTCAACGGCAACGGATTCCAGGTCGACGTCGCCGAGGACGGGCAGGAGGGGCTGCAGAAGGTGCGTACGAATCTCTACGATCTCGTGCTCATGGACGTTCGCCTGCCGGGCATGGACGGGCTGACCCTGACTCGCATGCTCAAGAGCGACCCCAAGACCGCCTCCATCCCGGTGGTCGCGCTGAGCGCTCACGCCATGAAGGGCGACGAGCAGGAGGCCCTGGCCGCCGGCTGCGCCGGGTACATCACCAAACCGATCGAGGTCTCGAAGTTCGTGCACCAGATTTCCAGCTACTTGGAGGCGTCGAGCAAATGACGGGTGCGGGCAAGACCATCCTCATCGTCGAGGACGACCAGCCGTCGCGCGAGGTCGTCCGGATCGCCCTCCAAGCCCAGAACCACACCCTGATCGAGGCGGCCACCGGCGTCGACGGCCTGACCATGGCCCGCGAGGGCAACCCCGACCTGATCATCCTCGACGTCAACCTGCCCGGCATGAGCGGCCTCGACGTCTGCCGGCGGCTGCGTTCCGAGGGCTCGCGGGTGCCGATCATCATGCTCACCGCCAAGTCCGACACCATCGACGTGGTGGTCGGCCTGGAGCTGGGCGCCGACGACTACGTCACCAAGCCCTTCGAGGTGCGCGAGCTGATGGCCCGCATCGGCGCCCACCTCCGCCGCAGCGAGATCTCCGCCCAGGAGGCGCCCCGCGACCGCTTCGAGTTCCCCGGGCTGGTCATCGACCTCGGCCGCCGCCAGGTGTTCCGCGACGGCGAGGAGGTGATGCTCACCCTCACCGAGTTCAACCTGCTGGCGCTGCTGGCCTCGCGGCCGGGCCAGGTGATGAGCCGCGGCGAGCTGCTGCGCCGGGTGTGGGGCTACGAGGTCGAGATCGAGACCCGCACCGTCGACGCCCACGTCTACCGGCTGCGCCGCAAGATCGAGCCCGAGGCCGAGAAGCCGACCTACATCCACAGCGTCCCGGGCATCGGCTACCGCTTCGCCGGCTAGCGCGCAGCGCCGGCGGACCCCCTGGACTCCGTCTCGGCGAAGGCGCAGCATGCGCCTTCCGGTGGAGTGCAGCCCGCCGGGTGGCCGTCGACGATCGCGGCCTGCGCCGCGGGGCGGCCGGGGAGAAACGGCATGGCTCGGTACCTCTATCAAGCCGCCTACACCGCGCCTTCCTGGAAGACGCAGATCAACGACCCCCGTGACCCCAACCAGCGCGTCGAGCCGCTGGCCAAAGAGCTGGGCGGGCGCATCGAGTCCCTCTACTACGCCTTCGGCGAGCACGACGTCGTCGCCGTCCTCGACCTCCCCGACGACGAGGCGATGGCCGCCTTCGCCCTCGCCGTGGCCGCCGGCGGCGCCATCGTCCACGCCAAGACCACCAAGCTGATCGAGGTCAGCGCGGGCATGTCGGCGATGCGCAAGGCCGGCGCGGCGGCGTCGAAGTACGTGCCCCCGCTGCGGGAGATGGCCCGGACCTAGCCGCTCAGGCGGGGGTCGGCTCGACCAGGACCTCGGTGGCGACCTCCCGCGGCACGGAGACGCGGGCGCCGTCGATGGTGACCCGCACGGGGGAGTCGCCGCCGAGGGCCCGCACCGCGGTGCCGATGTGGATGCCCAGCTGGTTGAGGGCGGCGAGCAGGGCGTGGTCCTCGTGGGCGATGCGGCGGACCACGCCGCTGGCCGCGGCGGGCAGGGTGGTGAGCGGCTGCAGGGCGAGGTCGGGCTCGGCGGCGCCGTCCTCCATGATCGGGTGGCCGTGCGGGCAGGTCTCGGGGTGGCCGAGGAAGGCGGCAAGCCGCTCAGTGACCTGGGGCGAGAGGGCGTGCTCCAGGCGGTGCGCCTCCTCGTGCACGTCCTCCCAGCCGAAGCCGAGC
>CAZCJX010000063.1:0-16360 GCA_964499205.1 uncultured Actinomycetes bacterium | reverse complement strand
TGCAGCTGCCGATGCGGCCCTGGTCGTACACCGGCGGGCACTGCGGCCGCAGGTCCACGGAGGTGGGCAGGGCCTTGAGCGTGTCGAGCTCCACCGAGAACATGTGATCGCGCGGGTCGGGCAGGTCGCGAACCCAGCCCAATCCCCCCATCCGGCGCCGCGTGTCGTCTGCCATCGTGGGCGTCCTCCCGTCCGTCGGCCCCCGTTGTGCGATGTGCGTGCTCGGGGGAGGGCGCAGAGTATATGGCCGGACTCGGCAAATGAGTCCGTGAAATCTCGCCACTCTCGGCAGAATCCCCTGACCGGGCGGTCAGAGCGGGATGTTGCCGTGCTTGCGCTTGGGGCGCTCCACCTGCTTGTCGAGGGTCATGGCCAGCGCGCGGATCAGCACCTCGCGCGTCTGCTTGGGCTCGATGACGTCGTCGACGTAACCGCGCTCGGCCGCGTAGTACGGGTTGGCGAACTGCTCCTTGTACTGCTCGATCAGCTCGGCGGCGCGCTGCGCGGGGTTGGGCGACGACGCGATCTCGCGCTTGAAGATGATGTTGACCGCGCCCTGCGGACCCATCACCGCGATCTCCGCGGTCGGCCAGGCGACGTTGTAGTCGGCGCGGATGTGCTTGCTGCACATGACGTCGTAGGCGCCGCCGTAGGCCTTGCGGGTGATCACCGTCAGCTTGGGCACGGTGGCTTCGCAGTAGGCGTAGAGCAGCTTGGCGCCGTGGCGGATGATGCCGCCGTACTCCTGGTCGGTGCCGGGCAGGAATCCCGGCACGTCGACGAAGGTGACCAGCGGGATGTTGAAGGCGTCGCAGAAGCGCACGAAGCGCGCGCCCTTGATCGAGGCCTCGATGTCGAGCGCGCCGGCGAGCACGCGCGGCTGGTTGCCGACGACGCCGACGCTGTGCCCGTCGAGCCGCGCGAACCCGGTGATCAGGTTGGCGGCGTGGTACGGCATCACCTCGAGGAATTTGCCCTCGTCGACCACGTGGGTGATCACCGTGCGCATGTCGTAGGGCTGGTTGGGGTTGTCGGGGATGATCGACTGCAGCTCGGCGTCGGCGCGGTGCGGGTCGTCGAGTGTGGGACGGTGGGGCGGCTTCTGCCGGTTGTTGCTGGGCAGGTAGCTGAGCAGCTCGCGGATCTGCGCGAAGGACTCGTCCTCGGTGTCGGCCATGAAGTGGGCCACGCCGCTGCGCTGGTTGTGCACGTCGGCGCCGCCCAGCTCCTCGAAGGTGACCTGCTCGCCGGTGGTCACCTTGATGACGTCGGGACCGGTGATGAACATGTAGCCGACCTTGCGCACCATGCAGATGAAGTCGGTCATCGCCGGCGAGTACACCGCACCGCCGGTGCAGGGCCCGACGATCAGCGAGATCTGCGGGATGACGCCGCTGGACTCGACGTTGCGGTAGAAGATCTCGGCGTAGCCGGCCAGCGAGACCACGCCCTCCTGGATGCGCGCGCCGCCGGAGTCGTTGATGCCGATGCACGGCGAGCCGGTGCGGGCGGCGAGGTCCATGATCTTGGTGACCTTCTCGGCGAAGACCTCGCCGAGCGAGCCGCCGAAGACGCTGGCGTCGTGGCTGAAGACGAACACCTGGCGGCCTTCGATGGTCCCCCAGCCGGTGACCACCCCGTCGCCGCGGACGCGCTTCTCCTCCATGCCGAAGTTGCTGTTGCGGTGCATGGCGAAGGCGTCCATCTCGACGAAGCTGCCGGGGTCGAGCAGGCGCTCGATGCGCTCGCGGGCGGTGAGCTTGCCCTTGCGGTGTTGCGACTTCTCGGCGGCGCCGCCGCGGTGCACCGCGTCGTAGCGCCGCTTGCGCAGCAGGTTGATCTTGCGCTCGGTGACGCTGCCGGGGACCCCGGCCGCCGCTCCGTTGGAGGCCGCGGCGGCCTGGCGCAGGTCGCCCGCGCTCAGCTTGGGACGGTCGCCGGCCCCCGCGGGCGGGATGCCGGGCTTGGTGGATCGGGCCATGTGCGACGGCAAGGGTAGCCGACGGCGCGCCGGCCAGGTCGGCAGGCCCGCGGGGCCGACCGGCCTTTCACGGCGAGCACCGTTACCCTGAGGGCTGTCGGCCATGCCTGAATCCGAGCCGCTGCCCGGCGTCCACCCCGCGCCCAACATCCAGGAGACGCCGGACGTCTACGAGGTGGAGAACCGCGCCGCCGACCCCGAGGGGCGGCTCGAGGCGGCGATGCGCGCGGTGCGGGACTGGGCGGGGCTCGACGTCGTCGACCTCGGCTGCGGCACGGGGTTCCACCTGCCGCGCTTCGCCGCCACGGCGCGGCGCGTGGTCGGCGTGGAGCCGCACGGTGCGACGCGGCGGCGGGCGCAGCGGCGATGCGCGGCGCTCGGGCTGCGCAACGTGTCGGTGCTGCGCGGGTCGGCAGAGCGGATGCCGCTGGAGGACGCGTCGGTCGACATCGTGCAGGCGCGCTTCGCGTACTTCTTCGGCCCGGGGTGCGAGGCGGGCATCGCCGAGTGCGCCCGCGTGCTGCGTCGCGGCGGTGTGCTCTTCGTGGTCGACAACGACCTGCGCGGCGGCACCTTCGCGTCGTGGCTGGCGCGATCCACGTGGGCGCCGGTGCACTCGGCTGCGGTGGTCGAGAACTTCTGGCGACGGCAGGGCTTCGAACGGGTGAGCGTGCCCAGCCGGTGGCAGTTCGGCTCGCGCCCGGACTTCGAGGCGGTGGTGCGCATCGAGTTCCCGCCCGAGCTGGCCGCAGCGATCATCGCCGAGCACGACGGGCTGGCCGTCGAGTGCCGCTACGCCCTCTACTGGAGGCGTTTCTGACAAGAGGCGGGAGACTGTGCCACGCTTCCGCTTCCATGGCCCAGCCGGTCCTGCTCGCCCCGGGCATCTGGCGCATCCCCACCATCGGCGCCAGCGCCGTCAACTCCTTCCTCTTCGAGGAGCCCGACGGCAGCCTGACCGCGGTCGACGCGGGCATCAAGGGGCGCGGGCCGGCGCGCATCGTCGCCGGGCTGGCGGCGCTGGGCAGGCGGCCCGAGCAGGTCGGGCGCATCCTGCTCACCCACGCGCACTTCGACCACGCCGGCGGGGCGGCGGGCATCGTGGGTCGCACCAACGCACCGCTGGCGGCACACGAGATCGAGGCGCCGTACCTCCGCCGTGGCCGCACGCCGTCGTACCAGGGGCGCAACCCGCTCTACCGCTTGCTCAGCCGGCCGGCGAAGCTGCAGGTGGTGGACGCGTCGTCGACCTTCCGCGACGGCGACCTCATCGACGTCGCCGGCGGCCTGCGCGTGCTGCACACACCGGGACACACGCCGGGGCATTGCGCGTTCCTGCACGAGCCGAGCGGGGTGCTGATCACCGGCGACTCGATCTTCAACTGGCGGTCGCGCATGGCCTGGTCCTACGCGTCGTTCTGCACTGATCCCGAGCTGAACCAGGACACCGCCGACCGGCTCGGCGAGGCGGAGTACGAGATCGCCGCCTTCACCCACGGGCCGGAGATCCGCGACAACGCGCGCGAGAGCATTCGCGATTTCCTGCGGAGGAAGAAACGGCGATGAGCATGGTCGACGAGGACCTGGCCGTGCGGATGATCGACACGCTGAACGGCCTGTACGGCGTGCATCCCGGGTGCCGCGCGGCACATGCCAAGGGGTCGTACTACTCGGGCACCTTCACCGCGTCGACGGAGGCGCCGGCACTGAGCCGCGCAGCGCACTTCCGCGGCGATCCGGTGCCTGCACTGCTGCGCTTCTCCAACGGCAGCGGCGACCCGTCGTCGCACGACGGCGCGCCGGACGGGCGCGGCATGGCGGTGAAGTTCGACCTCGGCGGCGGCGCCGCCACCGACATCGTGGCGCTGACCCTACCGGTGTTCTTCGCGCGCGACCCCGAATCGTTCCTCGCTTTCACCCGTGCGCGCACCCCCGACCCCGCCACCGGCCAACCCGACATGGCGACGTTCCTGGAATTCCTGCAGGCACATCCCGAAGCGGGCGCTGCCGTCCAGGCCGCGATGGCGGCGAAGCCGCCGCAGAGCTTCGCCACCACGTCATTCCACGGCATCCACTCCTTCCGCTTCGTCAACGCCTCGGGCGACTCCTGCTTCGTGCGCTATCGCTGGACTCCCGAAGCGGGCGAGGCGAGCATCGAGCCCGAGGAGGCGCAGGCGCGCCACGCCGACTACCTGCGCGACGAGATGGCGCAACGCCTCGCCGGCGGACCGGTGGGCTTCCGCCTGTCCGCGATCATCGCCTCACCCGACGACGCCGTCGACGATCCCACCGTTGCCTGGCCCACCGAGCGCCACACCGTCGACCTCGGCCGCCTGGAGATCACCGCGGTCGCCGACGATCAGGAGCGCGACGGCACCATCGTGGTCTTCGACCCCACCCACGTCGTCGACGGCATCGAATGCTCCGCCGACCCCATCCTGCACGCGCGCGCCGCGGCGTACTCGGAGTCGGCCAAGCGCCGGATGCGCTAGAACAGCGCGCTGGAGTGGTAGACGCCGAACACCGCGCGCAGGGTGTTGCAGACCTCGCCGACGGTGGCGTAGTGGCTGAGCGCCTCGCGCATGTGGGGCAGCAGGTTGTCGCTGCCCTCGGCGGCAGTGCGCAGGGCGGCGAGCGCGGTGTCGACGCGTGACTGGTCGCGCCCGGCGCGCACCTCGCGGACGCGGCGCACCTGCTCCTCCTCGAGCTCGGCGCCGACGCGAAGGATCTCCACCTCCTGCTGCGACGTCTCGGTGAACTTGTTGACGCCGACGACGATGCGCTGCCCGTGCTCGACGAGCTGCTGGTGGCGGTACGCGGATTCCTGGATCTCGCGCTGGTAGAAGCCGCTCTCGATGGCGCGCACCGCGCCGCCCAGCTCGTCGACGCGCGACATCAGCTCGCGCGACGCCTCCACCAGCCGCGAGGTCAGCGACTCCACCAGGTAGGAGCCGCCCATGGGGTCGGCGACGTTGCCGGCGTTGGCCTCGTAGGCGATGTACTGCTGGGTGCGCACGGCGATCTCGACCGCCTGCTCGGTGGGCAGCGCCAGCGCCTCGTCGAAGGAGTTGGTGTGCAGCGACTGGGTGCCGCCGCACACGGCGGCGAGCGCTTGGATGGCGACGCGCACCACGTTGTTGAGCGGCTGCTGCGCGGTCAGCGACGCGCCGCTGGTCTGGGCGTGGAAGCGCAGCATCTGCGAGCGCGGGTCGGTGGCGCCGAAGCGCTCGCGCATCACCTCCGCCCACAGCTCGCGGGCGGCGCGGAACTTGGCGACCTCCTCGAAGAAGTCGTTGCTGACGTTGAAGAAGAAGCTCAAGCGCGGCGCGAAGGTGTCGACGGGAAGTCCCGCGTCGACGGCGGCCTGCACGTAGGCGATGCCGTTGGCCAGGGTGAAGGCGATCTCCTGCCGCGCCGTCGCCCCCGCCTCGCGGATGTGGTAGCCGGAGATGGAGATGGTGTTCCAGCGCGGCAGCTTCTCGGCGCAGTAGGCGAAGGTGTCGGTGACCAGGCGCATCGACGGGCGCGGGGGGAAGATGTACGTGCCGCGCGCGGCGTACTCCTTGAGGATGTCGTTCTGGATGGTGCCGCCGAGCAGCCTGGTGTCGATGCCCTTGCGTTCGGCGGCCAGCTCGTAGAGGAGCAGCAGGACCGACGCCGGCGCGTTGATGGTCATCGAGGTGGTGACCTGGTCCTGCGGGATGCCGTCGACGAGCAGCTCCATGTCGGCCAGCGAGTCGATGGCCACGCCGACCTTGCCGACCTCGCCGCGCGCCATCGGGTCGTCGCTGTCGTAGCCCATCTGCGTGGGCAGGTCGAAGGCGGTGCTGAGTCCCGTCTGCCCGGCGCGGAGCAGGTAGTGGAAGCGCTTGTTGGTCTGCTCCGCGCTGCCGAAGCCGGCGTACTGGCGCATCGTCCACAGCCGCGAGCGATACCCGTCGCTGCGCACGCCGCGCGCGAAGGGGTACCTGCCCGGAGCGGCGCGCTCCGGCGGTGCGTCGGCCGCCGCGTAGAACGGCTGCAGCGGCAACCCGCTCTCGGTTTCGACCGGCGGCTTCTCCGGCGCCCGCTCGCTCTCCGGCTGCGGCTGCGCGCTCGGCGGGGGCGCGTCCGACACGGCCATCAGTGCGCGCCGGCCGCCTCGGGGTCTGCCTGGCAGAGCTCGGTGAGCACGCCGGCCGCCGCCTTCGGGTGCACGAACGCCACCAGGCGCCCCCCGGCACCCTTGCGCGGCCGCGTGTCGAGCAGCTGCGTGCCGTCCTGCGCCAACCGGTCGAGCGCCTCCTGCACGTCGCCCACGCCGTAGGCGACGTGGTGGATGCCGCCGCCGCGCTTCTCCAGGAACTTGGCGATCTTGGAGTCGGGGCCGAGCGACCCGAGCAGCTCGATGCGCGACTCGCCGACCTCGAACATCACCGTCTCCACGCCGTCGGACTCGACCACCTCGCGATGCGAGGGCTCCACCCCGAAGAGCTGCGCGTAGGCCGCGGCGGCCGCGTCCAGGTCCGGCACGGCGATGCCGATGTGGTCGATCTTCTCCAGCATGTGCGGCAACTCCCTGAGCGAGCCCGTGAACCCTCCCGCGCGGGTCAGCGCGCCGATAGGCTACCGCGCAGCATCGCCAGCGCGGAGCGGCAGGCCTCGGGCATGTCCTCGCGCAGCGAGTGGAAGGTCCAGATGCCGTGCTTCTCGCTGTGGACGAAGCCGGCGTCACGCAGCTTGGCCAGGTGGTGGGAGATGGTCGGCTGCGACTGCGCGAAGGCGGCGGTGAGGTCGCAGACGCAGAGCGCGGTGCCGGCGTCGGCGAGCATGCGGAGCATCTGGACGCGGGTGGGGTCGGAGAGGGCGCGGAAGACGGCGGCGAGGTGGTCGGCCTGCTCCGCGGGCAGCGGCGGGGTGACATCGACGCAGCAGCCGCGGGTGCGGGCGGCGGCGGCAGCGGTGGAGTCGGCAGGTGCGGAGGAGGTGGTTGTGGCCATGGGCGTCAGCCTCGATCCTACCGCAGGCATCGACAGGTGTCGATGCGAGCTTCAGGGTGAGATGGCGACGGTGACCCGGACGTCGAGGCGGAACTGGGGGCAGGCCTCCCCCGGGTCGCAGAAGGCTCCGCCCCCGAAGTCGAGCACCACGGTGTCGGCCCGGTCGGCGCGGTAGAGGGCCCACGTGGTGCCGCGCCGGCCGGGGCCGCTGACGCCGCCAGAGCGCACCAGCACCAGTGCGGTGCTCGCCGAGGAATCGGAGACGACGTCCCACTGCCGCCCGTTGCACCCCTGCTCCGCCTGCACGCGTAGCGTCTGTCCGGCGCGCATGGTCACCGGAACGGCGGGGTCGCGCCGGCTGAGGTCGGCGACCACCGCGGCGCCCGGCAGCTCGCCGCTGGGGACGCAGTCGGGGCCGCCGCTCGGGCTCGACCCGGCACCCGCGCTGCTGGTGATCGGCGGCACCGGCCGGCCGACCGCCCCACCGCAGCCGGCGAGCAGTCCGGCGCAGGCCAACCAGCCGAGCAACGGCAGCATCCGCATGCCGGGTGCAACGCGGCGGCCGAGCGCCGGGTTCCCGCGAATCTCAGGCACCACTAAGGCTCTCCTCGCCGGACCTTGGGCAGAATGGCGCCATGATCTTCACCCCTCTCCGCAAGGCAGTGATCGCCGGCGCGGGCGTGCTCGCCGTCGGTGCCGCGGGTGGCGTGGCCGTGCACGCCGCCACCTCGCCCGGTTCCACCGGCGCGTCGCTCACCGCCACCAGCGCCTCGCCGACTCCCGCTCCCTCCGGCAAGACCTGCGTGCCCGCGCCCGCGCTGGGCATCGCCAAGCAGGTGCTCAGCATCGCGGCCAAGGACACCGGCCTGACCCAGCAGCAGATCCTCGACCAGCTGCGCCCCGGCAAGACCTTCGACGAGATCGCCGGCAGCAAGGCGCAGACCGTCGAGCAGGATCTGCTGGCGCAGCTCAAGGCGCGTCTCGACAAGCAGGTGAGCAGCGGCAAGCTGACCCAGGATCGCGAGAACACCATGCTCGACAAGGCCAAGTCCGCCATCGAGAAGGCGATGTCGAGCAACCTGTCGAGCCGCATCCCGGCCAGCGACTCGGTGCACGCCTGCAGGGGCCGCGACAAGGGGCTGCTCAAGACGCTGATCTCGGTGACGGCGCAGAAGACCGGGCTCAGCGAGCAGCAGGTGATGCAGGACCTGCGCAACGGCCAGTCGATCGACCAGATCGCCGGCAGCAAGGCGGCGGAGATCAAGGCGGCAGTGCTGCAGCAGATGCAGCAGGCCTGGTCGTCGCGGCTCGACCAGATCATGTCGCACAGCGGCGGCGGCTTCGCCGGCGGCATGGGGCGGCACGGTGGCGCCGGGCACGGGCTGTTCGGCGGCACTGCCAGCCCGGGCGCCACGCCGAGCAGCACCTCGGGCGCCTGATGCCCTAGCGAGGGCGGGCGCGTGGGGTGTTACGGTCCTCCGCGACCGTGTCCCGCCCCACGCGCCCCTCGCGTCCGCCCCGCGCCGCGCTGCTCGCCGGCGCCGTGGCGGCAGCGCTGCTGATCACCTACGTCGCCCTCTGGGCGGGCGTGTCGCGCTTCGAGATCGGGCGCAGCGACTTCACCTCCACCTACATGGGGGCCACGCTGCTGCGCCAGGGCCACGGCACCCAGCTCTACGACGAACGCCTCCAGGGCCCGCTGCACGCCCGCCTCATCGCGCCCGGTGACCACGAGGGTCTGCTCCCCTTCGTCAACCCGCCGGGCGCGGCGCTGCTCGCCCTGCCGGTCAGCGTGCTCGACCTGCCCACCGCGTACCGGGTGTGGTCGCTGCTGCAGTTGGTCCTGATCGGCGTCGGCGTCGCCGCCGCGGTGCGCGCCGCGCCCTGGCCGTCGCCGACCGGGAGGGAGGTGAAGGCGGCCGCCTGGCTGGTCGGCTTCGCCGGGGCGGGCGCGGCCAACACGCTCCTGCTCGGCCAGTGGGACGGCCTGCTCACCCTCGGGGTCGGCATGGCCTACGCGTCGTGGCGGAGACAGCGCGGCGCCGCAGCCGGCGCGTGGCTGGCCGCCGTGGCCGTTTTGGCCAAGCCGCACCTCTTCTTCGGCGTCGCCGCCTTCCTGCTCGGCCGCCGCGACCGCCGGGCGCTGCTCGGCGCCGGCAGCGCGCTGCTCGCCGCCGGGGCGCTCTCGCTGGCCCTGGTCGGCCCGCACGGCATGGTCGACTTCGCCCGCATCAGCCTGGGCGGCACCGACCGCTGGCCGCTGCGAAGCCTGCTCGGCTTCACCGGGCTGTTCGGCTCCTGGCTGGGCAATGCGGCCTCGGCCCACGCGCTGGCCGCGATCTGCAGCCTGCTCGCCTGCATCGCCTGCGCGGTTCTCGGCAGCCGATCGCGGGAGGCGCGGAAGTTCGAGCCAGCCCTGGCAGCAACGATGGCGCTGACGCTGGTGGCCTCACCGCACCTGCTGGGGCACGACCTGGCGCTGCTGGCGCCGGCGGCGGCCTGGATGCTGGCCTGGGCCGCGCAGCGGGATTCCGGCCGCGTGCTGATCCTCTGGCTGCTCTTCAACGCCGTCGCCACCCTCGACTTCGGCAACTCCAACCCCGCCCCGCCGGGCCGCCTGGTTCCCGTCGCACTCGTCGTCATCGCCGCCCTCGCCTGGCAGGCGACCGGCCGGCGGGCGCTGCTGACCGCTCAGTCCGGAAGGGCCAGCGGCGTGGGCGGCGTGGTCGACCAGTCGTAGAAGCCGCGTCCCGCCTTGCGGCCGGTGCGCCCGGCGGCGACCAGCTTCTCCAGCAGCTCGACGGCGGCGCGGTCACCGGGGTCGGCGCTGCGCGCGGCGCGGTCGCGGCGCACGTTGAGCACGGTGTCGAGCCCGCTGAAGTCGGCGAGCATGAACGGCCCCATCGGCCAGTTCAACCCGGCACGGACCGCGGTGTCGATGTCCTGGAAGGACGCGAAGCCGCCGGTCAGCAGCGTGAAGGCCTCGCGCGACGCCGCACCGAGGATGCGGTTGACCACGAAGCCGTCGATCTCCTTCTCGATCACCACGGGATGGCGCTGCATGCGGATGCACCACTCGACGGCGTCGTGCACCGTCTGGTCGGAGGTCTGCGCGTTGCGCACCACCTCGCAGACGTCCATCACCAGCACGGGATGGAAGAAGTGCATGTTGCAGACGCGCTCGGGGCGCCCCGTCGCCGAGGCCAGCCGGCTGCTCACGATGGTGCTGCTGTTGGTGGCGATGCCGGCGCCGTCCGGCAGGGCGCGGTCGAGCTCGGCGAAGGCGCTGCGCTTGGCGTCCACCTGCTCGACGATGGCCTCGATGGCCCACGAGCAGTGCGGCGCCACCGCGGGCAGGTCGTCACTGGCGTGCACGCGCGACAACGCCGCCTGGGCCAGGTGGCCGTCCATCCGCCCCTTCTCGACGCGCCGCTCCAGCAGCGAGCGGTTCTGCGCCAGCGCGCGGTCCAGCTGGTCGCGGTCGACGTCGACGAGATTGACCTCGACGCCGTGCAGCGCCGCCTGCTGGGCAATCTGCGCGCCCATCGTCCCGGCGCCGAGGACCAGCAATCTGCCTTCTGCCGCCATGCCTTTCCAAAGACCCCCTACGCGACCGAGAAGAGTCGCGTCACCCGGTTGAGCGTCGCCAGGTGGTGCATGCCGCCGATGCGCAGCCGTCCCTTGGACATGGCGCGCAGCACGGCCTTGCCGTTGTCGTCGAAGTAGTTGGGCAGGCCGAGGGGGCCGATCTTCAGCATGCTCAGCCCCATCAGCGTCTCCGAGTCGGTGCGGATGCGCACCCGCGGCTTGCCGCGCCGGCCGTTGTCGATGGTGCAGCGGTCGCCGACGAAGCTCATGGTGATCGCCTCGCCGAGGTCGGTGACCTCGATGAGCACCGAGCTCTCGACGCGCCGGAAGTCCTCGAACTTGCCCGGCGCACGCTCGATGTTCTGGGCCAGCAGGGTGCCCATCATCGACGCCAATCCGCTGGCGTTGTCGCCGTCGGCGAGCACCACCTCAGGCATGGGGCGCCGCCCCGCCCACCCTACTGCTCGTCCGGCCAGTTGACCGGGACGCGGGTGGTGCACTCGGTCATCTCCTGGGACGCCTTGGTGTAGCGCACCAGGGTGGGGAAGTCACCCTTGAGCTTGAGCTGGCCGAGCATGATGCCCTTGGTGGCGTCGAGCTCCTTCTTGGCCACCGCCTTCCACCGCGAGTAGGGGCCGGTGATGACGAACTGGCACTGCTCGGCCTCCTCGCGCGACACCACCCGGATGTCGCGGGCCTCGCCGTGCCACAGGTCCATGTAGACGCCGCGGTCCTCGGGAACGTTCTTGTCAGGCTCGGCAAGAACCACCAGGCCCACGGTGCCCTCCCAGCCGGCCGCGGCCTGCTTGTAGATCTGGGAGCGGTTGATCTCGTCCTTGTAGGCCTGCGCCCACTCGTCGCTGTACGCCTCGTACGCCACGGGCCACTCCTCCTCGCGCTGGGTGCGCATGCCGCCCCGGTCCGATGTTGACGGCTGCGTCAATCGTGGCGGGTCGGGTCGGGACTATAGGGAGCGGTCCACGGTGCGGTCAACTCCACGCCCGGCGCGGCACCGCAAGGGCGCGCGCGCGGCGCGCGTCCTACTGGTGCAACCCCCATGAACCATCCGCCGTCTCCTCATGCCCGCCGCGCCGCCCGGCTGCTCATGGGCCTCGGCGCCGGGGGCGCCATCGTCGCCGGCGTCCTCGCCGTGGCGGCGCACAGCCCCGCCTCCCCCACCCGCACCACCGCGGCGGCCAGCCTGCCCACTCCCACCGTCGTGGTGGGGCACGGCACCCCGCCGCCGATGCTGGCGCTGCGCCCCCGCCTGGCCGAGGGCTCGGTGCTCGCCCACCTCCGCCTCGCCGCCGGCGCCGCGCCGATCACCGTGCTGGAGGGCACCCCGCCGCGCCCCGGCATGATCGGCCACGACACCACCACCGCCTACCCCGGCGAGCCGCACTCGATGCTGCTCATCGCCGGCGCCGGGCTGAGCCTCCCGGCGCCGCCCGCCGGCTCGACGGTGACCGTCACCACCGGCTACGGCAGCTACCGCTACCAGGTCAGCGACAACCGCATCGTCCCGCCCGGCGGCACCCTGGGGCCCGAGGTCCCCGGCTTCCACCTCGTCGTCGCCCTGCCCGGCGGGACGCGGGTCACCACCGCGAGGCTGCTCGCCGCCGACCCGCAGACCAGGGCGGAGCTGGCCGAGGAGACCGCGGTGGCCGAGGCGCAGGCGGCGCTCAGCGGCGACGCCGGGTCGCTGTCCGGGCCGGCGGCGGGACACCTGCTCTGGCCCTGCTCGGGGCCGATCACCCAGGGCTTCGGGCCGACCGGCTACAGCTTCGAGTTCCCCTATGTGTACCAGGGGGTCGCCTACCCGCACTTCCACACCGGCATCGACATCGGCGTGGGCATGGGAACTCCGATCGCGGCCGCGGCCGACGGCGTGGTGGTGCTGGCGGGGACCAACGTGGTCGACGGCAGGCCGGTGGGGTACGGCACCTACGTGGTGATCGCCCACGGCGGCGGGCTCTACACCCTGTACGCCCACCTCTCGCAGCTCGGCGTCACCGCGGGCGAGCGGGTGCGCGCCGGGGAGGTGATCGGGCTCAGCGGGTCGACGGGCAACTCGACCGGCCCGCATCTCCACTTCGAGGTGCGCAGGGGCACCGACCCGGTCGACCCGGCGCCGTATCTCTGAAGCGCCCCAGCGCCCGCACGCCCAGGTCGCTGCGTCAGCCGCGGAGCCGCCCGTCCTCCGGGTCGCCACCGTCCTGCAGCTGGCTGCTGCGGAACACCGGCCGCGAGCGGTCCCTGCGTGGCGGCGAGCCCAGGCTGGGATGCGCCGGCACGTCGTCGGCCGCCGCCTCGTCGGGGTTCGTCCCCGGGATGGGCTCGGTGCCCTCGGACGTGTCCCTCGCCCGGTCCCTCTCCTCGTCGAGCGGATCGCGCCGCTCGGGGCGGCCCTCGGGTGTCGCTCCCACGCTCGTCACCTCACTTTGGCGTTGACAGAGATTCTGTCAGCGACGATATCACTACGACGCCGCCTGGCCCGCTTCACCCACCCGAGCGCGTGGCGGTGCGACCGGCTTCGCGTGGCTACAATGCCGCGCAGATGCTCATCGCCGGTCTCCGTCACCTCGATCGCGCGCGCGGCACTGGTTGGCTGGACTGTCCCAACTGCCACGAGCATGCCTCGCAGGACGTGATCGACGACATGACCTTCGTCGAGGCGCTCGGCTACCGCTTCACCCCGGTGGGACGGCGCCGCGTCCTGGTCTGCCGTCGCTGCGGCTACCGCCGCCGCATGACCCCGGAGGAGACGCGCAACCTGGAGACCGGCGGCACCCCGGTGCGCCGCGCGATCATGGCGCCCTTCGGCCTCATCGGCCTCGCCGTGATCGGCGGCATCATCGGCCTCATCTACATGATCAGCCAGTCGGCGAGCAACGCCGCGGCGCAGGCGAGCATCCAGTTCGTGCAGCAGAACGCCCAGGTGTTCCCGATGACCTTCGACGGTCCCTCGGCGTGGAACTACGACCCCGAGGGGGACAGCGATCCCAAGTACATCAAGGCCTCGGATTCCGGTGGCCGCATGTACCTCGTGATCCGCCGGGTCATCGACAGCACCTCACTGCACGACATGCTCGACAAGCACTTCAACGACGAGGTCGGCATCAACACCACCGGATTCCCCGAGAAGCCGCCGTCGCCGCAGACCACCAAGATCGCCAACCAGGCGGCCGACTGGGTGCGGGTGTCCTACAAGCAGGGCGCCGAGAACGACGAGCAGGACGTCTACGTCTTCGCCCACAACGGCGTCGGCTACGTGGTCACCTACGTGGCCCTGGGCGACGACGCCATCAAGATCATGCGTGACGTCGCCGACAAGGTGAACAACAGCATCAAGTTCACCGCCAGCGAGACGCCGGCGCCGGCGCCGTCGCCGTCGCCCTCGGGGTCGGCGTCGCCCGGCGCCTCCGCGTCGCCCTCGCCGTAGCGCGAGCGGCGTCAGGAGGTCGCGTCGGGCGGGTAGTGCCGGTGCAGGAAGTCGACCACCGCGGCCGAGAACTTCTCCGGCACCTCGAGCTGGGGGCAGTGCCCGCAGCCGTCGAAGAGCACCACCTCCGACCCCGGGATCGCCTGGTGCGCCCGCTCCGCGTGGGACAGCGGGATGACCCGGTCGCGCTTCCCCCATACGATCAGGGTCGGCGCGGTGATGTCCTCGGGGATCTCGCCGAGCCCGAGCCCCGGCCGCAGTCCGCGAAGCCCGATCACCCGGTGGGCGATCTCCAGGAACGCCTCGCGTGAGCCGGGCAGCTCGCTGATCTCGATGATGCGGTCGACCTCCTCGTTGTCGATCAGCGAGGGGTCGGCGTAGACCCAGCGCAGCGCCTGGCGGACCCGCCACGGCGTCATGCGCAGGTTGAGTGCGGAGCGGACCACGCGCAGGCCGGCCAGGCGCAGCGCCCAGGTCACCTCCTGGCCGAATCCGCCAGGATCGACCAGAACCGCCGCGCCGACCCGCTCGGGGGCGAGACCGGCGACCGCGGCGGTGATGGCGCCGCCCATGGAGTTGCCCACCACCGCGGCGCGCTCGACGCAGTGCAGGTCGAGCCAGTCGCGGACGAACTGCACGTAGCCCTCCAAACTGTAGCCGCCGGGCTTGTCCGAGTAGCCGAAGCCGGGCAGGTCGACGGCCATGATGCGGTAGCCGGCGCGGGCCAGCGGCTCGACCACCCTGCGCCAACCGTGGGTGCTGTGGCCGAGGCCGTGGAGGAGGAGGACCACGGGGCCGTCACCGGCGTCGACGTAGGAGATCCGCAGCCCGCCGACGCGGAGGTAGCGCGGACGGCCGGGAACGATCGGGCCACCGGGAACGGCCGGGACCGCCCGGTCGTGGAGCTGGCCGGAGCGGTCGGGGCTGACGCTCTCCGGAGCCGGAGGTGCCGACGCTATTGCGGTGCGGCCTCGCTGTCGGCGGGTGCCGGCTGGCGCTCCTCGAAGCCGTGGTGCGCCGTGGCGTCGACGCGCTCGCCCATCGAGCGCGCCACCCACACCGCGATGTCGTCGGCGGCGAGCCTGTCCTGCAGCTGCTTGGAGGCGATGCCCTCGTCGAACATCGACAGGCAGAAGGGACATGCCGTGGCCACCTTGGTGGCCTCCGTCTCCGCCGCCTGCTCGACGCGCTTGTGGTTGACCCGGGGCTGCTCCTCCTCCATCCACATCCGCCCGCCGCCGGCGCCGCAGCACATGCCCTCGTTGCGGCTGCGCGCCATCTCCACCACCTTGAGGCCGGGGATGCGCTCGAGGATGTCGCGCGGCGGCGCGAAGATGTCGTTCCAGCGCCCGATGTAGCAGGAGTCGTGGTAGGTGATCGTCTCCTCGATCGGCTTCTCCAGGGTCACCCGGCCGTCCTTGATCAGCCGGTCGATCACCTGCGAGTGGTGCAGCACCTCGTAGTCGCCGCCGAAGTCACCGTACTCGTTGGCGAAGGTGTTGAAGCAGTGCGGGCAGGAGGCGATGATCTTGCGGACGTTGTACTTCTTCAACGTCTCGACGTTCTCCTTGGCGCGCTCCTGGAATAGGTACTCGTTGCCGATCCGCCGCGCCGGGTCGCCGTTGCACTTCTCCTCGGTACCCAGGATGGCGAAGTCGACGCCGCCGGCCTGGAGGATCTTGACCAGCGCGGTGGCGATGGTCTTGGCGCGGTCGTCGAAGGATGCCGCGCAGCCCACCCAGTAGAGGTACTCGGCGTCGGGCTTGTCCTTGGCGAAGTGCACGCCCAGGTCGCGCGCCCAGTCGGCGCGGGTCTGCTGCGAGATGCCGTACGGGTTGGCCACGTTCTCGATGTGGCGCAGCGCCGTCTCCGCCTGCTTGGGCATCGAGCCCTCTTCGAGCACCAGGGCGCGGCGCATGTCGAGGATCTTGGGCACGTGCTCGATGAGCACCGGGCACTGGTCGACGCAGGCGCCGCAGGTGGTGCACGACCACAGCGTCTCCGGGCTGATGGTGCCGCCGATCAGCGGGCGCTCGCTGCCACCGTTCTTCTTCACCGCCGCGGCGACCTCGTCGGGGGACAGCCAGGAGGGCTGGAAGTGGCCGGGCACCTTGGCGTGCCCGTTCTCGCCATCACCGTCAGAAACAGCGCCGCTGCCGGCCTCGTGGGTGACCCACATGCCGCCCTCGATCTCCTCGGCGGTGTGCCAGTTGGCCGCGTAGCCGCCGGCGGCGATCTCGTAGGCGTGGTCGCGCAGGTCGGTGATCAGCGTCTTGGGGGAGAGCGGCTTGCCGGTGTTGAAGGCGGGACAGTGGGTCTGGCAGCGGCCGCACTCGGTGCAGGTGTAGAGGTCGAGCATGTCCTTCCAGG